>VXMP01000046.1 GCA_009841075.1 Acidimicrobiia bacterium | reverse complement strand
CTATGTAGCGGAACCAACTCTATCGGTTTGGTACCGGGAGATTCAGAAGCCACTAGGATTCCAGGGCTGAACATCCAATCCGTCCCCGAATGCGCACAACCCGAGTTTGTATAGATGATCAACGTAGCCCAAGGTAGCGAAGCCGATCAGTCGACGGCTTGTGCCGAACCGGCGGGTTTGGTGTGCGACACCTTGTATGGGTGGACCAACAACGAAGCCCTGTCCCAGGTGGTGGCCATACTGATCGAGCGGGGACTGCCGGTGGTGCTGATCCTGTTGGGGGGATGGCTGGTGACCCGGGCTGTTAAGCGGGCGATCCACCACTTTACCCAGCGCCTCGGACGGCCAGACCTAAGGGATGTGGGGAAGGATCCCACCCTCTCGCACGAAGCGGAGGAGCTTCGGGCCAAGGCGAGGGCCGAAACCCTGGCTGTGGTGCTGCGAAGCGTGGCTCTTATTTCTATTTGGGCTTTTACCGCTCTTCTGGCCTTGGCCCAACTCAACATCAACCTGGGTCCCCTGATAGCCGGTGCCGGAATCGTGGGTATAGCGGTGGGTTTCGGTGCCCAATCGGTGGTGCGGGACTTCTTGAGCGGGGTTTTCATGATGATCGAGGACATCTACAGCGTGGGAGACGACATCGACTTCGGCAAGGGTCGGGGGACAGTGGAGAAAATAACCCTGCGGTCTACTTCGATCCGCACCCGCCAGGGGGTGGTGTGGAATGTTCCCAACGGGAGGATCGACTTCCTGGCCAACTATTCGCAGCTTTGGGCTAGGGCTCAGATCGATGTGGAGGTCCCCTATAGCTGTGATCTGCGTCGGGCCATGGAGGTCATCAAAGCGGCCGGGGAAGAGATGTGGGAGGACCCGCAATGGGGTGGGGATGAACTATCCGAGCCACCTGAGGTCAAGGGCGTCCAGAGCCTGGGCGAGTCGGGGATTTTGATCCGGGTGCGGGCCAAAACCAGGCCTTCGGTGCAGTGGCGAACCGAACGGGAGCTGCGGCTGCGAATCAAAGAGGCGCTTGAGGAAGCCGGGATCTCCATGCCCTTCCCGCATCGGACGGTGGTGATAAAACAGGAACCCGCCGAGACCCAGAAGCCTTCATAGGCCGTGCCGCCCCTTAAGAAAATGGATGAGCCGTTCAGGGAAAGCGGAGCATTCCGGCCCCCGGTACCGCAACCGGTGGGTATCCTTGCCTAACTATGAGCTTGGATATAGGTACAGCACTCGAATCGGACCTGGCCGTAGCAGAACGTCCGAAACTTAAAAGAAAGGTTTACGAGCGGGAGCTGGCAAGGTTGCAGGAAGAACTGGTGCGGCTCCAGCGTTGGATAAGACACCGGGGTCTGAAGGTGGTGGTGATCTTTGAGGGGCGAGACGCCGCTGGTAAGGGTGGGGTTATCAAGCGGATCACAGAACGGCTCAATCCTCGGGTGGTTCGGGTGGTGGCCTTGGGTACCCCCAGCGACCGAGAAAAGACCCAATGGTGGTTTCAGCGTTATGTAGCTGCGTTGCCCGCGGCCGGAGAGATGGTGCTCTTCGACCGGAGCTGGTACAACCGGGGGGTGGTAGAACCGGTGATGGGTTTCTGTACCGAGCAGGAATATCGCGAGTTTCTGCGATCGTGTCCCGAGTTTGAGCGGATGCTGATCCGGTCCGGCATCATCCTGATCAAATACTGGTTTTCGGTGAGCGATTCCGAACAGGAGCGGCGCTTTCAGGCCAGGATCAACGACCCGGTTAAAAGATGGAAGCTGTCGCCGGTGGACGTGGAAGGCCGGTCCAGGTGGGTGGAGTTTTCCAAGGCCAAGGACACCCTGTTCGCCCATACCGATATCAAGCAGGCACCTTGGTTTGTGGTCAACGCCGATGTCAAAAAGCGGGCTCGGCTGAACTGCATCGCCCATCTCCTCGATCAGATTCCCTACGAAGACGTGCCCTGGGACGAGATCGAGCTGCCCGAAAAACAGTCTGGGGTGGGGTATGTTCGTCCGCCGATCACCGATCAGACCTTTGTGGAGGAGCGGTACTGAGCTCGGCGCTTTGGCGAAGACGGGCAGGCCGATCGAAGGCCGAATCGGTTTTGATATCCAATTGCCCGAATCGGGTTCGGCACTAACCGAGATATGGCGGAACATCTTGAACTAAGCCAGGCCGTTTCACGTTATGTGCAGGACGGTGACACGGTGGCCCTGGAGGGGTTTACCCATCTGATCCCTTTTGCTGCGGGCCATGAAATCATCCGTCAAGGTAAGCGCAATCTCACCGTGTCCAGGTTGACACCCGATCTGATCTACGACCAGCTGATCGGGGCCGGATGTGTGCGCAAGATATTGTTCTCTTGGGGGGGTAACCCCGGCGTGGGTTCGCTGTATCGATTCCGTGATGCGGTGGAAAACGGCTGGCCTTCCCCGATCAAACTGGAGGAGCACAGCCATGCCGGACTTACCAACCGCTATGTGGCGGGCGCTTCCGGCCTGCCTTTTACGGTTATGAAAGGGTATCTCGGGACGTCTCTCGGGCAGATCGCTCCTCATGTGCGCTTCTTGGATTGCCCGTTCACCGGCGAGCCGATGGCGGCGGTTCGGGCGCTTAACCCCGACGTGGGGATCCTCCACGCCCAGCGGGCGGATCGGCTGGGCAACGTGCAGGTATGGGGGATTTCCGGAGTGTTCCGGGAGGTGGTGATGGCTTCTCGAAGGGTCATAATCACGGTCGAGGAAGTGGTTGAAGAGCTGGAGCGCCACCCGGGGGATTTCGTGATTCCGGCGATGGCGGTTACAGCGGTCTGTCCGGCTCCCTTCGGTGCCCGGCCTTCGTATGTGCAGGACTATTACAACCGTGACAACGACTGGTATCGCCGGTGGCCCGGCCTGAGCAAGGATAGGGACGCCTTCCTGTCCTGGGTGGAAGGGTCGGTTATGGGGGGCTCGGGTTGACGGCTAAAACGGTCGGCTGGACCGCCGAGGAAATGATGACCGTGGTCGGATCACGTCAACTGCGAAATGGGATGTCCTGTTTCGTAGGGATCGGTATCCCCAGCACGGTCGCCAATCTGGCCCGCAACACCCACGCCCCCGACCTGTTCCTGATCTATGAGGCGGGTGTGCTGGGGAGCAAACCCTATCGGCTGCCGCTGTCAATCGGAGACGGGGAGCTGGCTACCACCGCCGACTCGGTGGTGTCCGTACCGGAGGTTTTCAACTACTGGCTTCAGGGAGGGCGGATCGATGTGGGCTATCTTTCCGCCGCCCAGATTGATCGGTACGCCAACCTCAATACCACGGTGATCGGACCCGACTACCACCAGCCTCGGGTGAGGTTGCCGGGGGCGGGCGGGGCACCAGAGATAGCCGCCCATTGTCGAGAGGTGACCATCATCATGCGCCACACCCGTCGAGCCTTCGTTTCGGAAGTCGACTTCGTCACCTCGGTTGGGTTGGGTCCGGCAGCAAACCTGCGTTCCGAGCTCGGGTTCAAAGGGGCCGGACCGGTCGAGGTGATCACAGATCTGGGGGTTTTGAGGCCCGATCCGGTCTGTGGCGAGCTGGCGCTGGTGGCTGTTCATCCGGGTGTGGAGGTAGAGGAGGTGTTGGAGCAGACCCAATGGCCTCTCCAGGTGTCGCCTTCACTGTCGATCACCGATCCTCCCACCGACGAGGAGCTGGCCGTGCTGCGCGATCTCATCAGCCGCTCCTAGGTTTTTGTGGCTACCTCTTCATGCGATGTCCTCGTAATCGGCGGGGGGATCACCGGCTGTTCGGCGGCCTACCACCTGGCCGGATACGGTGCCGAGGTCATCCTGCTAGAGGAGTTCGATCTGAACACCCAGGCCTCGGGACGTAACGCCGGAAGTCTGCACGGACAGATCCAACACGGCTCGTTCATGGAGTTCGGAGAGGAATGGGGGCGCAATTTTCTCCCCGCCCTCCTGTTCCTGCACCGTTCCCTGGATATCTGGCGTAGTCTCGGCCAGGAGCTTTCGACCCACCTTGAGGTCAGACTGAACGGCGGGTTGTTGGTCGCCGAAACCGAGGAGCAGATGCGAGACATCGAACGGAAGGTGGCTATTGAGCGCTCCGCCGGGGTGGAATCCGACCTGCTGGGGCGGGAGGATTTGGCGGAAATAGCCCCGTATATTTCTTCGGAGATGGTCGGTGCCCAGCTTTCCAAGGTGGAGGGGAAGGCCAACCCGATGCTGGCCGGCCCCGCCTTTGCCAAGGCTGCTGCCGAACGGGGTGTGACCATTCGGATTAATACCGAGGTGAACGGGTTGGATGCCGGAGAGAACGGGGGTTTTATAGCCTCAACCTCAAACGGTGTGGTCTCGACCCGAAGGGTGGTTCTGGCGGCAGGCAACACCATGAACCGGTTCGCTCCTTTGTGGGGACAAACCCTACCTATCGTTGACGAGCCGGCTCAGGTGGGTGCTACCGAACCGATGGAGTCGATAGTGCGTCATTTGGTCTACTTTGCGGGAGATAAGCTCACCTTTAAGCAGGCCAAGGCCGGGACTCTGCTGATCGGAGGTGGATGGGAAGCCGACATAGATCCCATCACCAGGCACACCAGCGTCAATCCGGCCAACCTGGTTGCCAACCTCAGAGTGGCCAGGAGGGTGGTGCCTATGCTGGCCGGGGTGCGTCTGATCCGAACCTGGTCCGGGGCAGGCTTGGCTACCCCCGACCTGTCTCCCATAATCGGTCAGGTCGGGCCACCCGGACTGGTGGTGGGGGTCTATCCCCATATGGGTCTGACCGCCGGGCCGCTGATGGGTAGGGTGCTGGCTCGGTTGGTCTTGGATCAGCCCCCCGAGGTGGACCTTCGACCCTTCGCTCCCGACCGTTTCTGAACTTAACCAACCGTCTTTTATGAAGGCTCCTTCGGGTGGCCGGGGTAAGGTGGGCTGATGCCTGGCTTGATCAAGGTGGTTAACCCGAACAGCACGGAGGCTATTTCTGCTCAGATCAAAGAAGGGGTGGGTGATCTGGCCTCCGGCTTAGGGGTGGAGATCGAGGTGTTGACCTGCGTGACGGGTCCTCCGGCGGTTGAATCCGACCAGGATGTCTCTGAGGCCGCCCAAGCCATGTTGTCGATGATCGAAAACTATCCGGCGGATGCTTTTGTAGTGGCTTGCTTCTCCGATCCGGGCATCGAAGAACTCCGCAGCCTTTTGGAGGTTCCGGTGGTGGGAATAGGCGAATCCTCTTTGTTGATGGCCATGTCGAGAGGGCGGAAGGTGGGGATCATCTCCGCTTTGGAAAAGGCTATCCCCCGCCACTTCCGCTACTGGGAGCGGCTGGGGTTCGCCTCTCGGGTAGTGGCCGACCTCGCTACCGGACGTGGAGTCTTGGAGCTCGGCAGCGAGGAGGCCTACTCGGACGTTTTGCGAACCGGGCGTGACCTTTGCCAAGCGGGGGC
>VXMP01000064.1 GCA_009841075.1 Acidimicrobiia bacterium | reverse complement strand
GGCTTCTACGGGTTCGCGGACGGTTATTGTGCCGACCAGTGGCACTGCGACTTTGACGGTTGGCACGACTGATGACAATACGGACGAGACGGATGGTTCGGTGTCAGTGGCGGTGAATTCGGGGAGTGGTTATACGGTGTCGGGTTCGCAGGGTTCGGCTTCGGTGAGTGTGGCGGATAATGATGTGCCGCCGCCTTCGACGCCTGAAATCAGTATCGTCGCCGGGAGTGGGATAACCGAGGGTGGTAATGCTTCGTTTACGGTTTCGGCTAGTCCGGCTCCTTTGGCTCCGTTGTCGGTGTCGGTGACGGTTACTCAAAGCGGCGATTTTGGGGCTTCTACGGGTTCGCGGACGGTTATTGTGCCGACCAGTGGCACTGCGACTTTGGCAGTTGGCACGACAGATGACAGCACCGATGAGGTGGATGGGTCGGTGACTGTGACAGTCGATGCTCTTAGTGGTTATACGGTGTCTGCCACCCAGGGTTCGGCTTCGGTGAGTGTGGCGGATAATGATGTGCCGCCGCCTTCGACCCCTGAAATCAGTATCACCGCCGGGAGCGGGATCACCGAGGGTGGTAACGCTTCGTTTACGGTCACCGCTACCCCGGCACCTTCGGCTCCGTTGTCGGTGAGGGTGACGGTTAGCCAGAGCGGTGATTTTGGTGCCTCTACCGGTGCCCGGACGGTGACTGTTCCTATAAGTGGCACCGCGTCGGTGACGGTTGGCACCACAGACGACAACACCGATGAGGTGGACGGGTCGGTGACAGTGACGGTCAACGCCCGCAGTGGTTACACGGTGTCTTCCACGCAGGGTTCGGCTTCTGTCAACGTTGCCGACAACGATGACCCGCCTCCGACGGATCTGCCGGAGGTGTCGATCTCAGACGACACTGTTGTTGAAGGGGAGCCCCCCTACTTCCTGGAGTTCACGGTGACGTTGAGCCAAAGGTCGGAGCAGAACGTGACGGTCACCTATGAGACCCGAGAGGTCACAGCCACAGATCATCTGGATTATCAGGGCACAAGAAACGGACGGGTGGTGATCTGGTCGGGCCGGTTACGGGCGACTTTGATCGTCCATATACGCGACGATGTCCGCCGTGAAGCTCATGAGGAAACCTTCAACGTTGTGCTAACAGCCGCAGACGGAGCCACCATAACCAACAGCACCGCCACAGGCACCATAATCGACGATGAATAAAACCGACCCATCCCACCAGTGGCCGGACACCAAAAACCCTCCTGCCTTATTTTCCCTGGTAAAGGCAAACCAGGTTGCTTTTACATGGGCCTGCTGATCCTCGATAGAACGGTCGTGAAGGCTTTTTCAAGGCGCAAACCCGCCCTGCCTGTGATAGTGCTTCTCGCCATAGCCTTGGTCGGTCTGCTCGCTCCCGGCGCAATCGGCCAGGCTCAGGAAGCCGAAGGGTCGCCTCCCTCTGATTATGACGGCGACGGTGACGGGCTTATTGAAGTCCGCAACCTGTCCCAGCTCCACGCCGTCCGCTGGGACCTGAACGGAGATGGGGTTGCGGATCACGCCGATTACATCAGCACCTACACCGCGGCCTTCCCGGTAGCAGACGGCGGCTCGGTATGCCCCGGCGGCACCACCTGCACCGGCTACGAGCTGACAGCGGAACTGGACTTCGACGAAGACGGTGATGGACAGATCACTGCTGCGGACAGTACATACTGGAACGGCGGGGCGGGTTGGCATCCTATTGGCCCGCTGGGTGTGACCCCAGGCTTGTACGGGACTATAGAAAACCCCGGCTCCGACCAGCCTTCTCTGTTCGACGCGACCTTCGAGGGCAACGGCTACACCATCGCCAACCTGTTTGTAAAGCGCGCAAGAAGCAAATCTGTGGGGTTGTTCTCTGTTCTGGGCCGGGGAGCAGATGTGAAAAATCTGGAGCTGTCAGGCGTGGATGTCGAGGGCTACTACTACGTCGGCGGATTGGGCGGTTACAGCGAGCCAAATACCAGCATTACCAATGTTCAGGTCACAGGCCAAGTCGTTGGCTACTACGACGTCGGTGGGCTGATCGGCGAGATTTTCGGCTCGCTAACCCGTAGCTCGGCCGATGTGGCCGTCACCGGGAATACTCATGTAGGCGGTCTGGTCGGCGAAAACGAATACAGCGGCACCATATCCGATAGCTTCTCTACCGGGACGGTTACCGGCACTTATAAGGATGCTGGCGGCCTGGTCGGCTATAACGAGGGTGGATTAACGGATAAGAAGGGTACGATCATCCGCAGTTATGCGACCGGATCAGTTACAGGGAAGACCAATGTCGGCGGACTTGTTGGCAAGAACCTCGGGTATATCAGGGCGAGTTATAGCATGGGCGCGGTCAGCGGCGTCAAGGCTGTCGGAGGGTTGGTTGGCTTTAGCGAAAATGGGCAACGTGTCAAGACGAGCTACGCGACAGGTTCGGTCAGCGGCACGAGCGAGGTGGGCGGGTCTGTGGGTCGCACCACAAGGGGTGCCCTGAGCGGGGTCTACTACGACAGTGATATCTCCGGCGCGGCCGGTGCGGGTGGCAAGACGACTGCCGAGTTGACGACTCCTACGGGTTACAGCAGTGTGTTTGCGTCGTGGAATCTGGACTTGGACAACGCGGACAGCGACAACGATGACAGCACCGGAGGCGACGACCCGTGGGACTTCGGTACCGCCCTCCAGTTCCCTGCGTTAAAAGCCGACTTCGACGGAGACAGAACCGCTACGTGGCAGGAGTTCGGTGAGCAGATACGCGAGAAAGGCAGCGTAGTTCTGAACTCCACACCGAAGCAGACGGAAAAGAAGGAGCCTGAAAGCAAAGTCGATGTGGATTTGGGTCAGGTCGAAACCGGACAGCAGATCCGCTACACCCCCCCCCCTCTGTCAAAGCTGAGCGGCGCTCAAGGTTGCCTCATCGGTGCCGGGGTGCTCTATAAGACCGTAGAAGGCAAGGAAGTAGTGACGAGGTCGGACAACGGTTTCAGCCTTGACTACAGTGACGGCCTCCCCCGGCTCGCAGGCCGGGCGAAGTTCCTCGCAGCACCCACCACCTACCGAATCGAATACATATGTGGGTTCCCGCACAGCTGGAGCGGTTCTTACACGCTCAAGGTGGAAGTTATCGGCGCGGGGATGGGGTTCGGCGCGGACAACCTGGGGCACGTGAGGTTGTATAGGGGTCAGGACCGGACGATCAATCCGCCGGAACTGTTCTTCGCCGAGGGGGACGTAAGTTATGCGATAAGCCCCTCCCTACCGGCGGGACTCTCCATCGACACCTCGACTGGTGTGATCAGCGGTGCTCCGTCGGCCATTCAGGACCAGATCACCTACACGATCACTGCGACCGACTCGAAGTCGGGCGGCGCGCAGACGGCGACCTTTGATGTGCGTCTTTCCGTAAAGGTGGGGATGCACTGGCCCGTGTCGAACATGCCGGATCAGGTCTTCGAAGCCGGCGACCGGATCGAAATCGTCCCGCCGGCCCTGGTCAACCCGACCGGTAAGCTTAGATACCGCTATCGATCCTCCCACCCGGGTCTGTTGTTCTTGCACCCTTATTCGGGCACGCTGTTGGCGAGCAGCGCCACGCCGATGGTCAAGAACACCTACACGATTACCGCCTACGAAGACTGTCGGTGCAACGACCGCACCCCTCAGCGAGTCAACATCACGGTCAACGTTGAGGTGCAGGACGTTCATTACCTTGGTGCCGGACAAACTGTCAACATCCCGGCGATGGCGCTGCCGAATCTGTCCGGCAATATCAGCTATGCCCTCGCCGGCACTCCGGCGCTGCCGACCGGACTCAGTTTCAACACCGGCACGGGCCAGATCAGCGGCACGCTCGACCCCAACGCCACGCAACCGAAGCAGACCTACACGATCACTGCTACGGACGCGAACAGCAAGACGGTCGAATACCGGTTCAAAATCGAGGTGCGCAAATTGGTGATGTCCGGTACGGAGGCGGGATACGAGGTAGGGGCCGGGTATCCTCTTTCGATTTCGCCAACCACCAGCGGTGCGATCGGCACGGTCAGCTACAGCATATCGCCCGCCGCTTCGCAGCTGCCCGATGGTGTGGGCTTCAACACCACGACAGGCGAGATCAGCGGCACGCCTGCACTTGAATTCGCGCAGAAGTCGTTCACTGTGACCGCCACCGACAGTGGCAGTCCGCCTCAGACCGCCGACTACACCGTCGCCATCAACGTCACTCCCTCGGCGCTGGTGCCGCGACTGACCATCAGCGGAGGCTCATCGGTGACCGAGGGCGACACTGCGGTGTTTACGGTTACGGCGACTCCGGCACCTTCTGTCTGGTTGTGGGTGGATGTGACGGTGAGTCAGGCGGGTGATTTTGGGGTTTCTACTGGTGCGCGGACGGTGACTGTTCCGACGAGTGGGAGCGTGACGGTTTCTGTGTCTACTGCCGATGACAGTGCGGACGAGCTTAATGGTTCGGTGAGTGTGGCGGTGAACCCGGGTAGTGGTTATTCGGTTTCCGGTTCGCAAGGTTCCGCCCACGTAGCGGTGGCCGATAACGACCATCATCCGCCGCTAGTGACATCGGAGGTGAGCGTCACAGGCGGGAGTGGGATCACCGAGGGTGGGGATGCTTCGTTTACGGTTTCGGCCAGTCCTGCTCCTTCGTCTCCGTTGTCGGTCAGCGTGACGGTTAGCCAGGTGGGCGATTTCGGTGCTTCTACGGGTTCGCGGACGGTGACGGTTCCTACCGGCGGTACTGTGACGTTGACGATTGCGACAACGGATGACGGTGTGGATGAGCCCAATGGTTCGGTGGGTGTGGCGGTGAACTCGGGGAGTGGTTATACGGTGTCTTCCTCGCAGGGTTCGGCCACTGTCAATGTGTCTGATAATGATGTTCCGCCGGCGTCGGTCGATGGTTGTGTGGAGGCTTTGTCGGGTAGCGGTAGCGTGCAGGGCAGTTACGGGTCAGAGTGCGGGTCGCAGGCTCGTTCTGGGCGTTATGCGCGGTTTTTCACGTTTTCTTTGAGTAGCCAGGCGGCGGTGAGGATTGATTTGGAGTCTTCGCTGGACCCGTATCTGTTTCTGCGGCGGGGACTTGATCAACGGTCGTCCGGGATTGTGACCGCTGATGATGATGGTGGCCCGGGGTTGAATTCGCGGATTTCGAGGACGTTGGGTGCGGGTGTTTACACGATCGAGGCGACCACGTATGGGGCTCGGCGCTCGGGGTTGTTCACTTTGAGTGTCTCCGGTATTCCGGATCAGGGTCAGGTTCAGACGTTGCCGGTGGTAAGTGTGACCGGGGGTGGTGGTGTGACGGAGGGTGGGGATGCTTCGTTTACGGTTTCGGCTAGTCCGACTCCTTTGGCTCCGTTGTCGGTGTCGGTGACGGTTAGCCAAGACGGCGATTTCGGGGCGGCTACGGGTTCGCGGACGGTGACTGTTCCTACGAGCGGTAGCGCGACGGTGACTGTTGGCACGACAGATGACACCACCGATGAGGTGGACGGGTCGGTGACTGTGACGGTGAACGCCTTAAGTGGTTATACGGTGTCTTCCTCTCAGGGTTCGGCTTCGGTGAGTGTGGCGGATAATGATGTGCCGCCGCCTTCGACGC
>VXMP01000069.1 GCA_009841075.1 Acidimicrobiia bacterium | reverse complement strand
CGGGGATCCGATCGGGATACCTACCTCTAACCCGGCCTTCGGTGCTTGGCAACCCCCTACGTATCATGACTTTCAGAAAAGGTCAACCCCTAATTTTGAGAACGCAAAAAATCCCCCTCAGCACCTCAAATTACCTGATGGGAAGCCGCCGGCTTCGGTTTAGGTACCCCCGAAAGACCGGAGCAAGAAGGTTGTGGGTTAGAAGCCGTAGGCCTCGGAGAGGATCCTGGCGATCTGTTCTTCGAAGCGGCCCTCTCCGATTCCGGTGTTGAGGTCGGCCAGGGCCTGGTTCTGTTGGGGGGTTCCGTGGCATAATTCCGCCCCGACCTGAGGATCCACCCCGACTGTGAACCGACGGGCACCGCCTTCGGTGGCCGCCCCGCTCAGGATCTCGTCGAAGATCGGTGCCAGATAATCTCCGGCGTCGAACCGAACCTCGATGTCGTATTCCAGGTCGGTCCGTTCGCATCCCCGAGATGATCCGGCGGTCATGGCGATCAGACCATCCTGGTTGGCCAGGCGGATGATCGGCTCGTGGGCACCGCCCAGGAAGGGGTAGACGGCGGTTATCCCTTCGGCTACGGCCGTGTTGTAGGCCTCGGTTGCCCCGGCGGTGTTGTTGAAATCGAACGGAAAGTTGCCGGTAGGAACGTAGACCACGGTGAAGGACTCGTCCACCAGCTGCAGACCGAACCGGAAAGCCAGGAAGGATTCCACCTCAAAGTTAAGTTCGCAGCAACCCAGAAACACCGCCCGGTCGGCGTTGCGGGTCTGGAGGAGAAGTCCGGCGGCGTATCCGGCGGAAATCCCCAGCTCGGCCCCGCTGTCGGTGCTTCTAAACAGGCCGGGATGATCCTGATAACCGGATCCGCAGTTGCAGTACCAGAAGATCTCGTCGTGCTCCAAAAAGAGGTCCTCGTTACCGTCCGCCAGGTTGCTGGACCCGATGGCGATGATGTCGGCCCCCTGGTCAACCACGTTGTTCAGCTCGGAGCGGGCGTTGGCCGGGTCAACCTGGTCGACTATCAGCGGGGCTTGGTATCCCGATTGGGAGGAGATGTCCTGCACCCGTTCCACCAGGGCCTGATAGTAGGCACCGTCGTCCCGTGATCCTTCGGTTACCACCGCGATTCGGACCGAGCCGTCACGGTTGAAATCGGCCAAACCCCAATCGGGGGATGATGTAGCGGTCGGGTCGGAAACCACGCCGTTTTCGCTGCTTGAGCAGGCCGAGGCCGCCAGCAGGACGACCATAAACAAGGCCGGCACCGGATGGCGGAAGGAGGAACCAAGCAGAGATATTTTTCCGACCATCAGAACCGATGCACCACCCCGACCAGGCGTTTTACCATGGCCTCCGGATCATGGCTCCCCCAAACGTTGCGTCCGAAGCAGACTCCGGCGGCACCGGCGGCCACCACCTCGGCGGCGTACCGCACCGCCCGATCCTCGGTCTCCATCTTGGGTCCTCCCAGAACGAACACCGGTGCCTGGCATCCGGCTAGTACCTGGCCGAGGTCGCCGACCGGTTGAGGTGCCATGGTTTTGATGGCGTCGGCACCGATCTCCGCGCAGATGCGGGCGCTGCGGGCGATACTCTCGGCGTTCCAGGGTATATCCCTACCCCAACCGCCGGGGATCGATTCGGCCAAAACCGGCATTCCCAAGAGCTCGCACTCGTTTACCAGGGAGGCCAGCCTGCGCAGGGAACGGTGTTCGTCTTCTTTGCCGGGATAGACCATCAGTGCCACCGCGTCCGCCCCGATGGCCGCCGCCTGTTCGGCACCGTGTAGGAGAGAAAGTTCATCGGTTTGACCGGTGGGGTTGAGATGGGTTTCGCCTCCATCCACCCGGAGTATCAGACCGGATCGTGCCAGGGCTTCGGGAAAGCGGCGGGCGATCTGCCAGGTGGTCAAGATGCCGTCCGGTTCGCCCCTGGTCACCTCCTCCACCACCTGAGGAGCGGGGCCGGTTCCGGTTGCCAGCTGCATATCGATAGCCACCAACACCGCCCGACCCTCCCCGCCGATGAACCGATGGGTTCGGCGGACTTTACCGGCGGCTACGGCGGAGAACACGGAGGTCATATGGTCAGGTCTCCTGGCGGATACGGCGGACGGCTTGATCGCCTAGTGCTATGAAACGGGACAACCCCTCCTCATAGGCGGTAACCCGCTCGGGTGGGTAGGTGGTAACCGCCGGGGTGGGCCAGTCGCCCGGACTCCCCTCGCCCGGGCGAGGCCACCATCCGGCAGCCGCGCCGGCCGCCAACGCCGCTCCATAGGCGGCCATATGGTGACATTCGGGGACATCCACCCGTATCCCCAGCACCGCTGCTTTGATCCTGACCCATAATTCGCTTTGGGAGGGTGCTCCCGAGCTGACCATTCGGTTCATGGTAATGCCCCGGTCGGCCAGGTCTTGGGCGATGTGGGCCAGCCCGTAGGCGGAGGCCTCCAGCAGGGCTCGGGCGATCACTTCCGGCCCGGCATCCGAGGACAATCCGTGTATCTCGGCTCGAAGGTCGGGTTCCCAGCGGGGGGCTCTCTCTCCTTCCAAATAGGGCAGGATCATCACCCCTTCGGATCCGGGTCGTACCCGGCCGGCCGAGCCGATCAGCTCCCCTACCTCCCGACCGGTGACCCGGGACCACCACTCCAGCATGGCACCGTGCGCGGCCACCGGACCTCCCACCACGGCGATGCCCGGCACGTGGCCGGGCATACCCCGACGAGCTTCAACCGGATGTTCGGCGGAGGAAATCGCCACGCCAAGCCCTCCGGTCCGGCCGCCCGGATCAAATCCTTTACCAGGGATATCAATGGAGGAGGCCCAGGCGGTGAGAAAGGCGTCGTTGGCCCCTGGTGCCAAAATGATGCCGTCGGGCAGAACGTAACCCCCCGCAGTTACCCCGCAGGAGGAACCGACCGGAATAGGGTCTCCGAACCCTTCCAGCGGGTCGAGACCGGGCCAGACCGCCTGGGTATGGGGTGAGCCACCCAACTGTGAGGCCAGGTAATCCCACAGCCGGCGGGGTTGGTTGTTGCCGCCCCCGGATCGGGCCGACAACTCCTGGGCCTGAGCCCGATGCTGCCCGTCATAATCGGCGGAAGCGCCGGCCGGATGCTGATAGGTGAGTGCCCGGCCCGAAGAGGGTAAAACGGTGGTGGGGCCATGCCCTCCGATTCCGAGGGCGACCGGTGGGCCTACCTTCAGCTGCTCCAAAACCTTGATCAGCCCTTCCTTCCAGAGATCGGGGTTCGACTCACCCCTAGGTAGATCTTGCGCCGGTAGGGGAAGTTCCGATGAGGCCCGTACCTCACCCGAGCGGTCGATGGCCACGGCCCGTACCGCGCCGGTGCCGATATCCACCCCGGCGACCAGCTCCCCGGTCATCCTGCGGGCCCGCCCTCGACGAAAACCCGGTAGGTGGGAAGCGAGGTAACCAGGGCCAAGGCCTGGTCGATCCGGGCCATCGGATAACGGGCCGAGATCAGACCATCGAGCGGGTCGGAGAGGGCACCGGAACGTATCAACGCCGCCGCCCGCCGCCAATCCTCGGGCTCCTGATTGAAGATGCCCACCACCGAAATCTCCTCACGATGGGCTCGATCGGCCTCGACCCGTACCACGGCCTCCGAGGCGAAGGAGCTGTACAAGCCGATCGAGCCTCCCACATCCACGATATCCCAGGCCAGATCCAATCCTCCCATAGCCGTGACAAACACCACATCCTGTAGTCCACCCACCTGTCGGGCCTGCTCGGGGGCGGCCACCCAGTCGGCACCGGCTTCCCGGGCTTGGAGGCGGCGCTCCTCGGATATATCCACCACTCCGATTGCCGAAGCCCCTTCCAGACGGCCCAGAGCAAGGTGCAGCCTTCCCATAAAGCCGCCGCCGATGATGGCCACCCGATCCCCGGGCCTAAGCCCTGCCCTTCGTAACGAATGGACGGTACAGGCCAGAGGTTCGCCCATGGCGGCGTGGAGGGGAGGGGCGTCACCGGTGGGATAGGCGGATTTGGCGTCCACGGAGATGACTTCCACGAAGCCTCCGAAGCTGACCGTCCCGTCCGAAAGCCGACGGCGATGCCGGGATCGGCACAGGGCGGTCCGGCCCCGGCGGCAGGACCGACAGGTCAGGCAGCGGGGCAGCAGGTCCACCGTGACGGTCTCGCCGCGCCGAGGAGTGCCCTCCAAACCATCTACGCTCTCCCCCACCTCTACCACTTGTCCGGATATCTCGTGACCGGGAGAAACCGGATACCAGGGGTTGTCGCCTGCGTACAGCCTTCTCTCGAAGGTGCACACCCCGCAGGCCGTCATCTTGATGAGAAGCTGATCGGGACCGGGAGTGGGTGAAGGTTCTTCGCGTAACTCGACCCGTCCTGGTCCGGTGATGACCGCGGCTTTCATCCGCACCTCCGGTCGGGTCGGTGGGGAGGTATCCCGCGGTCACGGGTTGAGAGTGCCTCAGGCCGGGTTTGGCGCGCCATAAGAAAAGGTTAGAGGGTTGGCGGGCGGTTATCCCGGCGATTAGGACTGGTTCGCCCGATCATGACCTCTCCAGGCGAGACGAGCGAAGGCGAACCAGGTCGGTGACCACCACCCCCGATAGAACCAGCGCCCCTCCGATCAGAATCCCGGGCTGGAGCTGCTCGTCCAGAATCAAAACCCCGAAGAAAACCGCCACCAAGGGGATCAGGTAGGCGATGATCGACGAGAAGACCACCGAAACGTGACGGAGCAGAAAGTAGTAAAGGCTGAGGGGGACAAAGGTTCCGATCAGACCGGCATAAACAATGGTGAGGAGTCCGGTGGTGCTGTGGCCGAACGGTGAGCCGTCCACGATCAAGGCCACCACCCATTGGGCGGCGCTCCCCAACACCAGCTGAACGCCGGTGACACCCAGCACCGAGTACTGCCCGGCATAGCGTTTGGCGTAGACACTGGCCGACGAAACCAGCACCACCCCGGCCAGGCTCAGCAGTCCGGCCAGGATCGGATCGCCCCCTTCGATTATGCCCGCATCGCCGATCAGGATGAGGGCGGCAATACCCAGCAGGCCCAGCAGCAAACCTACGGTGGTCGACCAGCTGAGCCGCTCGTCGGACAGGGCGATATGGGCGATCAGGGCGGTGGCGAGAGGGATCAGGGCCGTCACCAGGGTTACGAATCCGGCCGAGGCGTTGGCCAGGGCGATATAGCGGGCCTGCTGAGGCAGAAAAACGCTGAGAACGGACAAGACCAGGCCGACCCGCATCTCGATCGGCCCCACCAGGTTCCCCCTCCGTAGGAGGGCGATCATCAGCCACACCCCTCCGGCGGCTACCAGGGATGCTCCGGCGGCCAAGGTCGAGGGGCCGATTTCCTCTCGGATTCCGATGCGGGCGGCGATGGGCGAGGTACCCCAACAAAGGCTGATTATCGCCAGGATCACCCAAATCCGCCGGTTGGTGATCCGCAAGCTCATCCGATCATGTTAAGAGGGTTGGAAGCGGGTAAGGTTGAGGAGGGACCCGGACGAGCGGAACCAACAGGAGGTCGGGTTGGCCATCCGGCTGAAATATTGGGGTTGGGGGTACGAAAACGAATCCCTGACCGCAACCGAAAAAAGCCAGCTTCTCTCCGCCCTCGCCGAAGGCTACGGTATCAGACCCGGCCCCGAGCTACCCGTTCCCGGCCTGGCCGAAATCGACCTGGCGGATAGCCGTCTCCGCCTTCCGGCCCCTATCGACCACTTCTCCACTGCCGAACCATACGAACGCGTCCTGCACAGCTTTGGGCAGTCCCAACCCGACTCGATCCGTATTTTCGCCCGGGACTTTTCTCACGCCCCGGATGCGGTGGCCTATCCTCGCCATGAAGCCGACCTTATAACCCTGTTCGACTGGGCCTCCGAAGCCCAGGTGGCGCTGATCCCTTACGGGGGCGGGTCGTCGGTGGTGGGCGGGGTTACCCCAGATATCAATGGGGGCTTTCGGGGAACCGTGACCGTAAACACCAGCCGGATGAATGGGGTGCTGGAAGTGGACCCGCTTTCCAGAGCCGCCCGCATCCAAGGCGGTGCCCGGGGACCCGAACTGGAAGCCGGACTTAAACCGCACGGCCTCACCCTGCGACATTTCCCCCAATCGTTCGAGCATTCCACGTTGGGAGGATGGATAGCCACCCGATCCGGCGGGCATTTCGCCACCCTATACACCCACATCGACGACCTGGTGGAGAACGTGACCATGGTTACTCCGGGGGGGAGGATCGTATCCAGACGACTTCCGGGATCCGGGGCCGGACCCAGCCCGGATCGGCTCATGCTCGGCTCCGAAGGTTCGCTCGGGATCATCACCGAGGCCTGGGTGCGTCTTCAAGCCCGGGTTCGCTTCAAAGCGACCGCCGGGTTCCGATACCCCGACTTCCTCCAGGCCGCCCGATCGGTTCGGGCCATATCCCAGACCGGCCTGTATCCGTCCAACGTTCGGATCGTGGACGGGGTGGAGCTGGGCATCAACGGTGCCGGAGACGGGTCGTTCGCCCTACTGGTGATCTCCTTCGAATCGTCCGACCATCCGGTAGACGTCTGGATGGCCCGGGCCGCCGAATGCGCCCGGGATGGTGGGGGGATACCGGATGTCGAAGGGGGCTCAGACCCCGACGCCCACCTGAAAGGGTCGGTAGGGGCCTGGCGTAACGCCTTCATCCGGATGCCCTATAACCGGGAGTTCCTCACCCCGCTGGGGATAATCTCGGACACCTTCGAGACGGCCATAACCTGGGACCGCTTCGAGCCTCTTTACCATGAGGTGGGCCAGACCACCCGGGCCGCCATCCGGTCGGTCACAGGCGCAGAAGGGGCGGTTTCCTGCCGGTTCAGTCATGTCTACCCGGACGGGCCCGCACCCTATTTCGCCTTCCACTGCGCCGCCGATCCGGCTTCGATGCAGGAACAGTGGTGGGAGATCAAACAGGCCGTGTCGGATGCGGTCATGGCGGCGGGCGGCACCATAACCCACCATCATGCCATCGGGCGAGACCATCGGCCCTGGTATGACCAACAAAGGCCTGGCCTGTTCGGCGAGGTTCTGGCCAAGGCAAAAGGGCAGCTGGACCCGAAGGGGATCCTGAATCCCGGGGTGTTGGTGGATACCCCCTAGGCGGGTTGGTCTATCAGGGCGTCGAAGGCGATGTCGATCATCTGTCCCACCGCTTCTTGGACGACCTCACGATGGGGGTTGTAGGCGTTCATTTCGGCATCCGCCCGCAGCAGAGGGTTGCCGTCCACGGTCAAAATGGCACCGGTCTCCACTCCTGCCAGTCCGCCCAGCACAAACAGCACCGCACATTCCATCTCCACCACCTTCACACCGGTTTTCTGCCAGAGCGTCAGGTCCGAACCCAATATCTCGTGGGAGTAGAAGACCGCGCCGGTCAGCGACAAACCCTCGTGGAGGTCGGGGTGGTCCGATGCGGCCCCCCGCAGGGCGGCGATCACGTCCGTTGACGCCAGGGCCGGGTACCCGTCGGGGACGATCTGGTTGGTGAACCCGTCGTTGCGCACCGCGCCGGTAACGATCACCAGGTGGCCGTCGGTGACCTCTTCTTGCATGCCGCCGCAGGTGCCGGCTCGGATCACCCTCCGCACTCCGGCCCGGAACAGCTCCTCGAAGCAAACCGCCGCCCCGGCAGCACCTACCCCATGGGAGACCACGCCCACCTCAACTCCCCGATGACGCCCCACCAGGGTGAGGTATTCCCGGTTATGTCCGATTTCCTCCGCCGCTTCCAACCGAGTGGCGGCCCGTCGCGCCCGACCCGGGTCGCCCACCACCAACATCCGGGGAGGGATGTCCCCCGAATCCAGATTGAGAATAGGTAGATGCATTCAGATCACCCTTTCGTTCCCGCCGTCGATAGGTATCTGGGCACCGGTGGTGGCAGAGAACCGGTCACCCGCCAATTCGGCTACCACCGTGGCCACCTGGTGGGAGGTCACCTTGGTTCCCAGGAGGTTCTGGCGTTGATAGGACTCCACGTCCAGATCGTATTGGGCGGCCCGGGCGGCCAGAAGCTCCTCGTTCCATATGCCGGTGTCGTATACCCCGTCCGGGTTGACGATATTGACTCGGATGCCATCAGATGCCCATTCCAAGGCGGCGACCCGGGCCAGCTGGGTGAGCGCGGCCTTGGAGGCCGAGTAGGCGGCCGCTCCCGGACCTGGTGCCGCCACGTTGCGGGTGGAAACCACCACCACCCTCCCCCCGACCGGAGAAAGCGCCAGGAAAGGATGGACTCCGGCCAGTAGATCGGCGGCCGCATCCACATTGACCGACATGGTCGATCGCCAGGCCGGACGGTCCAGGTCGGCAATGGGCCCGGCACCGGCGAAGATACCGGCGCAGATCACCACGATGTCGATCCCGCCGAACCGTTCTACCGACTCGGCGATGGCCGCCGCCTGGGCCTCCGGATCGGTCACGTCGCACTCCACGCCCAGCCAACCGACCGAGTCGAAGGCGGCTACCACCTCAGGAGAAATGTCCAATCCGGTTACGGCCGCTCCCCGTTCCATCAGCTCCGCCCCGCAGGCCCGACCGATACCTGAGGCCGCCCCGGTTATCAGCGCGGTCATACCGGTGAGCTCGGGGGGATTGCCGGAGCGCTTGAGCTTGGCCTGTTCCAACTCCCAGTATTCCACTTCGAAAAGATCTCCCTCGGGAAGGGCTTGATATCCGCCTAGGTGGTCTTCCGATCTGATGAGGACGGGGATGGTGTGGTGGTAGATATCCGAGGCGACCTGGGCCGCGGCTGCGGAGGTGCCTACGGACAACATTCCCCATTCGGGATCCACCACCACCCGGGGGGCGGGATCCAACCTGGTGGTCTCGCCGCGGGCGCGTGGGAGGTTACGCCGGTAGTAGCGGCGGTAGTCCTCGGCAAAGGCATCGACATCCCGGCCCACCATCGGCACCCGTTTGGTGCGGATAATGTGGTCGGGGGTAAGAGGTCCTCGGGTAGCCAACCCGGCCAGGTCGTCACGGCGCACGAACCGGGCCACTTCCGGCGAGCGGTGACGCACCGAGATCATGGGCCTTCCCGCCAGCTTGGAAATCTCGGTCCGCAGCCGGGCTAGATCTACGGGATCCACCCGGCCTAGTGGAGGCTCTTCGGCCGGGCGGTAGGGGGCGTGGAGGCCGAGCCATCGGACGGCGCGGCCGATCAAGTCGATGTGGCGGCGATAGGCGTCTTTGGTGGTAGAGCCGTAGGTGAAGAGCCCATGGTTCATCAGCACCATGCCGGCCGACTTCTCCCCTCCGGCAGGCCAGAGGTCCCGCACCAGGCGGGCGAGGTCGAAACCAGGCATAACGTAGGGCACGATTATTACCCGTTCCCCCAAGACCTCTCGCACCCGGTCGGTGCCGTCCGAGAGGTTGGTGAGGTTGACGATGGCATCGGCATGGCTGTGCAGTACCGCATGGTGAGGGATCAGGGCGTGGAGCAGGGTCTCCACCGAAGGCTGCGGGGCGGCCGGATCCAGACGGGCGGCCGACAGCTCCCGCATCATTTGGGTGTCGGAGAGGCTTGGTAGGTCTAGAAGCCGACGCAGTCGGCGGAGGGGCAGCGGAGCGAACCCTTCCTTCTCGATATCGGCCATGTCCCAACCGGACCCTTTGACCCAGAGTGCCTCGACATCCGATCCGGTGATGTCCCGGAACGGCATCTTGACCGAAGAGTTGCCGCCGCCGTGGAGAACTAAGTCGGGATCGGAACCGATCAGCCGAGAGCCATACACGCATTCGGCCAGCGGATCACCGGGATCGGGTGCCGACTCGTCGTTCCAAAGGTACTGGATTAACACGGTTTTCTCAATAAGGGGTGTCCCCGCCGTCGATGCTGATGGCCTGTCCTCGGATGATCAAAGCATCGTCGGAGAGTAAAAAGGCGATTACCCGGCCTACTTCCAGTGGTTTTATCTTGCGTCCCAGCTGGGCGGGCCCCATTTGCTCCAGGAGCTCGGCGGACGGGGTTTCGAGACGCGGGGCCAGCCATTCCGCCACCCCGGCCAGCATCGGGGTCTCCACCCCACCCGGACAGACCGCATTGACGTTGATCTTGTCAGCGGCCCATTCCATGGACAGCGATCGGGTAAGTCCTAGCACGGCCGCCTTGGAGGCGTTGTAGGCGGCCATGTTGGGATAACCCGCCTTACCGCAGTTGGAGCTCACGTTGACTATCGCGCCGCCCCCATGATCTCTAAGGTGGCCGCCGACCGCCCGGGAAAATACAAAGGAGCCGGTTACATTCACCTCCAGCTGGCGGTTCCAGTCCGAGACGGCTGCCTCCCAGGCGGTGTCCAGAAAGACCACGCCCGCACAGTTGACCAGCCCATCCAGACGACCGAACCTCTCTACCGTGGCCGACACCACCCGATGGGCGTCTTCTGGCGAGGTCACATCGGCCGCGACGTCCAGGGTGCGGTCTCCGCCGGGATCGACAACCGCCGCCGTCCGGTGGGGGGCGGTCAGATCCACCATCGTCACTCCCCCGGCCCCTTGCTGTAAGAGGGCCTCGGTCACGCCCTGGCCGATCCCCCCGCCGGCACCGGTTACCACGTAAACCCGATCGGTCAGCTTCATCCTGACAATCTCCTTTTTCACCAGGTGGGACGGGCCAAAACTCCCCCGTCCACCACCAGATCGATCCCGGTGATCCATCGGGCCAAAGGAGAGGCCAGGAACAGGCAGGCGTCGGCTATGTCTTCGGGGGTTCCGAGTCTGGTGAGGGGGGCGGCGGCCTTCCAGCGAGCCACCCCTTCGGGCCACATATCCTCGATGCCCGGTCGATGGATTAGTCCGGGCGAGACAGAGTTGACCCTAATCCCGTGCCCTCCCCATTCCAGGGCGGCCGCCCGGGCGTGCATGATGACACCCGCCTTGGAGACCGAGTAGTGGCCGTGGGAAAAGGCCGGTTGGCTACCTTCGATGGAGGCGATATGGGTTACGGATCCCGGAGAACCCCGATCCATGAGATGGGTGGCCACGGCCTGGGTGAGCCGGTGCACCGAGGTGAGGTTGATGTCCAGCATCTCCTGCCACTCCGCCGGGCGCATTTCGGACAGGGAGGCCACCGGGTACACACCGGCGTTGTTGACCAGGGCGTCGAGCTTCCCGAAGGAGTCCAGCGCGGCCTCCACCACCCGGGACGGGCCTTCGGGATGGAGCAGGTCGGCTTTGACGGCCGCCTTGGGGCCGGCCAGCGAGTCGAGCAGATGGTCCGGATTACTGGTATTGGTGTGGGCTACGACCGCCGCCCCGGCCTGGGAGAACCGCCGGACGATGCCCTGACCTATGCCGCCGCCTGCTCCGGTAACGGCCACCACCAGATCGGAAAGGTCGAGCATGGAGGCGGGAGCAGGAAGGGTCATGGGCGGGTCAGCTCGCCGATCCGTACCGCCGCCTCGGGATAGCGGGCGGCCAGGTGGGTGCGGCTGCCCAGCTCAAACCGGTCCGGATCCCAGGCCGGAGCCATGGTGGCACCCACCAAAGTCCATTCGCCCAGGGTCGAGGCACCCATCCAAACACCGGCCGGCACCGGGACGCCGGGGCGCTGCCCGCCAAACAAGTCCTTACCGAGAATGGGCCGATCCACCGTTCCGTCGGGGTAAAGCAACAGCATGCCGGCGGGTGCGCCCAGATAGTGATGCCAGACTTCGGTGGAACCCAGTCGGTGCAGGGCGGAAAAATCGCCCGGTCGCATCAGGTAATAGATGGCGCTGCTGTATTCGTCCAGCCATATCCTGGTCCACATACCCCCTTCCGAAGGCAAGGGCTGCAGGCCTAAGGCGGTGATCACCTCTTCGGCGTTCATCCCACTGCTATTCGGGCGGCGCGGCGGTTGATCTCTCGGCGAACCATCTCTGTGTCCACGGTAAGCACCTTACCCTCCGACACCATGCGGCGGCCCCCCACCCAGGCGGAATGGACCGCCTCCCGGGTGGCAGACCAGACCAGCCGAGCGATCAGGTCGTCCTCCTCGGGAACCACCGGTTGGAACGACGGGGCTTCGATTGAGACCGCGATCAGGTCGGCAGGATTCCCCGGAGCGATTCTGCCCAGATCGGTACGGCCGATGGCGTCGGCCGCTTCTCTGGTAACCATCGCCAGCGCCTCGCGTACCAGTAGCGCCTCGGCATCCTGGGAGCGGATCCGGGCCAAACGAAGGGCCATACGCATCTCCTCGAAAAGATCCAAACGATGGTGCGAGGCGGGCCCGTCGGTGGCGATCCCCACCGGGATTCCGGCGGCCCTCATCTCCTGGACGGGAGCGATACCAGAAGCGTGTTTGCCGTTGGAGCACGGACAGTGGGCCACTGCGGAACCGGTACGGGCCAAAATGTCGATGTCCTGAGGCGAAATCCACACCGAATGGGCCGCCACCGTGGGGGAATCCAAAACCCCGATCTTCTCTAGATAGGAAAGGGCCGACCCCCCGGTCTGTCGGTGAACCGCCCCCACTTCCCATTCCTGTTCATCGACATGGATATGTACCAACATCCCATGATCCCGGGCGGCTTGGGCCACCCCTCGCATACATTCATCGGAAAGGGAATAGACGGCGTGTGGTCCGATTCCGACCTGGATCAGATCGTTTCCCTGCCACTGCTTACCCAAGGCGACCATCTGATCGAGCTGATCCTGCCAAGAGCCGTACCTGGTGAGCAGGGCATCTTCGATGAGCGGGGCGGTAACCAGACAACGTAGGCCCGCCGCCTCGGCGCCGGACGCCACCGCCTCGCCCAAGAAGTACATCTCCATCGAGGTGGTTACTCCCCCCTCCAACAGCTCCCCCGCCCCGGCCATCATTCCCATTTCCACATCTTCGGGTGACAGGCGCGCCTCACGGGGCCACATCACCTCGTGGAGCCACCGGTCCACCGGCAGGTCTTCGCCCGCACCTCGCAAAAGAACCATGGGTGTGTGGCAGTGGATGTTCACCAATCCCGGCAACATCACCCCGTCCACCTTCTCGGTCAGGGCGCTTTTCTTCGGCGGGGCATCCTGTGCCCGACCCGCCCAGACCACCTTCCCGTTCTCCACATCCACCACACCCGGCGAGTAGACCACCCCCTCGGGTTCCATGGGGATAAGGTGATCGACCAGGTATCGACAAAATAGAGCCATCTATTAAAGGCTAGTATCAGGGTTTAGGAAAAACCCTACGTTGACTTCTGACCCGAAAACCTCGCTCGAAACTGTCGGTTGGCATGACGGGATGGTGAAGATGATCGACCAGACCCGCCTTCCCCAGGAATTGGTCGTGCTTGATATCCCCGATATACCAACCCTGGTTGCCGCCATCCGGAGGCTGTCGGTGCGCGGAGCCCCGGCCATCGGGGTTGCCGGGGCCTACGGAGTGGCTTTGGCGGTACATCTCTACGGAAACACGGGTCCGAAATTGGCGGAAGCGATCAGTGCGGTCCGTTCGGCCCGCCCCACTGCGGTCAATCTGGCCAAGATGGTGGACCGTACCGCTGCTCGGGTTTCGGCAGGCCTGGAGGAGGTGTTGGCCGAAGCGGATCGGATACGCGACGAAGAGCTGGCCGCCTCCATCTCGATGGGGGAATACGGGGCGGATTTGGCCGACGAATTGATCGGCGAAGCGGCCGCCCGGGCCATGACCATCTGCAATACCGGCGGTCTGGCGGCGGTCTCACGGGGAACCGCCTTGGCGGTGATCCAAACGCTGCATGAACGCGGGCGTTTGGAAATGGCGCTTCCCACCGAGACCCGTCCACTCCTGCAGGGTGGCCGTCTCACTACCTGGGAGCTGGGCCGAATGGGAGCGCCTTTTCGACTTTTGGTGGACGGAGCGGCCCCCTTCCTGTTGTCCCGGGGTGAGGCCAACCTGGTGCTGGCCGGGGCCGATCGCATCGCCGCCAATGGGGACGTGGCCAACAAAATCGGCACCTTCAGCTTGGCGCTGGCGTCACGCCATGCCGGGGTTCCCTTCATCGTGGTGGCACCCGAATCTACAATCGACCTCGAAACGCCTACCGGGGCCGACATCGACATAGAGGATCGGGGTGCCGAAGAAGTCACCTCCTTGGGCGGGATGGAGGTGGCTTTGCCCGGCACCGACGCCCTCAACCCGGCTTTCGATATAACCCCGGCGGATTTCATCACCGCCATTGTCACCGACCGACGAATCATCAGACCCGACCGGGGAGAGAGTCCGCAGACCGTTCCCCGGGGAGAACTCCGAACCAACCAATCCGATAATCCCGAAAATGTTTAACCCAAAGGAGGTAGCTGAAATGAAGCACAGCAAGACGGTTCTAACTTTGGCCGTGATACTGGCCCTGTCCTTGGTGGCGGCGGCCTGCGGAGACGATGCGGAGGAAGGTCCCGACGGGCCCAGCCTGATCTACGTTACGCCCAACCCGATCGGGGTCAACAAGTTCCTGGAACTGGGCCAGATCGGTACTCAGCAGGTAGCGGAAGAACTGGGAGGAACCTGGAAGACTTTCGAATCGACCAACGATTCCGACCGGCGGGCCAACATAGAAGCCGCCATAGACGAGGCACCCGACGTGATAGTTCTCACCACCTTCACCCTGGTGGAGCTGGCCGACGAGCTGTCCAAGGCCCATCCCGATCAGGAGTTCATCCTGATCGACACCTGCCCGGATGAGCCTGCCGCCAACCTGCACTGCGGGGTCTTCCGCGAGCATGAGGGGGCTTACCTGCTGGGGATCATGGCCGGACGCCTCACCGAGACCAAGGAGGTCGGCTCGGTGGTGGCGCTGGATATCCCCTTCCTCCATCGCTATTCGGATAGTTTCGCCTTAGGTGCCCAGAGCGTTGATCCCTCCATCAACGACACCCAGGTGTTCATCGGAGGCGACAACCCCTTCTCCGACCCGGCCCGGGCCAAGGAGCAGGCTCTGGCGGTGGCGGCCCGAGGGGCCGATCACATTTTCGCGGT
Organism: Acidimicrobiia bacterium; assembly: GCA_009841075.1. Taxonomy (GTDB): domain Bacteria; phylum Actinomycetota; class Acidimicrobiia; order Spongiisociales; family Spongiisociaceae; genus Spongiisocius. The sequence continues at coordinate 35,889 of VXMP01000069.1, read as the reverse complement.
AGGGGCCGGTTCCAACGGTGGCATCTTCGAAGCCGCCCAACAGGAGGGATTCTTCAGCTACGGCGTTGACGTCAACCAGTGTCCGGAAGCTCCTGGACGCATAGTGGATAACAACATGAAGCTGGTTGATGCTCTGGTGGTGCAGCTGGCAAAGGCGGTGTTGGACGGGACCGCCGAATCGGTAGTCGCCTTCGGGTTGGCCGAACGCGGAACGGGCGTAATGGCCCTGGCCTCCGATGACGAGCTGGCCGACAGTCAATGCCTGATCGCCGATCATCCTGACATCGTGGCCGAAGTCCGCGCGGCCCGGGACGCCATCGTGAACGGCGAAATCGTGGTCCCCGACCCCCTCTTCGGTTGATGGCTTGACTTTCGAGCTGGAACTCCGCGGGATAACCAAACGGTATCCCGGCGTCTTGGCCAACGACGCCGTGGATTTGGCTGTCCATCCCGCGGAGATCCATGCCATAGTCGGGGAAAACGGAGCGGGGAAGACCACCCTGATGTCGCTGCTATACGGGTTGTTTCCCCCCGACGAGGGAGAGATCTTCATCCGAGGGGAACCGGTCCGGTTCGATTCGGCGTTGGACGCCATAGCCGCCGGTCTGGGCATGGTTCATCAGTCCTTCAAGCTTTTTCCCACCCTGAACGTGGCCGACAATGTGGTGTTTCGCCAGGAACCCACCCGACGGGGGCTGATCGACCGGGCCGCCGGGGCCGCCCGGGTCAAGGATCTGGCCGAACGGTACGGCTTGGCGGTGGATCCTGAGGCGGCGGTGGAGGATCTGCCGGTAGGGGTATTGCAGCGGGTGGAGATACTGAAAGCCCTCTACCGGGATGCCCAGGTGCTGATCCTTGATGAGCCCACCGCGGTGCTAACCCCTCAGGAAAGGGACCAGCTATTCGAGGTAATTCGTCGATTGCGGGAGGCAGGCCGAACCATCCTGTTCATCACCCACAAATTGGGCGAGGTCATGGCCATCTCCGATCGGGTGACCGTGCTGCGCCGGGGCCGGGCGGTAGCCCACCTGACCACCTCGGAAACCGATCCCGCCGAGATCACCATGCACATGACCGGCCGGGCGGTCGACCTGGACCGGAGGGCACCCGAACACCAGTCGGATCAGGTGGTTTTGGAGGTGGGGAACCTGACCGTGCTGGGCGGACATGGTCGGCCGGTGGTGGAGGAGGCCGATTTCGAGGTTAGATCCGGCGAAATTGTGGGAATAGCCGGGGTAGCCGGAAACGGCCAAAGCGAGCTGATCGAGGCTCTCTGCGGTTTGCGCGAGACAGACGCCGGTACCGTGACCCTATCGGGAAGGGACATCACCCATGCCGATGTGACGGAGCGACGGCGGGCCGGATTGGCTTACATACCGGAGGACCGTTACGGAGTGGGGACGACCCGACAGGCTTCGGTCGCGGCCAACCTTATGATGGGGCATCATCGCCGTCCCGGCATACAGAACAAAGGATGGCTGGATCGGGGTGCGGTGGCCGCCCTGGCCCGCCGCCTGGTGGAGGTATTCGGGATCAAGGTGGCGTCGGTGTCAGGACCGGTCGAAACCCTTTCCGGAGGCAACCTGCAGAAGGTGGTGGTCTCCCGGGAGATGGAGCACCAAACGCCGCTGCTCATAGCCGAGCAGCCCACCCGCGGTCTTGACATCGGTGCCATCGAGTTCGTCCATGGCCAACTGATCGAATACCGAGATCGGGGAGGGGCGGTGCTGTTGGTCTCTGCCGAATTGTCGGAGATTCTGGCCTTGAGCACCCGTATCCTGGTGATGTTCGAAGGGCACATTGTGGCCTGCCTTGATCCTCGGAAGGTGGCGGAGCCGGAGATCGGCCTTTACATGACCGGATCGCATCTGGAGAACCAGGTTGCCTAGAAAAGTTCTGGAAGAGCTGCAGGATCTCAGCCGACGGGCTTTGGTGAGTCCGGTGACCTTTTCGTTGCTGTTCGCCTTTGCCCTGGCTGCGTCCATTGTGGCCGTAACCGGGGGTAACCCCTTGGCCGCCGGTGAGGAAATGTTCACCGGGGCGGTGACCGGCTCGGGTTTGCGCAATACCCTGGGCCGGGCCATCCCGATAGTGGGTATGGCCCTGGCGGTTTCCGTGGCCTTCCGGTCGGGCATCATCAATCTGGGGGGTGAAGGGCAGATGGTGATCGGCGGTCTGGCCGGAACGATCGTTGCCATCTACGTTCCCGGCCCGGGTTTTCTGATAGTGCCGTTGGCGATGTTCACCGGAGCCGTGGTGGGTGCCCTGTGGGCCTTGCTCCCCGCCTACGGTCAAACCCGGTTGCAGCTGCCCATACTCATCACCAGCCTCCTGCTCAACTATGTGGCCAGGGCCATCACCGGATTTCTGGTGCGTTTTCCGCTGGCGGATGTGTCGGTGACCTTGGCTACCACCCGCCAGGTTCCCGAGACCACCCGCATGCCCAAGATGCCCCTGTTCGGAGGGGTCAGCCTGTCGTTGATATTGGTAATTCTGATGGTGGTCGGGTTATGGCTGGTCTACAGCCGCACCGTGATGGGTTACGAAACCCAGATGGCCGGCTTCAACATGCGCTCCGCCCGCTACGGGGGTATAGACGTGGAGCAACGAACGGTTCAGGTGATGATGGTGGCGGGTGCCATCGGTGGCCTGATCGGCACCCATCTCATAATCGGCGAAGCCCTTCGTTTCATCGACGGCGAGCTGGTGCTGAGCGGGTTTGCCTGGACCGGACTGCTGGTCTCACTGCTGGCGGTGAACCGGCCCATCCCCATCTTCGTGACCGGATTGTTCTTCTCCGGCCTGCAGATCGGCGGGTTGGCCATGCAACGCAACGCCGGAGTTTCCTGGCGGCTGTCGCAGGTGTTGCAAGCGGTGGTGATAGTGGCGGTGGCCTGTCGGCTGGTAATCCGCCGCCGGGACCGAAGGCCCTCGCAGCCGGTCGATGCCGAAACGGCCGGGGTGGGTGAGGTCTGATGTTCGAACAGATTTTTGATACCGCCCTGTTCGACTCGGCCACCCGGGCGATGATCCCCATTCTGCTGGCGGCGCTGGGCGGGATGATCTGTGAAAGGGCGGGCGTCTTCCAGATCGCCCTGGAGGGAATCATGCTGGCCGGGGCCTTCGCTGCGGTGGCCGGTTCCTATCTGGCCTTGAACTCCGGGGTGGGGGTGATGTTCGGCGTAGCCGCCGGGATGCTGATTTCTTTGGCGTTGGCCTACGGCACCGTCACCCGCAAAGGTGACTCCATCGTGCTGGGAATAGCCTTGAATCTTTTGGCCATGGGCCTCACCGGGTTCCTGCTGCCGCAGCTGTTTGATGTGCGAGGCGTCTTCCAGCATGCCCGGATCGATGGTCTGGACCGGATCGCCATTCCGGGACTTTCGCAGATTCCTTGGGTGGGTCCGGTGCTGTTCGACAACACCATCCTCACCTATGTGGCCCTCCTCTTGGTACCGGCTCTCTGGGTTTTCTTGTTCCGCACCCCGATCGGGTTGCGTTTGCGGGGGGTGGGTGAGCGACCTTTGGCCGCCGAGACCTTGGGGGTGAGCCCCACCGTCTATAAGTACGGGGCGGTGTTGACTTCGGGAGCTCTGGCCGGCATGGCAGGTGCCCAGCTCTCACTCGGCAATGTGGTGCAGTTCGCCGAGAACATGTCCAGCGGACGAGGGTGGGTGGCGGTGGTGGCGGTGATGCTGGGGCGCGCCCATCCGGCGGGTGTTTTGGCGGCGGCCGCACTCTTTGCCCTGGCCGAGGCGCTCGGATTCCGTTTCCAGGGCAACGGACTTCCGGTGCAGGTCACCGACGCCCTGCCCTTTGTGGTGACCCTGATAGCTTTGATCGCCGCCCGCAAGCGCTTCGCCCGGCTACTGGATCTGACCACATCGGCCTGATGTACGATCTACCCGCCTCCTAAGGTTCATAGACATGCCATCCGCCCGCCGCCGACGCGCCGTGGAAGAGGCGATCATCCGGCTGGATTTTGCTACCGCCCAGGCCCGGGCCGATCAGGCGGAGGGCGAGGAACGTACCCGACTGAGAGATCTGGTGGAGGCGGGCCGGATGGAGGCGGTCGCCCGAGCCGAGCAGCTGGCGGGCCGCATCCAGGCGATGGCCCGGGCGGACCATTACGAGGGTCTGCTGGACCTGGCGGAGGATCCGGAAACGGAGCCCTTGCTGAACTTGATTCCGCCCGAGATCAATCGGGGTGCCAGGCTCCATCTGGACGGTGCCCTACTGCGACAAAAACGCTACCAGGCCGCAGCCGACCGACACATGAAAAATGCCACGGAGTTTCTGGCCCTGTTCGACCCCAAAGCCGCCTTCAACGAGATAAAGAAGGTGGAGCTCCGCTGGATTTCCGATGCTCAACGGGTCGAGTTGCATGCGTTGGTAAAGCAGACCGATCAAGCGGTTACCGAACAAATAGAGCTCGAAGGCCGAACCGCAGAGGTGATCCGGGAGCATCTGGGCGAAAATCCCGACTCGGTACCAGTCTCTTCCTCCCGACCGGGCGGCGGGTCCAAAAACCCGGGAAGGGGGATGGGATGTCTCGGCTCGGCTCTGATGGCCTGGGCGGTTTTGATAGTCGGGTTGGCGCTGCCGTTATAGCAGCCGGGCGGGACGCCACCCCTGAACGGAGTTGAATACCGCCACCTCTTCCGCCTCCACCAGGTCGGCCACCAAAAGTTCCCCTTCCACCAGAAGCCCGGTGTCGAGCAGCTCCTCACGGTAGGTACCAGGCAGGCATCCGGAGCCGATCGGCGGGGTCACCCACCGATCGGAGCAGCGCACGGCCAGGTTGGCGATGGTGGTCTCTACTGCCTCCCCGCGGTCGTTCACCAGCACCACATCGTCCGCCCCGGGATGCCGGGCGGCGGCTTCTTCATACGGCTCGCGGCGGGTGGTCTTGTGGTACCGCAGGTAGTCGGATCTGTCCAGCGGACAATTGTCGATCGCCAATCGAACCGGCTCGGCCCGGTTGGAACCGAGCGGAGTGGTCTCCAACGAGGGGTTTCCGTCCTTCCCCACCAACAGACGTACCCGAAGCGGGATAGCCCCTTCCAACCCGTCCAGGATTGCGGCTATTTCAACCTCTCGAACCGGTATGCCCAGAAACCGGGCCGACGACCTAAGTCGGTTCAGATGCCTCTCTCGGAGCCAGATCCCTTGGTCCGGTTCCCATTTCATGGTTTCGAGCAGTGCCAACGGTCGGTGCCTTCGGGATAGGAACCGGGCCTTGACCATCGCCTCCTGATACTCCCGGTTCGGGGTTGACTCGTAAACCACCCCTCCGCCCACCCCGTATTCCACCTCACCGCCGACCTGGTCGGCCACCAAGGTGCGAATCGCCACCGAGAACTCGGCCCTGGGCCTTCCCGAACCGGGAGGTGCCAGCAACCCGATGGCCCCGCAGTAGACACCCCGGGGAGATACTTCCAGGTCCCGGATTATCTCCATAGTTCGAACCTTCGGGGCACCGGTCACCGAGCCACAAGGGAACATGGCGGCCAAGATGTCGAACAAACCCACCTCCGGTCGGGTTTGGGCGGCGACGGTGGAGGTCATCTGCCACACCGTTTCGTAACGTTCCACCTCAAAAAGGCGCTCCACCCCCACGCTTCCGAACCGGGCCACCCGACCCAGGTCGTTGCGAAGGAGGTCAACGATCATCACGTTCTCGGCCCGGTCTTTAGCGGAAGTCAGCAGACGCTGCCGATAGCGGGAATCCTCCTGTTCCCAACGGCCTCTCGGGACCGTCCCCTTCATAGGTCGGCTCTCGATGCGACGGCCATCCCAGCTGAAGAACAGCTCCGGCGACGCCGAGACCACCGTGTGCCGTCCTCCGGTCAAAAGAGCGTGATATCCACCCCGCTGGGCAGCACCCAGGTCGGCATATAGGGATCGCAGGTCTCCCTCGTACCGTCCCCGCAACCGGAAGGTGAAGTTGGTCTGGTAGGTATCGCCCACCCGGATCAGGTCGCGGATGGTTTCGATCCGGCGGCTGTATTCCTCCTGACCTATCTCGGGTCTTAACGAGTCGAGCCGGTAGTACTCTCCTCCACCGGCGGGGTGGGCGGCGGCGGAACGAAAGGCGGCGAACCAGACCAAAGGTAGCTCGGATTTCGCCTCCCTTACCACCAACCGTTGATCGAAGGCTGGTGCCGCCTCGTAGGCGATGTAACCGGCCACCCATGCGCCTGCCCGTGACTCGGCCTCGGCCTGGTCGACCACGGTTCGCACCTCTTCGATCTGCTGGGCCTGCCAGATCCGGTAGGGGTCATCCAGCCGGAGCGGCGGGACGCCCCCTCGGTAGTCGTCGAAGCGGGCGGTCACTCCCTCCAAGGAAGGACGGGGCCGGTTCAGAGAACGGCCAGGTACTCTTGTCTCCAACGCTCGGTGGTGTCGCACTGGTTGAAGGTGTAGATGTGCACCCCCTTAACGTCGCTTTCGGGCCCGTCCAACCTGGGAATCAGGTCCTCCAGCAGCTCATCGGGTGCGAAGCCACCCGGCCTGACAAACCGGCTGACCAGGCCTCGATGTTTGGTGAGGAAACGGACCGACTGCCCCACCCCGATTCGGGTGGAAATCCGGGCCAGCTTGAGTCGATCCGCCACGCCGGGGATGCCGAACCGAACCGGCAGGTCGACCCCCTTGGCACGAGAGTGGACCAGAAAGTCGGCGATCAGCTCGCCGTCGAAACACATCTGGGTGGTCATGTATCGGGCGTGGGGCTGCTTGTCGTAAAGAGCCTGCCAGAGTCGGTCGTCGGGGATGACGCTGTGCCCGTCCGGGTAGCAGGGGATGCCGATCTCCTCCAGGTCATGGCCGATTTTTTCCAGCCCCGAAATAAGTGAGAAACCGTCCGGGAAATCTCCCTGCTGAGGAGCGTCGCCTCCCACTACGAACACCCGGGAGATGTTGAGATCCTCGATCCGCTTCAGCAGGGCCGCCAAATGGGTCAGATCTTTGGTCATGCGGGCGGACAGGTGAGGGACCACCTCAAAACCCCACATAGCCAGATCGGCGGCCACGTCGAGGGTGTGTTCCAACGTCCTGGTGGGAGAGGCGGTTATCGACACCTGCGCCCCCGACGGAAGATAGCGGCACTGTTCCAGCACATTGCCGAGAGGAAGCAGCTCGAACTTGGGTTCCTCCAGGATGCGGCGGATCCGTCGGCGGGCCTCCGGGCTGAGATCTACCACCCCGACTCCCTTTAGGCCGGCGAGTCGGGAAGTAGGGTGGCTTTGCGGGCCATGATCCAATCCTCAAGTTCTGCTCGGACCGCATCGTCGATCGGCGGTGCCTCATAATCGGATAACAGCCGGTTCCACTCGGCGTGGGCCCGGTCGACGGAGGTGAGGGCACCGTCCAATTCCCACTGCTCAAAACTGCTGTTGTCTCCCAAATCGGACACCCAAAAGGCTGACTCGAAATTGGTCAGGGTATGTTCGGCACCCAGGAAGTGCTGTCCGGGCTCGTTGGAGAGCAGGGCGTCCAGGGCCAGCCCGTTTTCGCTCAGGTCCACCCCACCCACCAGGCGGGCCATCATCGAGATCTGGTCGGCGTCCAGGACAAACTTTTCGTAGCTCATGGTCAGGCCGCCTTCCAGCCATCCGGCCGAGTGGAGCACGAAGTTGACCCCGGCGCTCAAGGCGGGAAGAAAGGTCATGAAACTCTCGTAGGCCGCCTGGGCATCCGGAATCTTGGAGGCGGTCAGGTTGCCGCCGGAACGGAAGGGAACGCCCAGCCGGGCGGCCAGACGGCGGATGGCCAAAAGCGCCAGAGCCGCTTCCGGGGTTCCGAAAGTGGGTGCGCCGGTCTGCATCGACATGGTGGTGGCGAACGAACCCATAATCACCGGAGCACCGGGGCGCACCAGCTGGGTGAACGACATAGCGGCCATCGCCTCCGCCAGGGTCTGGGTGGCGGTTGCCGCCACGGTCACCGGCGACATGGCCCCGACGATGATGAACGGGGTGATAAGGACGCATTGGTTGTTTTCGGCCAGCACCTGGGCCGAACCCAGCATGGCCCGGTCCCACTGCATGGGCGAGTTGGCGTTACACAGCCCGATCAGCACCGTGTTATCCGCCACAAACTGCTCGCCGAAGACCACCTTGGCCAGGTCCACCGAATCCTGGGCTCGTTCCGGACGGGTAACCGACGACATGAAGGGCTTGTCGTGCAGAACCACGTGGCTGTAGATCATGTCGAGGTGCCTGGTTTCGATCGGCAAATCCACCGGCTCGCACAGGGTTCCCCCGCCGTGGTGCAGGGCCGGACTCATATAGGTCAGCTTGGTGAAGTTCCGGAAGTCTTCGATGGTGGCGTAGCGACGCCCTTCGTCACGGTCACGGACAAACGGAGACCCGTAGGCGGGGGCGAACACGGTATGGGGATCGCCGATGGTCACCGAGCGCTGCGGGTTACGGGCGTGCTGCACAAAAGAGGACGGGGCTCGGCGGGAGATTATCTCCCGACACATCCCGCGGGGGAAACGAACCCGGGTACCGTCCACCTCGGCACCACCATCAGAAAATATGGCCAGGGCCTCCGGGAAATCCACCACCTCTATACCAACCTGCTCCAACAGGGTGTCGGCGTTGTGCTCGATGATCTCCATACCTTCTGCGGAAAGAACCTGGTTCTGATCCAGCCGGCGGGTCAGGAAGGGCTGCTGTTCGATTACCCGGGCGAGGCGTTCGGCGCGACGGGCACCTCGGCCACCTCCTCTTCTTCCCCTTCGAGTACTCATGGCCCCGACTCCTTTCCCTGGTCAACCCGGCCCGATGACACAACTGTCCGGCGGCGGCTTCGCCGCCGTTCTCCACCGACCGTACCCGCCGAAACGATCCCGGAAAGATCCACCTCACGGGCCAGGTTAGGGTGGTCGGCGCGGCCATGAGGAATGCCCATCGCCTCGACAAAATGCTGCTGAAAGGCGGGTGCCACCGCGGTTTCGATCTTCTCTATGTCGTTGACCAAGGCTTCTATCTCGGTGCGGGCCGCCCCGCTCAGCAAAGCCATCATCGCTCCCGTACCGGCCGCATTACCCGCCGCCGAAACCCGATCTATCGCGCAGTCGGGGATCATCCCCAGCACCATGGCGTAGGTAGGGTCGATGTGGCTGCCGAAAGCCCCGGCCAACCGGATTTCGTCCACTTCTTCCACCTCCAGGCAGTCCATCAGCAGCCTAACCCCGGCGTATAACGCCGCCTTGGCCAGCTGGATAGCTCGAATGTCGTTTTGGGTGACGTTGATCCGATTCTGCGGATTGGTCGGATCCTGATAGAGAAGGTAGGCGGCCGATCGGCCGGAAGTGGTGACCCGCCGACTGCGTCCGTTATCCGATATGCGACCCTCTTTGGAAACCACCCCGGTCAGGGCCAACTCGGCCACCGCCTCGATTATGCCCGACCCGCAGATACCGATCACCCCGGTTTCCTCCACCGCGGCATCGAAACCTTCCTGGTCCGACCAGAGGTCCGACCCGATCACCTTGAACCTGGGTTCGAGGGTCTTCCGATCGATCCGCACCCGCTCGATGGCTCCCGGAGCAGCCCGTTGGCCGGAGCTGATCTCGGCCCCCTCGAAAGCCGGGCCGGTGGGACTTGAAGCGGCCAACAAGCGTCCATTGCTGCCCAAGACGATCTCGGCATTGGTACCCACATCGATCAGCAGCTGGATTGCCCGGCCCCGATGAGGCCCCTCGGACAGGATGGCACCGGCCGCATCCGCACCGACGTGTCCGGCCACGCATGGCAGAACATATAGTCGGGCACCCGGGTGGGCTTCGATGCCGATCCTCGAGACGGGCAGACGCACCGACTCGTCCGTGGCCAGGGCAAACGGTGCCACCCCCAGATTGGTGGGGTCGATCCCGAGCACCAGATGGTGCATGATCGGGTTGCCGACCAGGGCCAGCTCCAGAACCTCCTCCCGGGTACGGCCCACCTGTTCGACCAGGTCGCCTATCATTTCGTCGATGGTCGACCGGATCGCCTTGGTTAGCTCGGCCTGGCCGCCTTCGTTCATCATCACATACGACACCCGGCTCATCAGGTCCTCACCGAAACGGATCTGCGGATTCATCCTCCCCGAAGAGGCCAGCACCTTACCGTTGGAAAGATCGCAGAGATGTCCGGCCACGGTGGTGGACCCGACATCGAAGGCAATGCCGAGAGGTCCGTCATGGAAGCCGGGCCAGACCCCGGTAATGGCCGCCTGGTCGTGAACGGCTACGGTCACCGCCCATTTCCCTTCCCTCAGGGCGGACTGGAGCCCGACCAGCACCTGATGATCGACCGACACACCGGACACGCCCCACTGTTCCTGCAAAGCCTCCAGAACCCGGACCAGATCGGAGGCCTGCCGATCCATATCCGCCGGCTCTACCTCCAGGTAATAGAGGCGAACCACCGGATCGACCGCAATATCCACCACCTCGGCCCGTTTCCGTACCACCTGACGGCGCACCTGGCTGTAGGGAGGAACGTTGATGACCGCGTTGTCTTGGAGTCGGGCGGCGCAACCCAGTCGGTGGCCATCCCGAAGAGGGCGGCGGCGGGAGCGATAGCCGGTTTCTGTCTCGCCGGGAGGGGACAGGCGCTCTCCCTCCGATCCGATGCCCTCGGTGGCGGAGCTACCCAGGGTGATCTGGCAGCGTCCGCAGATTCCCCGACCGCCGCATACCGAGTCAAGGTCAACCCCTAGGCCGCGGGCCGCTTCCAGGACGGTGGTACCCGATTTGAACTGTCCCCGCCGGCCGGATGGGGTGAACACCACTTTGACGGATGGGGTGGTCAAGGCCTCGACCTAGGAGGGTACGGACCGCCGGCGTCCGCCCCGCCGGCCCGATCGGGTTCGACCCCCGGCGGTGGGCTGCCGGTAGGTACGTATCCAGCGGGTGCAGTCCGGGTCGTTTCCCATCAACACGTCCGCCGACTTGACCGCCTGTACCACCTCGGGCTCTAAAGGGTTGGTAATCGCCGAGGTCAGACCACTGGCGATAGCCATGGTCAAAAAGGAGCTGTTGATGCCGGACCGGTTGGGCAGCCCGAAGCTGATGTTGGAGGCCCCACAGGTGGAGTTAACCCCCAGCTCCTGGCGGAGGCGGGTCAGGATATCAAACACCTGTCGGCCGGCATAACGAAGGGCACCCACCGGCATAACCAGGGGATCCACCACCACATCCTCGGGCGGTATACCGTAACTCTCAGCCCGCTCCACGATCTTGGCCGCCACCCGGAAACGGACTTCCGGATCCTCGGAGATGCCGGTCTCGTCGTTGGAGATGGCCACGACAGCAGCCCCGTGTTCGGCCACCAAAGGGAGAACCTGTTCCAGCCGTTCCTCTTCCCCGGTTACCGAGTTGACCAAGGCCTTTCCCTGGTAAACCGACAATCCGGCTTCCAGTGCCTTGACTATTGAGGAGTCGATCGAAAGGGGGACCTCCACCAAAGACTGGACCAGCCGGACGGCTTCGGCAAGCAGGGCCGGTTCGTCGGTGAGTGGGATACCGGCGTTAACGTCCAGCATCTGCGCTCCGGCGGCTACCTGGGCCAAGGCGTCGGCCTCTACCCGACTGAAGTCTCCGTTTCTCATCTCCTCGGCGAGGAGCTTGCGTCCGGTCGGGTTGATCCGCTCTCCGATCACCACAAACGGCAGATCAGGGCCGATGGTGACCGAGCGGGTCGGTGAGCTGACCACGGTTCGGATCATGAGGTACCTTCTTCGGACGCCGATTCCTCGAAGCCGCCGTTGGAGGCGATAGCCCGTACCCGGTCGCTCGGATATTCCTGTTCGAGGCGGGCGGCGGCCCGGCGGGCTTCTTCTTCTACGTTACCTTGACAGGGCCGGGAGGTTCTCCGCCATTCGGAGATGTATTCGTCGTAGGTTTTCTTACCGGCCACCATCGCCGCCCGGTCGATGGCGGCCTGAAACCGCCGATGCAGCGTCACCGCCATCTTCTCTTCGCCGAACCGAGCGGTGACCTGGGCCGGGATATCCCGCCAGTAGATGACTACCAGCTCCGAACGGGACCTCCGGTTACGGGATCGGCCCTGACGGGAGGTCATAGCCGGGCTCCCTTGATGTGCCCGCCTCCGGTGTACATCAAACGCCGGCCGGTTGCACGAATGTCACCAGGCCGGTCTCCAGATGGCCGAGACCGACCGGCAGATATTGGTATTCGAGCCCCAGTCGTTGAGCAGCCTCCTCTGCCATACGAGCGGTCGTCGGGTCGTCGAACTGCGCCAGGTAGACCAGCTTGCGATAGTTCCCGAAGTAGAGTTCCCGAAGCTGCGGGTAACGATCCAGGCCTAGGGACTGCCAGACCAGTCGGTCGAAATGCCTGGCCAGAAAGTCGGTCAGATAGAAGGTTCCGATCTCCCGTTCGTGAAGTTGGTGAAAAACCGGCGAGGTGGCGTAGAACTCGTAACAGTGGGCCCCGGGGAGACGCTCCACGTTCTCCCATTCTTTGAGCAGTGAGTCGAGTTGCCCTCCGGTGCCGCAGTCGGCATAGCCGATAAAAATGCGGTCGTATAAAGACGCCTCTTCTTCCAGGCGGGCCTTCAATTCGGGCACGATCCGGTCGGGAGTGTTGTGGTATCGGGCGGGTAGGCATTCCATCGTCACATGATCCCAGTCGTTAAGCCTGATGAGATGCTTGATCTCGTTGGCGAGCGCCCCGCAGGCCAATATAAGCAGCCGAGGCGGGGATATCGGGGTGGGGTTTGGGGCCGGCCGAGCGGACAAGCTAGACCTGTTCGCTCATCAGGATCCGCTTCTTGGCCACCAGGTCCTTGGCGGTCTCGGCGGCTACCGCGGCGTCCCGACAGTAGGCGTCGGCACCCACCGCCTTACCGAACTCCTCGTTGAGAGGGGCACCACCCACCATGACGATGTAATCCTCCCGCATCTCCCGCTCGATCAGGGTGTCCACTACCACTTTCATATAGGGCATGGTGGTGGTGAGCAGGGCCGACATCCCCAGAATGTCGGGCTGATGGGTGTCTATGGCTTCCAGGAACTCCTCCACATCGGTGTTGATCCCCAAATCGATGACCTCGAATCCGGCCCCTTCCATCATCATGGCGACCAGATTCTTGCCTATGTCGTGGATGTCACCCTTGACGGTTCCGATAACCACCGTTCCGACCGTTTCCGCACCGGTCTCCGCCAGCAGAGGCCTTAGTACGGCCATACCCGCCTTCATGGCGTTGGCCGCCAACAACACCTCCGGGACAAAGAGTATGCCGTCCCGGAAGTCGATACCCACTATGCGCATCCCCTCGACCAGAGCGTCGTTGAGTACCTCGGACGCCCCCCATCCTCGTTCCAGAAGGATTCGGGTTCCTTCGTCGATTTCGTCGGCTAAACCGTCATAGAGGTCGTCGTGCATCTGCTCAACGAGTTCGGAGTCGGGAAGGGTTCGAAGGTCCAGTTCGTCTTCAGTCATGTGTCCTCACAACCGAATCGGTTCCAAAGAAGTGGAACAGTGCTAAAAGTGGAGGCATATTCTACCGAATCTTATGGGGGGTGGTAACCATTCCGACATAAAATAGAAAAGGTGCCGAACCGACCCCTCTAAGGCGGTAAAGCGGTATCCATCGCGGGGTTATACCGGTTGTAAACTAGCCGCGTCAAAAACGGGTAACCCGATCGAAGAACCTAGGTCTCAAATAAAGTGAAAAGGTGTCAATAATGAGCGATTTCCCTTCCAGCGCCCAAGTGGTAGTGATCGGGGCCGGGATAGTCGGGAACTCGGTAGTAAAACATCTGGCCGCGCTGGGATGGCGGGATCTGGTCCAGCTGGATAAGGGCCCCCTCCCCAACCCGGGCGGGTCCACCGGCCACGCCTCCAACTTTATCTTTCCGGTGGACCACAACAAGGAAATGGCCCACCTCACCCTGGACAGCCAGGAACAGTATGAGGAGATGGGCATCAATACCGTCTCTGGAGGTCTGGAAGTCGCTCGCACCAAAGCCAGAATGCACGAGCTCAACCGCCGCATGACCTCCGCCAAGACCTGGGGAATAGAAAGTTGGCTGGTCTCGCCGGCCGAAGCCCAGGAGCTGGTTCCGTTCATAGACGAGACCGTCATCGTAGGAGGCTGGTATACCCCGAGCGTGTCGGTGGTGGATTCGTTACGGGCCGGGACGATCATGCGGGAATACGCCCAACAGCTGGGAGCCTTGACCGTCCATCCCCTGACCGAGGTCTTGGATTTCGAAACCGACCGAGGGCGGATCAGCGCCGTAGTGACCAACCGGGGCAGGATCACCTGTGAATACGTGGTGATCGCCTGCGGGGTCTGGTCTCCCCGCCTGGCCGCCATGGCCGGGGCTTCCATCCCGCTTACCCCGGCGGTTCATCAGATGATCGATGTGGGCCCGCTGGAAATATTGTCGGCTACCAACAACGAAATCGGCTATCCCATCGTCCGTGACATGGACACCTTCTGCTACGAGCGGCAGACCGGAGGCTCGATGGAGGTGGGCTCGTATGCGCATCGGCCTATTTTCCATCACCCCGACACCATTCCCTCCAACGACCAGGCCCGACTCTCCCCTACCGAGCTACCGCTGACCATGGACGATTTCGATCCGCAGCTGGAACAGGCGGTGGAGCTGATGCCGTTTCTCGGGGATGCCGAGATCAAGTACGGGATCAACGGGCTGCTCTCCCTGACTCCTGATGCGATGCCCCTGGTTGGCGAAACCCCCGAGGTAAAAAACCTGTGGTCGTGCGCCGCCATCTGGATCAAGGAAGGTCCCGGTACCGGAAAGGCGCTGGCGGAATGGATGACCCAGGGTTACCCGGAGATCGATCCGCACGCTTCCGACATCGCCCGCTTCTACCCGTACATGAAGACCGCAAACCATATCCTGTCCCGCTGTGCGGAGCATTTCAACAAGACCTACGGGATTGTTCATCCCAGAGAGCAGTGGGATTCCAGGCGGAACAGTCGGGTCAGCACCCTGGGGGCTACCACCTCGGCGCTGGGGGCGGTCTACTTCGAGGCGGGCGGGTGGGAGCGGCCCCACTGGTACGAGTCCAACGCTTCCCTCCTGGAAGAATACCGGGACCGAATCCCCGAACGCCCGCACGAATGGGATCGCCGCTGGTGGTCGCCCATCCAGAACGCCGAGCACCTGGCCATGCGCGACAAGGTGGGGATGATCGACCTGACCGCCTTCGCCATCTTCGAGGTCTCCGGGTCGGGCGCTCTTCAATTCATGCAGTACCTGACGGTCAACCAGGTGGATAGGCCGGTAGGAAGCGGTATCTACACCCCGCTTCTAACCCAGGAGGGCGGGTTCCGTTCCGATCTGACCGTGCTGCGAATGGCCGAAGACCGGTTCCGGGTGATTACCGGGGGTTTCGACGGGGCACGGGACGCCCACTGGTTCCGTAAATGGTTGCCGGACAGCGATTGTGTGTCCTTCGCCGATATCACCTCCTCCCTGTCCACTATCGGGGTTTGGGGTCCCCACGCTCGGAGGCTGATCGAGCGGGTTACCAAAGACGACCTATCCGATCAGGGACTTCCATACGGCCAATGGAAGCACGCCACCATCGATTCGATTCCGGTAACCATGTTCCGCATCTCCTATGTGGGCGAGCTGGGCTGGGAGGTCTACACGGCCATGGAGCACGCCCCGATGTTGTGGAACACGCTCTGGGAGGCCGGACAGGATCTGGGGGTGGTGCCGGTGGGGGCGGGCGTCTACGGGACGACCGCCCGGCTTGAAAAGGGGTACCGTCTGATGGGGGCGGAACTCGAATCGGAGTACAACCCGGTGGAAGCCGATTTGGCCCGACCGTTGGTTAAAAAGGCCGACTTCGTGGGCAAGGAAGCCTATCTACGGGCACGGGAAGAGGAACCGGACGCTATTTGTTGCACCCTGACCGTAAAAGACCACGTGTCGGCCTCGGGAATCCCCCGATTCCCGATGGGAGGGAACGAACCCATCCTCACTTTGGAGGGGGAACGGATCGTGGATCGCCTGGGTCGGGTTTCGAGGGTGACCTCCGCCGGGGCGGGACCTTCGCTGGACGCCTATCTGCTGCTGGGTTATCTGCCGCCAGACTATGCGGAGGAGGGCCGAAGCCTGCAGATCATGTATCAGAACGAGCTCTTCCCGGTGGAGGTAGCCCGGGTCGGCTCTCGGCCGCTCTTCGACCCGGACGACCGCCGGATGAAACCCTGAACCGGGCCTAGATACGGTGCGGATTCTGGTTTGCGTCAAGCGGGTGCCCGCACCCGGGGCGAAAATCGTCCTAACCTCCGACGGTCAGGACATCGACTCCTCCTTGCTGGGCTTCACGATCAGCCCCCATGAGGAATGCGCTATCGAAGAGGCGGTTCAGATCGCCGAGCGGGAAACCGGGTCGGTGACGGTGCTAACCCTCGGTCCTCCCGAAGCCGAGGAGCAGCTGCGGGCGGCGGTGTCGGTAGGGGCCGATTCGATCGTCCTCCTACCCTCCGCCCAGCCTGATTGGGATCCCCTTCCCACCGCCAAGGCCTTGGCTGCCGCCATCCAAAACCTGGAAAGCGAATCGGGAGCCCCCTTCGACCTGATCCTGTTCGGAAACGAATCGGCCGATTCGGGAGGCTATCAGGTGGGCATACGGGTAGCCCGCCACCTTAAACGCCCTATGGTCACCGGCATCAAAGGAATCGATTTGGAAGAAGGTTCGGTCTCCGCCCGCCGCGAAACCCCGGGCGGTTGGGAGGTATATCGGCTACCTCTACCGGCGGTGGTAGGGGTTAAGGAGGGTATCAACCTGCCCCGCTATCCCACCCTTAAAGGGAGGATGGCGGCCCGCAAGTCTTCTCTTACCGAGATGGAACCCTTGGTCGGCTCGAGCGGGCAGTCGAAGGTGACCCTGCTTTCTCCTCCGGATGCGGGAACCTCGGTGGAGATCCTGGGTGAAAGTCCCGAGGCGGCGGTTCGGGTGGTTGACATTCTGGAAGAACTGGGGCTGTTATGAGCCTGCTGTTTCTGGTCGAACACAAGGGCGGGCAGATCGACGACGCCGTAATGGGCAGCCTGACGGGTGCCCGACAGCTGGCATCTCAACTGGGAGTCGAGCTGCACGCCATGCTGATCGACCCCGATGCCGAATCCGCCGTCAACGGTCTGGACACCTACGGAGTGGAGCATATACATGTGGTGAGCCATGAGCTTCTTACCGACTACGGACCCGACGCCTGGGCCGAGTCCCTTCATCAGCTGGCCCGATCTTCGGGAGCGGTAGCGGTGATGGCGACCGGAACCGATCGAGGCAACGAAGTGATGGCCCAGGTGGGTGCGAGGATGGACCTGGCCATGGTCGCCAACTGCCTAGACATTGAGCCGGACGCAGAAGACTGGGTTATGACCCGGGTGCGATGGGGTGGGAGCCTCCATGAGAAGGCCCGCCTGTCCGCTCCGGTGAAGCTGGCCACCCTCGCCCCCCATCACACCAACCCCACCTCGGCCGGCAAACCCGCTTCCGGAACCGTCTCCAGGTTCACCCCCGACCTGGACCAAAGCGTCACTACCACCCTGGTGGTGGAACGAACCACCGTATCCGCCGGGATAACCCTGGCCACCGCCCCGGTGGTGGTAAGCGGCGGAAGAGGGGTGGGAAGCGCCGAGGCCTTCGACATTATCGAAGAGCTGGCCGACCTGCTCGGCGGGGCGGTGGGCTGCTCCAGGGTGGTCACCAACAACGGCTGGAAAAACCACAAGTTCCAGGTGGGCCAGACCGGTACGGTGGTAGCCCCGGATCTTTATATAGCCTGCGGCATCTCCGGTGCTATCCAACATTGGGTGGGGATGATGAACGCCAAAAACGTCCTGGCCATCAACACCGATCTCGACGCCCCCATGGTCACCAAGGCGAACTGGGCGATTATCGCCGACCTTCACCAGGTAGTACCCGCTATTTCGGCCGAAATATCCCGCCGTCAGGCCTTGGCCGACGAATCCACCTAGGGGTTTTCCCCGTCAAATCTCCGGGGCCAGGTCGGCCGGACTTATCGGGCCTTTTCTTAGCACTACCGGAGGGAGGCGGGTCAGGTCTACCACCGTGGAGGCCTGGTCACCTTTTTGGGGTCCTTCCAGGTATACGGATACCCGCTTGCCGAAGAGAGCTTGGGCTTGGGTTGCATCCAGGGCCGGAGGCGCTCCGCTCGGATTGGCGCTGGTTACCGCCAGCGGGCCGGTTCTGCCCAGCAGCTCCAATAGGAGATCCTGGTCGGGTATCCGAACCGCCAGCGTGCCCCGTTCCGGGTCGCCGAGCCCCTCTACCAGAGGGGTCCGGGCATACAAGACCGCCGTCAAAGGACCCGGCCAATGGGGTTCGACGATCTGTCGAGAGGTGCCGGTCCACGCCACCAGTTGGTCCAGCTGTTCTATCGAGGCGGCCAGCACCGCGATCGGAAGGTTCTGACCGCGTCCCTTCAGCCGGAAGAGGGATTGGACCGCGGCCTGGTTGCCGGGGTCGGCCGCCAAGCCGTAGACCGTGTCGGTGGGGACGCCCACGATCAGGCCGGCCCGGATGGCTTGCCGGGCTTTTTGGATGGTCACGTTTGAAGCCGGGCGATCAGAAAGCGTTCCCGTCCGGCCAGGTCTCTCCGGATCTCTGCGGCCCAGCGCGGGGTAGAGAACAGCCGCAGGATGGCTTGGCCCTGCCCGTCACCTATCTCTGCGGCCAGCCCGCCGCCGGAGACCAGCCATGACGGGGCATGGGACGCCAGATACCTGAACTCGCGCAGCCCGTCTCCGGCCACCAGCGCAATCCGGGGTTCATGGTCGCGGACCTCTTCGGGGAGCCCCGGCCATTCCGACTCGGAGATGTAAGGGGGGTTGGTGACGATCAGGTCGATCCTTCCCGACAAAGCGGTAGGTAGGGCAGAGAGGCGGTCGCCCTGGAAGAACTCGACCGGTAGGTCCAGGAGGAAGGCGTTGAGACGGGCCAGATCAAGGGCGTCCGGGCTGATATCACAGGCCACCACCCGCGTTCGAGGTCGCTCATGCGCAATGGCCAAGGCCAGGCAGCCGGAACCGGTTCCCAGATCAACCACTGTAAATGGAGAGTCGAGGGGTATCTGGCCGATCGCCGTTTCCCAAAGCTGTTCGGTCTCCGGCCGGGGGATCAGCGCCCGGCTATCCACCAGCAGCTCTATCGGGCCGAACGATACGGTACCTTCCAGATACTGAAGCGGGGTTCCACTCGCCCGCCGATCCGCCAAATGATGGAATAGGTCAACAGACCGAGGCTCTACCAAAACTCCGGCCCGCAGCTCGGCACCCGACCGACCGGTGACGGCGGCCAGCAGCCGAATCGCCTCATGGGAGGGCAGGTGTTTGTCGTCAACCAGGTGCTGCGAGTTGACCGCCGCCAAAGGCGAACCGCCTTCTCCAACTATTGAGTTCACCCCGATTAATCCGTGCTAGATCTCGTATATCCCCAGCCGCTGGCCTCGGGAGGGGATGGCGATCACCGTATCCGGAGGGAGTCCGGCGGCCCGCAGTTCCGCCGCCAGCATAGCCATAACCCCGGCCGGTGCCTGGTCGCTCATTTCCACATCGATCGAGTCCTCCGATGCGCCTATCACCGACCCGAAGCGGCTGATACAGGTCTGCACTATTTCTTCGACCGCTTCAGGAGGAGGCTCGGCATGGGCCGGAAAACGGACGTAGAAGATCATATTTCCGATATCTGGCGGGTGGCCTGATCAGCTACCAAAGCGTCCACAAATACCGACAGGTCGCCGTCCAGTATCTGGGCGAGGCGGCGCACGGTGAGGCCTATCCGATGATCCGTAACCCGGTTTTCTTTGAAGTTATAGGTTCGGATCTTCTCGGATCGATCACCGGTGCCGATCTGAGAACGGCGTCCGGCGGCCCGGTCGGCTTCCAGGGAAAGCCGCATTTCCTCATAGAGACGGGCCCGCAGCACCCGAAAGGCCTTTTCCTTGTTCTGAAGCTGCGACTTTTCGTCCTGGCAGGTAACTACCAGACCGGTGGGAAAATGGGTGAGCCGGACCGCCGAATCGGTTTTGTTGACCGACTGGCCGCCCGGTCCGGACGCTCGGAAGGTGTCCACCTTGACGTCGCCATCGCCGATCTGAACATCCACCTCCTCGGCTTCGGGCATCACCGCCACCGTGGCGGTGGAGGTATGTACCCGACCCTGCGCCTCGGTTTTGGGTACCCTCTGCACCCGGTGAACCCCGGCCTCGAACTTGAACCGGCCGAAGGCACCCGGCCCTTTGACCCCGAAGATCACCGAGCTCAGACCGCCACCCTCCGCGCCGGCGCTGTCGATCGGCTCTAAAACCAGCCCTTCGGTCTCGGTGAAACGCTGATACATGCGGTGCAGATCGGCGGCCCAAAGAGAGGCTTCGGCACCTCCGGCCGCCGCCCTTATCTCTACAATGGCGTCCTTGGCGTCTTCCGGGTCCTCCTGGGTGAAGGCGGCTCGAAGTTCCTCGGCAATCTGTTCGGCGTCGCTCTGTCGGGTAACGGCCAACTCTTGCCACTCCGCTGCCAGCTCGGGGTCCTCTTCCTTTTCGGCCAGCTCGGTAGCTTCACGGGATTCGGTGACCGCCGCCGTCCACAAACGGTAGGCCCGTACCAGGGACCGGAGCCGGGCATATTCCCGAGATACCTGGCGGTATCTGGTCTGATCGCCCAACACTGCCGGATCCATCAGCAAAACCTCGGCCTCCTTAAAAGACGCTTCTATCTCGGCCAGACCGTCGAGAAGCTTCTGATCCAAGACCTGCTCCTTCCTAACGGGTATAGGCGGTCAACGCCTCGGGGACGATCGGCCCCCTGGCCAGCACCTCCCCCACCTCTTCGTCGCTCAAAGCGGAGAGCAGGGCGGTGACGGCCACGTCGATCATATGCATCTCGGGAAACCGGGTAGTGAGGCGCTGGAGCCATAGTCCGGGCCGGGTCAGGAGCCGCCCCAGCGGTCGGTCGGCCCGGGCACCTCCCAATTTCAGCAGCTCATAGGAGATACCCGCCACCACCGGAATAAGTACCACCCGACTGGCTATCAGCCCATACCAGGGCAGGCTTCCGACCACGCTGAACACCACTATGGCCGTCAGCATCACCAGCAACAGAAAGCTGGTCCCGCACCGAGGGTGTTCGGGACGATAGGCGGCGATATGGTCTCTGTCTAGTGGATCGCCTGCCTCATAGGCATGGATGGTCATGTGTTCGGCACCGTGATAGGCATAAACCCGTCCTATCTCTTCCCATCGCCCTATCAGCCAGACATAACCGACCAACAAGCCGATCCGGATCACCGCTTCAATAAGATGAAACCATACCGAATCGGCATTGAATCCTCCCCAGCGGGCTACCAGCAGGGGGATGACGATGAATATCCCCACAAACAGAACCGCCGCTATGGTCATAGAACCGGCCATCTGTCCTTTGGTGACCGGCTCTTCCTCTTCGCCCATCGACCGCTGTCCCGACCAGGCCAAAGCCCGAAAGCCGAGTACCAAGGTCTCTCCCAGCACCAGCACCCCTCGGATTAACGGAATCCGGGCCCAACGGGACCTGGAGCTGATTCTGGGAAGCCGGTGGCTGATCGCCTCTATCTCACCTGATGGGTTACGTACCGCCACCGACCAGGCCGAGGGTGCCCGAATCATCACCCCCTCCAACACCGCCTGCCCTCCGACGGTCGTCCCCGACTGCCTGGCCATTTAGAAGGGTGCTGGAAAAGACGGAGGTGGAGTGGCCCTGGATGGCTCTACCGGGGGGTTTAGCATATGGCTATCGGGCCAATAGGACATTTCTCAGCAACACCTGGTTGAGATTATTGTTCCGTATCCTTCTGATCACGGACTTTCCGGCCGTAGCGCCGCTCGAATCGTTCCACCCGTCCGGCGGTATCCACCAGCTTCTGCTTACCCGTGAAGAACGGATGGCTGGCGCTGGAAATTTCGACCCGGGCCAGTGGATAGGTTTCCCCGTCCTCCCAGACGATGGTCTCGTTGGTTTGGATGGTCGACCGGGTGAGGAACGCAAAATCCACCGACGGGTCCTGAAACACCACCGGTCGGTAGGGGGGATGTATTTCGTCTTTCACGTCTCCTCCTTTAGTTACGGGACCGGGCTACCTCGGTCAGGAAATCGGCGTTGGATTTGGAAGTCTTCAGCTTGTCGATCAGCAGCTCTAGGGCCGCACCGGGGTCTAATCCCAACAGCACCCGACGCAGCTTCCAAACCTGCTGCAGCTCGTCCGGGTCGAACAGGAGCTCCTCCCGTCGGGTGCCGGACGAGGCTATGTCGATAGCCGGATAGACCCGCCGATCGGCCAGTTTACGGTCGAGGCGTAGTTCCATGTTACCGGTGCCTTTGAACTCCTCGAAGATCACCTCGTCCATTTTCGAACCGGTCTCAACCAGAGCGGTTCCGATTATGGTCAGGCTGCCTCCCTCTTCGATGTTGCGGGCGGCACCAAAAAAGCGCTTGGGCGGGTAAAGGGCGGTGGAGTCCACCCCACCGGACAAAATCCGCCCCGAAGCCGGGGTAGCCAGGTTATGGGCCCGGGCCAGGCGGGTAATCGAGTCGAGCAGCACCACCACATCGGTACCCATCTCCACCAGCCGCTTGGCTCTCTCGATGGCCAGCTCGGACACCTGGGTGTGTTCCTCGGCCGGACGATCGAAGGTGGAATAGATCACCTCACCCTTGACCGAGCGCTGCATGTCGGTGACCTCTTCCGGGCGCTCGTCGACCAGCACCACCATCAGGTAGCACTCCGGGTTGTTGACGGTGATGGCCTGGGCGATTTCTTTGAGTACCGTGGTCTTGCCCGCTTTGGGCGGGGAGACGATCAAACCCCGCTGACCTTTACCGATCGGGGCGATCAGGTCGATAATGCGGGTGAGGGTGCTCTTGGGTTTACCCGAAACCTCCAGCCGCAACCGAACATCGGGAAATAAGGGCGTAAGGTTGGCAAACTTGGGGCGCTGTCGGGCTTCCTGAAGGGACATCCCGTTGCTCTCCTCGATCCGGGCGAGAGCGGGAAATTTCTCCTGGTTACGAGGGGGACGCACCGGGCCGCTTAAAATGTCGCCCTTCCGGAGCGCGAACTTGCGGATCTGGCCTGCAGATACGTAAACATCCTGGTCGCTGGGGAGATATCCGGTACAGCGAAGAAACCCGTAGCCTTCCGGGAGGATATCCAGAGCACCTTCCCGGGTCTCGGTAGGCCTTTCCTGTATGGGTCCGCCGGTACCTCTCCTTCCGTGCCGCCGTCCGGCGGGTCCTCCGGAAGTCGGTCTGCCCCTTCTGGCACCTGCTTCGTGACCGCGGAGACCACCCGGGACCGAAGTTTCATCGGAGTTCGACCGGGACTGAGAGTCACCGTTGGCCTGCACTTCCCGAATCGTGGCGTCGGGCAGGTCAACCTGAGCAACCTCCGCCGCCAACTCAAAACCGTCCTTCGACATAATCGCATCGATCAGCTTGGCTTTTTGCAAGCCGTCGGCCTCTACCCCGACCGCCGAAGCGATGGCGCGCAGGTCCTTTATGTTCTTAGACTGTAAATCGGATCGGGTGGCCATTTGTATTCCTCCATAATGCACCTACCCACCAAAAGGGGAGGTGTCTTTATTCGATATATCCCTATCCCTGGTCCTGAAAGGCGATTTACCAAATCGGAACCGGATACCTTCATCGGATAACCTTTTCGGGACCTATCAGGTAATCAAAAAGGTTTCGGTCATAGCCCCGGGATGCCTTGAGATGACCGCTCGGCCTGTTTACGAGAACACCGGAATAGGGCTATAAAACTCCGATGGCGGGGATTGGAAGCCTCACAGCTCGGGTGGGCTCAGGTCTTACTCTACCACAGAGAGGGTGAGAGATGTCAAAGAAGGCTTACCAGAAGCGGCTTTTTTCCTTTAACAACCGGCGCAGGACTTGCAGATCGCCCGGTATATCGGTGACCCGTTCGGGACGGTGGTACAGATCTTCGATAGAGGGTGGCTGCGCAGGGAGATGGCCGATGGCCTGCCGCACCGCTTCGGGAAATTTGGCCGGATGGGCGGTCGCCAGGCAAACCACCGGGCCCTCCGTTTTCGTCTCCCGGGCCGCCGCAATTCCGACCGCCGAATGGGGATCGACCACGATTCCGTAGTTACTATGCACCTCCCGCATGGTTCTTATGGTCGCCTGGTCGTCACACCATCGAGAAATAAACAGCGGATAGATCCCCTCCCCTACTTCCAATCTACCCTTCTCCCGGAGTTGTCCCATGGCTTCTGTCAGCTCCCTACCGTCCCTCCGGTAAAGGTCGAACATCAGCCGCTCCAGATTGGAAGGAATCTGAATATCCATTGACGGGCTTAGGGTGGGAATAACCTCGCCGAGGTCCAGTCGCCCGTTACGGAAGAACCCGTCCAGGACGTTGTTGGCGTTGCTGCCCACTATCAGCTTCCGGATGGGTGCCCCCATGCAGGCGGCGGCGTACCCAGAGTAGACGTTGCCGAAGTTGCCGCTCGGCACCGCGAATGTGACCGGTTTACCCAGGCGTTCCACCGCCCAGACGTAGTAGGCGATCTGGGTGACCAACCGGCCGAAATTGATCGAGTTGGCGGTGGTAAGGGAAAGGCGGTTCCGCAGCTCGGCGTCGGCAAACACCGCTTTAACCAGGTCCTGGCAGTCGTCGAAGGTTCCCTCGACCGCTATGGCGTGGACGTTGGGCGAGTCGATGGTGGTCATCTGAAGTCTTTGTACCTCGGTGGTCCGCCCGGCCGGGAAGAGGATGACCACGTCTACCCACTCCCGATCCCGAAAGGCCTCCATAGCCGCCGAACCGGTATCTCCCGAGGTGGCCCCGAGGATCATGGCCCGGCCCCCCCTCCTGCCGAGGGCAACGTCAACCAGACGGCCCAACACCTGAAGGGCGAAGTCCTTGAAGGCGAGGGTGGGTCCCCAAAACAGCTCCATCAGATACAGGTTGGGTGCCAACTCGACCAAAGGAGCTATTTCGGGGTGCTCGAAGCGGGCGAAAGAGTCGCCGACCAGTTGGCTGAGTTCCCCGCCCGAGGAGAGCTCGGAGGTGAACCTTCCTATAACCGCTTCGGCCACCTCATTAAACCCGGTGGGCGAGTCCGGCCGCGGCAGACTCGGCCAGGCTTCGGGTACGTAAAGTCCGCCGTCCGGGGCCAAACCGGACAGTATCGCGGTAGTGAAATCAACCGCCGGACCACCGCGCGTGGAGACCAGCCGAACCATCTAGATTTCTTGGCTGTAGACCCGCATAGCCGACGCCACCTCCGTCACCACATCCAGCTTGGACAGGTCGGAGGCGGCCTTTTGCAAGTCACCCTCCGGAGACTCGTGGGTCACCAGCAACAGGGTGGCCTCGTCACCCCGGCCGTCCTGCCAAACCGACTTGATCGAGACCAAATGGGTCCCAAAAACCCCGGCGATCCGGGCCAAAACCCCAGGCCGATCAATCACGGTGATCCTCAGCAGCCATTGGGTGGAAATATCCTCCGGCCTCCTGAGATGCCCGGCTACGAACCGGATCCGGGCATCGACTTCCGTACCGGCCAACCGCTCCCGGGCGGCGGCGATCAGGTCACCTAGGATGGCGGTGGCGGTCGGCTCACCTCCTGCACCTGGACCGGTGAAAAGCAGCTCGCCGATCGACGGGCCCGAAACGAACACCGCATTGGTGGCCCCCCGAACCGAGGCCAGCGGATGATCCAGCGGAACCAGGGTGGGGTGTACCCGTACCCCTATGCCTTCGGCGGAATCCTCGGCGACCGCCAACAGTTTGGGGATGTAACCGAGCCGGCGGGCAAACTCGAAATCTTCGGTGCGGAGGTCCTCGATACCTTCTCTCACCACCTTGGCACCGTCTACCCAGATGCCGAAGGCCAGACTGGCCAGGATGGCGGCCTTGGACGCCGCATCCCCTCCTCCTACATCGGCGGTGGGGTCGGCCTCCGCGTAACCCAGCTCCTGGGCTTCTGCCAAAACCTCCTCGTAAGCGGATCCTTCCTCGGCCATACGGGTCAATATGTAGTTGGTGGTGCCGTTCACAATTCCCACCACCGAGGTGATCCGCTCCCCCGCCAACGACTCGGAGAGCGGGCGGATGATGGGGATGCCCCCTCCCACCGCCGCTTCGAACAGCAGGGAAACGCCGGCCTTTTCCGCCGCCGAGAGCAGGTCCCGCCCGCGGGAGGCCATAAGCTCCTTGTTGGCGGTGACCACGGCCTTGCCGGATCGGAGGGCTCTCATCACCAGATCACCGGCCGGATCCAAACCGCCGATCACCTCCACCACGATCTGTACCTCGGGGTTGTCGACCACCTCGGCCGGACGATCGGTCAGCAGACCGGCCGGTATCTCGATACCCCGATCCTTTTCCAAATGCTTAACCGCGATGCCGCGTACTTCCAGATCAAGACCGGTTTTGGCCGCGATGGCATCCGACTCGTAGATGAGCCGACGGATCAGGGCACTGCCGACCGTACCCGCGCCGAGAAACCCGATCCCGATTGGCAAGCTCATATTTGGTACTCCTGTTTAGGTCTAAAGAACAATACGCTTAGCCTCCCTCAAGGTTTTTTGACCCGCCAAGACCTCTTTTAGTGTCTCCCGCCTTACCACCTCCCGAACCTCTCCGTCCTTGACGAACAGGATGGGAGGGCGGGGAAGGGCGTTGTACCGAGAGGACATGGCAAAGGTGTAGGCACCGGCGGCGGGCATAGCCACCAGATCGCCCGGGGCAATGGTGGACGGTAACGCCACTTCCTCCAATAAAACGTCGGTTTCGCACATCCTGCCGAACACCCGGAAAGGGAGGGTCGTTTCGCTCCCCGACTTTCCGTCCACCAGCAGCTCGTAGCGGGAGTCGTATAAAGCCGGCCTCGGATTGTCGGTCATGCCCCCGTCCAGGGCCAACATTTCACCCCCGTCCGGCAGGGATTTACGAACCCCGACCTCATAAAGGAGCACCCCGGCATTGGCTACCAAGGCTCGGCCCGGCTCGATCATGACCTGAACCGGCCCGATCCGCTTCAACAGGTCCTGGGTGTGCAAGGCCGACCGCAGGGCCTGGCCGATCCGGTCAGGACTGATCGTCGGGTCGGTACGAAGATAGGGCGAGGCCATGCCGCCCCCCACATCCAGGAGAACGGGCTCGGTGGCGAAGGCCGACCGACGGCGCATCACCGCCTCTCCCAGCCTGGTCAAAATCCTCCCGTACATCTGCGGTTCGGTGATATGGCTACCGGCGTGGAGGTGGAGGCCTCGCAATCGAAGGTTTGGGCAGTCCGATACCTGGTTGATGGCCTGGTCCAGGGCGTCCGGTGCCATACCGAATTTTGATTTATCGCCGGTGGTTAAGACCTTACGGTTGGTGTCCAAACCCACCTGTTCGTTGAGCCGGATCATCACGTCCAAAGTACGCCCGACACTCTCACCCGCCCAGGCAAGTTGGTCGATTTCCCCCAGGCTGTCGATCACGGTAATCGCCACCTGGCCCGAGACGGCCAGGTCTATCTCGGCGGCCGTTTTCAGGTTGCCGTGCAGGAGGGTGCGGGACGCCGGCACCCCTCCCCGTTGGGCTAGAGCGGCCTCGCCGACCGAGACCACATCCACCCACCAGTTCCGAGTGCTGATCATCTCGGCCAGCGCCGGACATAGAAACGCCTTGGTGGCGTATACGGGCACGCCAATTCCTTCCATCGCCCGAGAAAATTGGTCCAAACGCGCTTCGATATGGGCCATATCGAATAGGTAGGCCGGGGTTCCGAAACGCTCGGCGATCGCCTGGAGCGGGACGCCGCCGATCCGGGCCCGGTGGTCGGTTTGAGTCCAGGTCAAGGGGAGCACATCGCGCAGTGCCATAGAAGAACCTCAGGGAGATGGGGCATTCCCAAGAATAGTGGGCGCTCCGCATGGATTGGGAACGCGCCCCCGGCAGGATTCGAACCTGCGCACCCGGCTCCGGAGGCCGGTGCTCTATCCCCTGAGCTACGAGGGCCGGCATGGAAATGCTCAGACAAGTTTAACAGTGGTCGAATCCAACTGTAGGAAAAGAGAAGGCCGGGGCGCGGTCCTAGGGGGAGAGGAGCGGCGCCCCGGCCGGCTGGCAGGTGGGTATCCTGCCGGTTGGTGGGTCACTTGATTATACATATCTCCAGACCGGTTTGTCTAGCCCCGGTTTTAACCCCGTTCTTCTCCCGATTCGGGCGGGTACAACCGGCCGGATCCCACCTCTGTACAGAGAGATTTACTGCCTATTCCCGGTGGGGCTCTTCTAAACTGGCGGGTATGCGACCTATCTGGAGTGGGGCTATATCGTTCGGTTTGGTAAGCATTCCCGTTCGCCTGTATCCGGCTACCTCCAGCCGGAGGCCCAAGTTCCGTCAGCTACGCCAGACCGACCACAGCCCGATCCGGTATCGCAAAGTGGCCGAAGCCGATGGCCAAGAGGTCAAAAACGAACAGATAGTCCGAGGCTACGAGTTCGAAAAGGGCCGGTATGTGGTGCTGTCCGATGAGGAGATCGCCTCCGCCGCTTTCCAAGGTGGGTCCCGAACCGTTGACGTAGCGGCCTTTGTCGACGCCCGGGAGATCGATCCGGTCTACTACCGCTCCTCCTACTATCTGGAACCGGGCTTTACCGGTGAAAAGGCCTACTCCATTCTTAGGGAGGCCTTAACCGAGAGCGATCGGGTGGGGATAGCCACCGTTGCCATCCGATCACGCCAATACCTGGCTTCACTCAGAGCACGGGATGACGTGTTGGTTCTGGAGACCATGTACTGGCCGGACGAAATCCGCTCTACCGATTTCAAAGGCCTGGAAACCCCGGTTGAGGCCCGAGAAAACGAAGTGGGTATGGCCAAGATGGTGATCGACAACCTGACCGATAGTTTCGACCCGGAGCAGTGGACGGATAACACCCGCGAGAAGATCGAGGATCTGGTACGACAAAAAGTGGAAGGCAAGGAAATCGTGGTAACGGAAACGCCCGAACCTACCCGGGTGATCGACCTTCTCGAAGCCCTCAAGGCCTCAGTCGAGGTGACCAGGGAAAGGGAGGCGAACCGCAAGGCCGGTTAAAGCGCTTCGGTTTATCGACTTTGACTGCGGGCCGGGTACGATTCCCTCTACCAAATACCGGATACACAACTACTCGGGAGCTGTTTTAGGTGAAGGCACGGATCGGTATCGCCGACATGGGGCGTGAAATCGAAGTGGAGGTGGGCGGCAGGGACGAGCTGGCCAAGCGCCTGGAGAAGGCCTATGGCGAGGGCATCTCCCTCCTCTGGTTCAAGAACGACAAAGGACGCCACATCGGCATACCCATTGATCGAATCGCCTTTGTCGAGTTGGTGGAATCGCCCGACCAATCCGTAGGTTTCGGCCCTTAGGAGGCCTGGTTTGGGTTACGGAAAGAAGCAGCCCGGGCTAGCTGGCGGCTCGGCGGCGCTCCGCCATCCAGCGTTTTCTTAGCCGACGCCGCTCATCCTCGGCGTATCCACCCCACACCCCGGCCTCCTGGTTGGTCTGCAGCGCGTACTGCAGGCATTCGTCAGCTACCAGGCACATCGAGCAGATGCTTTTGGCCTCCTGGATCTGGTCGATGGCCAATCCGGTGGTGCCTATAGGAAAAAAGAGGTTGGGTTCGGAGTCACGGCAGGCAGACGCTTCCCTCCAGTTCGACCCGGTTACATTTAACATTCTTTTTGCGTCCTCAATCAGCGAGGTTGACAATCCCCCTCCTCCTTTTTTCCAAAGTCACGAATCACTTCCGACCGCTCTGCTTGTGAAAAATTTCACAAGCGAAGGCCAAATTAAGAGCCGGCGAACCGGCTTACAGCAGAATAGTAGTAGGGACCTGCTGGTTATCGGGAGGATTCCTCCCAAAATATTTTCGCGTTCTGGCCCTTTTGTCCACTGGAAATCGGGGGCCGGCGCTATTGAGGACCGGGTTTTTCCCCTTCTTCCAAAATAGGGGTAGACATCCTCGCCGAATCACGGTATGTAGAGGTCATGTCACAAAACGCCCGAACCCTTTCCTTGTTCGCCACTCTGATCGTCGGGCTATCCGGCTGCGCCTATTTTTTGGTACGGATCAGCCAGGCATCCTGGCTTCCCCCTCCGACGCGCATCATGTCCGCTCCGCCCGAAGAAGCTATCTATGGGGCGGTATGGCTGCTGGCTGTGGCGGTAACCGCCTGGCTAGGGCTGACCACCATCCTGTCTGTAGTGGCGTTTTCCGTTCGCATCCCGCAGGCGATCCGATTGACCGGAAGGCTCACCATTGCTCCACTGCACCGTCTGGCCGGACGGGTGGCGGCCCTGGCCCTGACCCTCGCCGGCCTGTCGATTACCACCACCGCCGCCGGTGCTTTGGCCGACCCACCGGTTCCTTATCAGGTGACGGCCGAACAAACCGAGCCGACCCACCTATCGAGCGGGGAATCCGGAAGGGCAGATTCGAGCCCGAAGGCAGCCTCCCCGATACCGATGGTTATCAAACCGGGTGCCGATACCGTGATAGAGGTTCCCGTTGCGACCACTCCAACGGAGAAAGGTGCCGCCATCCCGGTTCCTCATCGCACCGTTCCCGGATCTGGAGTGCCACATTTCCGGCTCTACCAAAACGGTACGATTACCTACCTGGTGGAACCCGGCGACCATCTTTGGTCGATCTCCGCCAAGTATCTGGCCCACCGACTAGAGCGCCGGCCCTCAACAGACGAGGTCTACGCAATCTGGGTTGAGGTAGTGAAACTGAATCGGGCCACGATCAGATCCGGCGACCCGAACCTGATCTTCCCAGGAGAGAAGATCATCCTTCCCGACCTGAAAGAGTACTGAAATGGTCTACCAGGCCCCCGGCGGGCTCAGGCGGGCAGGAAAGTCAGCCTTAGTTACGGACCGGATGTCGCAGTTGGTGTCCACCACCACAACCGACTGCCTCCCACCCCTCTAGAGGCCGCCATCAACTCGTAGATACGCGATATGAGAACCTAGGACGGGGAAGCGAAAGTGGGCTGAACTGAGGGTTTATGCCCTCGTAGGAGCCCGATTTAACGGCCTGTTCGCCCTCGACCCTCACTGGGGGTAGGGGGGATCGTCTCGATGTCACTCGATTAGCCCGGCTTCCTCCAGTGCGTCCAAGATTCGCCGATGCTGCTCGGGGCAGAAAGCGGAAACACTGGCCACCGAGGCGGCTATCGCATCATCTTCGCCGAATCCTCGACGCTCCCATAATCGAAGGTCGGCTTCTACAGCCCAGACAATATCTATCCCCTCGGAGGCTGTGACTATCTGACAAAACCTTTCCGCTCCGGCGTTCATCCAGACTTCCGCTTCGATCTGCTGGCGGGATAACGATTCCGCAAAATCGGCTTCTGGGCCTACCGGCTGGCGGGTTATAAATATGCCGGTTGCATATATGGCGACCACAACAAGGGCGATCACCGTCCGCCTCATAGTCCGGTTATCCGACTAAAACCCGTTCACCGAACCGGGTCAAATATAAAACCTGTCCATCCTCCGAATCGGAATCGTCGATGCCGAATATTCCCGCATCGATCAGCTTCTCAGCGGCTTCACGTGGCGACTGATTCCCCTTCCCGAATAGTGGCGGCAGCGTCCGCGGTGGCAGCCGACAATCGGCCACCGAACCGAACCCGACTAGGCGGATAAGCGAAACCTCCACCTCAGTAAAATTCCCGAAATGTCTTTTAGTAGTCAGTTGCATTCCCTACCCGTCCAACGCCGACTGGAATGCCCCCAACGCCGGCCTGTCGAAGCAGACGAAACGGACCGTGCGCAGCCGGGTCGATGTGGAGCGGACCGTGTCCACGGCGATTCTCGCAGCCTCCATGAGAGGATAGCCCCGAGCGCCCGTAGACAGCGCCGGGAAGGCGATGGTCTCCGCGCCCACCTCGTCGGCGCGGGCCAGGGACTCGCGGTAGCACGACTCCAATAACACCGGCTCGCCTCGAGTCCCGCCGTTCCATCCCGGCGTGGCGGTGTGGATCACCCATCGAGCATCCAGCCTGAAGCCCGGGGTGACGGCGGCGCGCCCGACCGGGCAACCGCCGAGCGCCCGGCAGGCTGCGAGGAGTTCCGGACCCGCCGCGTGGTGGATGGCCCCGCTCACCCCACCTCCGGCCTCCAGTCTTGTGTTGGCGGGATGGACGATGGCGTCGACGTCTTGGGCGACTATGTCTCCGAGAACGGCTTCGAGAACGGGCGAACGCGACACCACGACCGGCATAGCCGGTTGCATCGGCTCCCCGGACACGTGCACTATCAAATCTCGCAGCAGCCTGCTCGCGCGAATCGGGTCGAAGCCCAAAGGCCAACGACCCGTATGACGTTCGACCCATGCCGAGACGGGCATGAAGGCGTTGGGCATCCAGTCGAGTTCTTTGGCCGCGAACTTCACTTCGTAGATGCCATGACGTGTCCAACTCCGATGGATGAACAAGCGATCTTCCTCCATGAACGCGAGCCACTTGTCGTTCATGTCCATGGGTCTGTACCCTTTGGCGAGTTCCCGCATCTGATCCCGCGAGAGGTGTATGTCCGGAGGCGGTATCGATGCCGGTGCCCTTATGGGGAAGACATGCCCCAGACATCCTTCATCATGCCCGTCTTGCTCGGGACAACTGACCCAGTCCCTCCTGCAGAGGGCCGTTTCGGGTGGACCCTCCGGGCCCCAAAGGGCCATACTGAACAGGCTACGCCTAGCGCCTTCGGACGGTTTCTCAGCCATATTCGCTCCGCTCCTGCCTCCCGCGGTTCTACCACCTTCGAATATTAGGACTCCTCTGTGACACATTCTCCCGACCCGGCCGACCGGGCACCTGCTTTCTAGAAGTCGAACAGTGACCGGGCATTCCCGCCCCGGATGGCGGTCCGCAAGGAAAAGAGATCGGAGTCCATACCCATTAAAGGGTGCGTAAGTCGAAATTCGAGACTGTTCCGGCGAGGTTCGCCTTATTACACTCCGGTTGATTTAAATCTCTTTGCGGTAAAAACCTTTTAAAATAGCTATATCAACTATTCATTTCTCACATCTACACCCTTCCTTAATTATTATCTCCTAAGAATATGGCCGAAACCGAGCTATCCATGAAGATGGCCTGCAGGGCTTCCGCCAGAACCGGGGCGACCGACAGACGGGTTAGCTTTTCGTAATCCCGGGCGGCACAGCTGATGGGAAGGGTGTCGGTAACCACTACCTCGTCGATCGGGGCCTGCTTGAGTCGATCCAGGGCGGGTGCGGACAACACCGGATGGGTGGCCGCTACCAACACCTGGTTGGCGCCCGAGTCGCGTAGCAGCCGGGCCGCATTGGCAACAGTCCCTCCGGTATCGATCATGTCATCCACGATCACCGCATTACGGTTACGCACCGCCCCGACCACCGTCAGGGCCTGTGATTCGTTATGAACATCCAGCTCCCGCCGCTTATGTACGAACGCCACATAGGCACCGAGGTAGCGGGCGTACTTCTCGGCCCGCTTCACCCCGCCGGCATCGGGCGAAACCACCGTGGTCGGCCCTTCGAGCTGCTCCTTCAGGTAATCGGTGACGATCGGCAAGGCGGTCAGGTGATCGAACGGCTTGGGGAAAAATCCTTGAATCTGACCGGTGTGCAGGTCAACAGAGACGATCCGATCGGCCCCGGCCGCCACGAACAGGTCGCTCATCAACCGGGCGGAAATCGGTTCACGGGGCAGCACCTTCTTGTCGGCACGGGCGTAGCCGAAGAAGGGAACCACCGCCGTAATCCGATGGGCGGACGCCCGTTTAAGCGAGTCGATCAGGATCAGCTGCTCCATAATGTGAAAGTTGATCTCCGGGGCATGACTCTGGATGACGAAACAATCCACCCCTCTAACCGACTCCAAAGGCCGGGTGTAGACCTCGCCGTTGGCAAACTGCGACATTTCCACCCGCCCGAGCCGCACCCCGAGCTCGTCGGCTACCGCCTCGGCCAGCTCCGGGTTGGCCGAACCGGTAAACAGCATAAAACGCTTCCGGGTGATGAGTTCCATTTGCTCAGTCCTGGGAGGTGCCGGCTTCGTAACGCTCTTGGCGGCGGCGGGAGTATTCGGATATCTCCCTTTGGGTGGACCTTTCCACGGCCAGCGCACCCTCGGATACGTCCTTGGTGATGGCCGATCCGGCGGCGGTAAACGCCTCGTCTCCCACCTCTACCGGTGCCACCAGTACGGTGTTGGACCCGATCAGTGCACCCCGTCCGATACGGGTGGGATGCTTTTCGTATCCGTCATAGTTGGCCGTGATGGTTCCCGCCCCCAGGTTGGCGTTCTCGCCCACCTCCGTGTCACCGACATAGGCAAGATGAGACACCTTGGCACCCGCTCCTATCTCCGAATCCTTCACCTCTACAAAGGTACCAACCTTGGCACCGTCCGCCAGCACGGTCCCGGGTCGCAAGGACGCATAGGGGCCGACCATTGCCCGGGCACCCACCGAAACGTCCCGAAGCACCGAATACCAAACCTTGGAGTCCGGGCCGATCCGACTGTCGCTGATAAAGCAGTCGGGTCCGAGCTCGGTGCCGCCCGCAACGGTAGTGTCGCCTTCCAGGTGGACTCCCGGACGGATCCGCACCCCGGCCTGCAAACGGACCGTAGTGTCGATGTAGACCCGACCGGCATCCTGCATCCAAACCCCTTGCCGCATCCAGCCGCGGTTGATGCGAAGCCGGGCGATTTCGGCTACCAGGGCCAGCTGATCCTGGGTGTTGATACCGGACAGCTCCTCGGCGGTGGTCTGATAGGCGCTGATCCCGTGACCGTCGGCACCGAGGATGGCCACCACATCGGGCAGGTAATACTCCCCTTGGGCGTTGGCGCGTTCGACTCGACCTACCGCCTCCCGGATCAGTGCACCGTCGAACAGGTAGATACCGCCGTTTATCTCGTTGATCTCCCGTTCCGAGGTGGTGGTATCGGCGTGTTCCACGATCCTTTCCACCCGTCCCCACCCGTTTCGTACCACCCGCCCATATCCGGTCGGGTCATCCATTTTTGCGGTCAGGCAGGTCACCGCAGATCCGGTGCGACGATGCAACTTGGTCATCTTCTCCAGGGTTTGGGCGGTGATCAACGGGGTGTCGGCGGGTACCACCAGAACATGTTCGTTTTCGTCCAGGTGTACCACTCCCAGGGCGATCTGTAGTGCATGGGCCGTGCCCAGCTGTCTGGGCTGTACCACCGGGGTTACCTCATCGGGAAGGATTTCCGTCACCTGATGGGCATCAGAACGGACCACCACCACGGTCTGGATCGGATCCAATGATGAGGTGGCTTCGATAACCCATTCGATCATCGGCCGGCCTGCTACCGGATGGATTACCTTGGGAAGCGTCGACTTCATACGGGAGCCCGAACCGGCCCCTAAAACCACCGCCCGGATAGGGAGCACGCGTTTAGGAGGGTCGGGTGGTGACTGTCTGCTATCCACTGGGAAGTGTTATCTCCTCTGTCGGGCTGGGGGGACAGGAGTCGAACCCGTACTAGCGGGACCAAAACCCGCTGTGCTGCCATTTACACTACCCCCCATCAAACGCCGCCGTGAAGTCTAGTGCCAATCCAGGAGGGCGCGAATCGAACCATTCGGAAGGGGGGTTCGGCAAAATATTCAAACCCTGAACCCGGCCGGATAACCGGAACCTGGTTCACAACGATATCAGTAAAGTCCCCAACCTAAAGCTCGTAGAAAAACCGCTATGAACTGGGGGAACACGCACCAAAATCGCAAAATCCGCCCAACTCACCCGGCTACGCCGGGTCCCCGCCCCCGCCGCACACCACCTGATTCGGAGCG
>VXMP01000054.1 GCA_009841075.1 Acidimicrobiia bacterium | reverse complement strand
CCAAGCACCGAAGGCCGGGCAAGAGGAACAGGAACCCCGATCGGATCCCCGGCAATTGAGGGAAAATAATCGTATGGAGCGAACAGCCGAACCGCAGTCTCCCGGCTTCTGTCCGGGCATGGCCGACCACGCTCCTTCTTCGGAGGCGGTGGCGGGGGCTGGGGCCCGGCGTAGCCGGGCGAGGTGTGTCGATTTTCGCGTTCTTGAAGGTGTTTCCCCAGTTTAGAGTACCTTTCTGAAGGCTGGCCGAGGACGTTACCTGTAGCAGATAATCAACCTTAAGGGCAGGCGGGGTTGGGTGGCGCAGCGAACCGAGCGAACCGGCTAAAGGTCGGGAGGCATGGTGGCACCGTGGGGTGGTCGGTGTTGCGGGTTGCAACCATAGTGGTCAAGGAAGCGAGTGGCGATCTTTGTGGATTCGCTCCCCGCCGGAGCCTTGGATTCGGGCTAAGAGCCGACCGTCAATCCTCCTACCTCGGCGTAGGGGCCGTGGAAGGTGACCTCTACCCCGTTTTCGATCCTCAGAAAAGTGTGCTCGTCCAAGTAGGACTGCTCTTCGGTAGTCAGGTCGTCTTTGATAGCCAGATCCGCCGCCTGTCGGTCGTCCACCACGATCGCCTGGTTGGGCGAATAGGTATCCACAATCTCGTACACCAGATTCTCCAATTGCACGTCGGTGTAGGCACCGGGCTCTACCTCGATCACCAGGGTGGTTATATCGTCAAGTATGAGGCGGTGGACCACTTGATAGGGAGGGATAGCCGGAGGTAGGGTGGTATCCGGGCCGGAGGTATCCCCCTGGTCGGCAGCTTGATCCGGCTCGTCCGGTTCGCTTGGCTCTTCCGAAACCTCTACCTCGGACCCGGTATCGGGTGGAGCTGTTGAGGAGGTAGCGGTCGTGGCATTTTGGGTGGGAAGGGCGGTGGTTCCCGAGCTATCGTCTCCGCCTCCACAACCGACCGCTACCAGCGCCGCCGCCAGGATCAGAGCGGTAAATCGGGTGGGCATTATACGACGGGTGGGCATTATACGATGCGCGCGATCTCGTCCTGGTAGGCCCGCGCCAGATGGGCGGTCACCGGACCGGGTTCGAAATCCCGCTCACCCACCTCTACTACCGGCGTAACCTCGGTCACCGACGACAGATAGGCCACCTCATCGGCCTTATCCAGACAGGAGGCCGGAAAATGTCCTTCATTGACCGGGATACCGAGTTCGGCGGCGTGGCCCAGCACGATCCGCCTGGTAACGGAGTTGAGGATGCCCAAATCCAGGGAAGGGGTCTCGATGGTCCCGTCCACTACCCACATAACGGTGAAGGTGGGGCCTTCCAGCATCAAACCCTCCCTGGAAATCAGCAGGGCTTCGTCATAGCCGGCCATCCGGGCCACCCGTCCGGCCGCCATATTCGGGGCGTAGGAGAGGCTTTTGACTCCGGCCAGCTCCCAGGGATGCCCGCCCGGATGCCAGGGAGCAGTCACCTCCATGAGTCGAAACTCTCCGGGTAGAGGAGGTAGCTCGGAGGAAAGGACATGGACGTTCCATTCCCCGTCCAGGTTGGAGGCGTACACCCTTATAACCCCGTCTCCTTGATGGGTAGCCACCTGGCGAACCCATTCTCCGATGTAGGGGATGGGAGGGAGCGGGATGAACATGGCGGCCGCCGAGACGGTCAGCCGTTCCAGATGCTCGGCCAGGCCGATCAAACGCCCGCCGTAGGATCGAAGGGCTTCGAAACACCCGTCTCCCCGTACCACCAACGGGTCAGACAGGTCGATGGCGGGTGCCACGGGACGGCCGTTGCGCAGCACGAAGGTTATCTGATCAGCCACCGTGCCATCCGTTGGTTATCGGAAGCCGGCGATCCCGCCCGAAGGCCTTGGGGGTTATCTTTACGCCCGGTGGGGCTTGTCGCCGCTTGTACTCGTTACGGTCCACCAGGGCCGCCACTCGGGTTACCGTCTCCCGGTCGAAACCGGCCCGGGTTATGTCGTCGATAGATCGGTCCTCCTCTATGTAGGCGTTCAGGATGGGATCCAGAATCTCGTAAGGGGGAAGGCTGTCGGTGTCAAGCTGGTTGGGTCGCAGCTCGGCCGACGGCGGCTTGCGGATTATCTCTACCGGAATCACCTCTCCTCCGCGGTTCCGCCATTCGGCTAAATCGTACACGGTCGTTTTATAGACGTCTTTCAGCACGGCGAAGCCGCCTGCCATATCGCCGTACAAGGTAGCGTATCCCACCGCCATTTCGGACTTGTTGCCGGTGGCGATGACCATCTCGTTGTGCTGGTTGGAGATGCCCATCAGAAGCGTTCCTCGGATCCGGGGTTGCAGGTTTTCCTCGGCCACGCCGAAGCCGGTTTGCCCAAAGATTGGGTGCAAGGCGTCTTGGAAGGCGGCGAACAGGTCGGCAATTTTGATTAGGTCGAACCGGATGCCCAGCCGTCCGGCCAGCTCCGCCGAATCGTCGACCGATCCTCCTGAGCTGAACTCGGAAGGCATGGTAACCCCCCGAACGGAATCCGGGCCCAGGGCATCCACGGCGATCACCACGGTGAGAGCCGAGTCGATCCCTCCGGAAAGTCCTATCACCACTTTCTCGAAGCCGTTCTTGCCCACATAGTCCCGCAGCCCTAGAACGAGCGCCCGATAGATTGACTCCAGAGGGGTTGGTTCGGGCGGGGAGGGATCGGCATGGGGATGCTCTCGCACAGGTAAAGGCTCCACCCGAACCACGGTGGCCGGGGGCCCGGGCCGGGCCGATTCGCCCACCTCGATATCCACCCGAAACAGGTCCTCCTCAAAGCGGGGGGCATGGTAGATCAGCCGGCCTTCCCCATCTATAACCATCGAACCGCCGTCAAAAACCAGCTCGTCCTGGCCTCCTACCCGGTTGAGATAGACCACCGGAACCCCGGCGTTGAGCGCCTCTCGTCTGATATGGCCCGCCCGAATCTGCTCTTTCCCCACATGGAAAGGAGAGCCGTTGATGTTGAGCAACACCTGTGCCCCCGCCCGGGCCTGCGAAGCGGGAGGGCCGTCTGGAACCCAGATGTCCTCGCAAATGGAAACCCCGGCTACCACCCCGCCTATATCCCATAAAGCATCCGGTGCCGTCCCAGGCTCGAAATAGCGTTGCTCGTCGAACACGCCGTAGTTGGGTAAACAGACCTTGTGATAGACGCCCCGGATACGCCCCTGATGCAAAAGGGCGGCAGCATTGGAAATAGAAGCCTCGGTCTGGCCTATTACCCCGACCACGGTCACCGTCCTACCCGACCGGGCGGCCAGTCGTTCCAACACCGACCGGCAGGCGGCCAAAAACCCCGGTCTGATAACCAGGTCCTCCGGGGGATAGCCGGGAATCGCCAACTCGGGAAGAAGTAGCACATCGGCGTCTTCAGACTCGGCCCGGCTCATGGCTTCCAGAATCCGGGCTTCGTTGTAGGCCAGATCCCCTACCCGCAGGTTGATCTGCGCCCCGGCTACACGAAGAATCGTCATGTCGCTGAGTCTAGATTTCCCTTAGAGGGTGCTATTCCAAAGAAAAGTCTTCTTCGACCAGGGCGTTGCGCAGCGAGTCTGCCTCGGCAGGACGTACCGACAGGGTGAGAATACCGCCTCCTCCATGGGGGGCATGCCGAAGCTGAAGGTCACGGACGTCCACTCCGCTCTGTTCCAGCGCCCGACCCACACCGGCTATCTCGCCGGGCCGATCCTGAAGCACCACATCCACCCGAACCACCGGAGGGGTCATACCCTGGCGGCGGGTGCGGGCACTATCGATCCGGTCGGCCAGCCGCTCCGACCCGCCCGTCAACTCCTCTCGCACTTCATCCAGCAGATCGACCAACCGGCCGATCGAGTCGGACAGGTTGGCCTGGTTGGCCGCCAACAACTCCGGCCACCAGCCCGGCTCGGAAGCGGCCACCCGGGTGAGGTCACGGAACGATCCGGCTATCAAGCGGGCGGTAGCAGGGTCACGTCCGGCCACCAGGTTGACCAGGGAAACCGCCAATACCTGGGGAAGATGGGAGATGTCGGCCACCACCCGATCATGGTCGGAAGCCGACATCCGATGGGGCAGGGCACCGACCGATTCGACTATTCCTTCCAAGGTTGCCACATCGTCGGCAGCGGCACCGTCCGGACAAATAATCCAGGCCGCCCCCCGGAAAAGCGACGGCGAGGCGGCGGCCGGACCCGCCTGTTCCCGACCGGCCATGGGATGTCCTGCTACCAGCCTCAGGTCGGGCGGACCGGCCTCCACTACCGGACCTTTGACCCCGGCCACATCGGTCACCAGGGCGTCGGTACGAAGCCTCCCCAGGGTTTCGACGGTGGCGGTTAGAGGCCCG
Source organism: Acidimicrobiia bacterium (assembly GCA_009841075.1). Classification (GTDB taxonomy): domain Bacteria; phylum Actinomycetota; class Acidimicrobiia; order Spongiisociales; family Spongiisociaceae; genus Spongiisocius. The sequence goes on along the minus strand of VXMP01000054.1, from coordinate 1,524 downwards.
GCCAGAACCACCAGGTCGGACCCGTCCGATACCTTCGCCTCGCCTGGGCAGGTTTCGTCCAATGCTCCTCGCTCGGCGGCAGTCTGCAAGGCGGTCCGATCCGGATCCCAGCCAACCACATGCCAACCCTCCCGGCGCAGGGCCATGCCGAAAGACGCGCCGATCAGTCCGGTTCCGAAAATAGTGGCGCGAGGCATTATTCGGGGACGGTTGAGTAACTGCTATATAGTCAGGTCAAGGGCGGCGGCCAGATTCCGCATCTGGTCCATCAGCTCTTCGAACTCGCTGGGCAACAGGGCCTGATCGCCGTCGACCTGGGCGGTTTCGGGTGCCGGGTGAACGTCCACGATAAACCCGTCCGCGCCGACCGCGATGGCTGCCCTGGCCAACGGGACCACCAGATGGCGTCGCCCCGACGAGTGGGAGGGGTCGATTATCACCGGAAGATGGGACATGTGCTTGATGACCGGCACCGCCGAAATGTCCAGGGTGTTACGGGTGGCGGTCTCGAAGGTACGTATCCCCCGCTCTACGAGTACGACTTCGTGGTTGCCTTCCTTGTAGATGTATTCGGCGGCGTTCAGCCATTCGTCGATGGTGGCGGTGAAACCCCTTTTGAGCTGGACCGGCTTGTGAACCTTGCCCACCTCCGACAGCAGGGCGAAGTTGGCCATATTGCGGGTACCGATCCTGAGGATGTCGGCATAACTCGCCACCAGCTCCACCTCCCTGGGATCCAGAACCTCGGCCACAAAAGGCATGTCGAACTCCTGTCGGGCTTCGGCCAGCAGCTGGAGGCCTTCTTCGGCCAAACCCTGGAAGGAAAAAGGGCTGGTTCTGGGCTTGAAGGCGTCACCTCGCAGAATGGTGGCACCGGCTTCTCGAACCGCCTGGGCGGTACGGAACAGCTGATCCCTGGACTCCACTGCGCAGGGGCCGGCCATAGGGGCGAAAACTCCCCCGCCGATCTGGGCGGACCCTACCTTTATGACCGTGTCTTCCGGCTGGAACTCCCGTGACACGAACTTGTAGGGCTTTTCGACCGGCACCGCCCGTTCCACACCGGCCATCGCCCTCCACGGTTGCTGCTGGATAACCTCACGGTCGCCGATGGCGCCGATCACGGTGCGGGACTGACCCACCGAGATATGGGCTTCGCATCCGATAGCGGCCAGCCGTTGCACCACCTTGTCGATGTGCTCCTGTTCGGCCCACGACTTCATAACGATGATCATCTCTGGGATTCCTCCGACCTTTAGTCCACCTAAGAGGATACCTGTCAACCAAGCGGTGTGTTCCAACTACTCCAGATAGGAAATCTTCGCACCCTCCGATGACAGCGCCGGGTAAAAGGGTGTTTGGCCGGACCCACTTCTTCAGGTCCTGGAAGGGCCGCTGCGAACCTCCGGCTTCCAAAACCCGTTCCCACCAAGTCCGTCCATTCGTAGGTGGAGCGCACCTACTTATATACGCACCCCTATCTACGCGGACTACGAGAGAACGCGAAAAACCACCCACCTCACC
>VXMP01000045.1:3272-6458 GCA_009841075.1 Acidimicrobiia bacterium | reverse complement strand
GATGGTCAAGAACGTAGCCGAGGCCAGAGGATGGCCCCATGACGGACACCATCATCTATGGCGGACGATAGATCGCTTGGAGGAAGAAACCGGTGATGCGGAAATCCAAATTGGTTTTGCCTCTGCAAGTGCTCTCCACATCAACTTCTACGAAGGTTGTCTGATGGTTGGCGATGTTGCCAAGCACTTGGACCGGGTTGAGGATTTCCTCCTCCTGAAGATTGAAACCCTCAACCGGACGAGTAGTTTCTATGAGTGACAAAACACAGTATTACACCACTACAGGTAAGGGTTTCCTGGTCAAGGCCCGGCACTACCTAGCCGAGGGCGACCTGCTCCAAGCCTCCGAGAAAGGTTGGGGGGCCGCCGCCCAGATGGTCAAGAGCGTAGCCGAGGCCAGAGGATGGCCCCATGACGCGCATCATCATCTCTGGGGGACGATAAACCGCTTGGCTAAAGAAACCGGCGATACGGACATCCGTGCCCTGTTTACCCTGGCAAGCGCCCTGCACACCAACTTTTATGAAGGCTGGATGCCGGTTGAACATGTCGCCGATAATCTAGGTCATGTGGAGAATCTCCTCCTGAAGCTTGAAACCTTCAACCAGACGAGTGGTTTCCATGAGTGACAAAACACAGTATTACACCACTACAGGTAAGGGTTTCCTGGTCAAGGCCCGGCACTACCTAGCCGAGGGCGACCTGCTCCAAGCCTCCGAGAAAGGTTGGGGGGCCGCCGCCCAGATGGTCAAGAGCGTAGCCGAGGCCAGAGGATGGCCCCATAAATCGCATCATCATCTCTGGCGGACGATAAGCCGTTTGGCAAAAGAAACCGGTGATGAGGAAATCCGAAAGGGTTTTGCCGCTGCGGGTACCCTCCATACCAACTTCTACGAAGGTTGGCAGCCGGCTGATAATGTCGTCCGGTACCTGGATCAGGTAGAAGATCTTGTCCTGAAGCTGGAGAGCCTCAACGGAGAACTCTAGGGGTAATGGTCGGGTAGATCGTTCTCGTAGAGGACGGTGTCTCCCTGGCCCATATGGTCTTTAACCCATTGGACCCCTTCGGGGTGGGTTTTGACCAGGACTATCTCCGCCGAGCCGGTCCGGGCACCTTGGAGTAAGGCCCGGCGGTTGGTCCGGCCTACAATCACCAGATAATCGGCCACTTGGCTCGCCGCAGACCCGAATCGGCGGTTTTCGGCGGTCTGGTGAGGTCCGAGCTCCACCATCCCGGGCGTCACCACCGCCCGGCTGCCGCCCTGGTCGCCCACCCTGGCCAGAACCTGCAGGGCTTGGGCGGCACCGGCCGGATTGGAATTGAAGGTGTCGTCGATGATCTGGAAGCCCGCCTCCGACCGTCCGACTGTTTGACGGTGCCGAGCCGGAGCCAGCCGTCCGACCCGAGCCACAATCTCAGGGGCAGATACTCCCAATTCCATGGCAACTGCAATCGCACAGGCCAAATTAGCCGGAAAAGGGCCGACCGGAAGCGGGGCACCCAACGGACGATCCCCGATCAGAATGTTCAGAAGATCGCCTTCCTCCCGAACCCGCACATCCACCGCCTGCTCGGAAGTGCCGCACCGCCACACCTTCCGATCCCCCAGCCGTTCGGTCAGCACCGCCAACTGCGGATGGTCCACATTCAGGATCGCTACCTCGGCCTTCTCGAATATTTCCGACTTGGCCTCGACAATACGCTCCTCCGACTTGAAGCGCTGCAGATGGACCGGCCCGATAGCGGTCAGCACTGCGATCCTGGGGGGAAGCCACGAACAGGTATCGGCTATCTCCCCGGGCTGGTAGGCCCCCATTTCGGCTATAAAAACCTGGGTGTCGTCGGTCAGGTTCTCGTTGATCGCCCGGGCGAGCCCGAGACGATTGTTGAAGCTGGCCGGACTCGCCACCACCCGTTTGGTCCCGGCCACCAAATCCCGCACATACCATTTGGTGCTGGTCTTGCCGTAGCTTCCGGTTATGCCCACCACTTCCGGTGCCACCCGTTGGAGCCCGGCGGCGGCCCGAACCACGAACTTGCGTGATAGACGACGTTCGATCGGGATCGCTATCCCCAGCACCAAATCGGGAAGGACATACCAGGATATGACCAGCCCGATAGTCAGAGAAGCCGCCCAGCTCCCACCGGTCAACATCCGGCCCGGTCCGGCCAAAACAAGTGCGCCGGCCACCAGCAGCACCAAGCCCAAAAGGGCGGTCCGTTTGAGCCGGTCGGTCCAGGCGAGGGCGGAGGTACGCCCCCGATAGCCCAGCCCGATCGGAAATATCACCATTCCCACCACACCCAGCACCGGCCAGAGCGATTCGGGTGCCAGGAAATAGCCGACCAGTGCCACCGCCAACAGCACTATCTCCAATAAGTTGGCCGGATAGGAGGCCATCCAGACCCGTCTAATAAAGATGATCGAACCGGCCAGATAATGTTCCCGTTGCGCCACCCTAAGCCATTTGATTGCGGCCCAGGCGATACCGGCTAGGCTCAACACCGGCATGAGCCAAGCCCAACCGCTCATATCAGGGTCTCAATTGCGGCTCGGATGCGCTCCGGTGCCTCCAGGTGCACATCGTGTCCGCAGCCGGGCACCACCTCCAGCTCCGCATCTTGCAGCAGGGCGGCCGCCCGATGGGCGATCTCTACCGGAACCTCCCGGTCGTCCTCACCCCAGATCAACCGCACCGGACAGTCCACCTTCACCAGATAATCCTCATAGCTTTCGTTGACCACCCTGACCAGACTATCCCGCATCACCCCGGTGGCCGACCGATAGTCCGTGGAGCCCCTCCGGCGCTTTTCCCTTTCCAGACGCTCCTCGCCGATCAAGCCCATCCGATAGGCGAGACGTACCAGACGATAAGCAGGGGAGGGTCGAGCTTTTTTCCGGTCGGCACGATGAAGTAAAGGCACCCCCACCGCTACCACACCGGCCACCAAATCCGTTCGGTCGGCAGCCAACACCGTCGCTATTCGTCCACCGAACGAATGGCCCACCAGGATGACCGGCCCTTCCAGCTTCTCCAGCCAGCCGGCCACCACTTCGGCGTATTCGGCGGCACCGGCGGGCACCGGAAGGGGAGGGGTGGAACCGAACCCGGGCAGGTCGACCGCTACCGCATCCCAGCCCTCCAAAACCCGCCTGAAGTCTCTTCGATCTCGTCCCCAGCCGT
>VXMP01000045.1:0-3172 GCA_009841075.1 Acidimicrobiia bacterium | reverse complement strand
GCATCCCAGCCCTCCAAAACCCGCCTGAAGTCTCTTCGATCTCGTCCCCAGCCGTGCAGGGCGACCACCTTGACCGACCCGGTGCCATAACGCTCGCCGAAGAGTTGTCCGTCGGAAAGGCTGGTCAATGGCATCAGACAGTCAGGTTAACCAGGCAGGCTTGGGATTATCCGCATAGACTCCCCGCCAAGGCCGACGCCTCCGAAATATTTGATATATATACACTTAGATTTTCTAGGCATAAATCGCTACATTAGAGCGTTGTACTAGACGGAAGGTAAAGCCCGGGGAAATCCACCCCCAAACAGGCAAAGGCAGGGAACCTAGGAAATGGACGTAGGACGGTTCACCCAGAAGTCACAGCAGGCGCTGGTCGCAGCCCGCCAAATCGCCGAAGGGCGCAATAACCAGTCGGTGGAGCCCGCCCATTTGCTGGAGGCGCTGCTGGGACAGCCCGATACGGTCACCCTTCCTCTCCTGGCTCGACTCGGTGCCGAACCCGCCGGGCTTCGCCAAGGAACTCAGGAGCTGGTCGCAGCCCTGCCCCAGGTCTACGGAGGAAGTGAAACCGGATATTCCCGAGCCACTATCCGCATCTTGGAAAATGCCGAGGCTGAGATGGCCAAGGCCGGTGACAGCTATACCTCTGTCGAGCATCTCCTGGTTGCCCTGGCCGGTTCCGACACCAAAGCCGGTCACCTCCTTCGGGAAGCGGGCGTCACCTCCCAGGCCATCGGAGAAGTGCTGTCGGAGGTGCGAGGCGGCCGCCAGGTCACCAACGACCATCCCGAGGAAACGATGGATGCCCTGGAGAGGTTCGGTCGTGACCTGGTAGCCGAGGCGGGCGAAGGGAAGCTGGATCCGGTAATCGGGCGGGACGAAGAAATCCGGCGGGTAATCCAGGTTCTTAGTCGGCGCACCAAGAACAATCCGGTCCTCATCGGCGAGCCCGGGGTAGGAAAAACCGCCATCGCCGAGGGGCTGGCCCTCCGCATCGTGGACGGTGACGTTCCCGAAGGTCTGAAAGATAAGCGGCTGATAGCGCTCGACCTGGGGGCTATGGTGGCCGGTGCCAAGTATCGTGGCGAGTTCGAGGAACGGCTTAAGGCGACCCTCGAGGAAATAAAGGCCGCAGACGGCCAGTTCATAACCTTTATAGACGAGATGCACACCATCGTGGGGGCCGGTGCCGCCGAAGGTTCTATGGACGCCTCCAACATGCTGAAGCCGCTCCTCGCCCGGGGGGAGCTACGCATGATCGGTGCCACCACCCTCGACGAGTTTCGCAAGCACGTCGAAAAGGACGCCGCCCTGGAGCGCCGCTTCCAGCCGGTGCTGGTGGCACCTCCCACCATCGAAGAAACGGTGGGGATTCTGCGAGGGCTGAAAGAACGCTACGAAATCCATCACGGGGTTCGGATCACCGACAGCGCACTGATCGCCGCCGCCGAGCTATCCGATCGCTATATAACCTCCCGGTTTCTGCCCGATAAGGCCATCGACCTGATGGACGAGGCGGCTTCCCGCCTGCGCATCGAGATCGATTCGATGCCCGAGGAGATCGACACCCTGACCAGACGCCTCCGCCACCTGGAGATAGAGGCCAACGCATTGCGGAAGGAAGCGGATGAGGGTTCCCAGGCTCGGATGGAGACGATAGATCAGGAGAAGGCCGAGATCGGTGAGGAACTCGACCGTCTGACCACCCACTGGCAGCACGAAAAAGAAGCCATTGAAGCGATCAGAACAATCAAACAGCAGATCGAGGATGCTAGAACCGAGTCGGACCAGGCCACCCGGGTGGGCGACCTGCAGCGGGCCGCCGAACTTCAATACGGTGAGTTTCCCCGCCTGGAACGGGAGCTGGTGGAAGGGGAACAGTACCTGGCGGACCTGTCCGAAACCATGTCCATGCTCGGCGAGGAGGTAACCGAGGAGGATGTGGCGGCAGTGGTTAGCCGCTGGACCGGAATCCCGGTGTCCCGCCTGATGGAAACGGAAATGTCCCGGCTGGCCCAGCTTGAGGATCATCTCCACGAGCGGGTAATAGGGCAGGACAGCGGAGTAACGGCCGTAGCAGGTGCTATCCGCCGGAGCCGCTCCGGACTGGCCGACCCGAATCGCCCGATCGGCTCCTTCCTCTTCCTGGGGCCGTCCGGCGTAGGCAAAACCGAGCTGGCCAAGACCCTGGCCGACTTCATGTTCGACGACGAACGGGCCATGGTGCGGATAGACATGTCCGAATATATGGAGAAGCATTCGGTCAGCCGACTGGTCGGGGCACCCCCTGGTTATGTGGGCTACGAAGAGGGAGGCCAGCTAACCGAGGCGGTGCGGCGGCGACCCTATTCGGTGGTCCTGCTCGACGAGGTCGAAAAAGCCCACTCCGAGGTTTTCGGTGCCTTGCTGCAGGTGCTGGACGATGGGCGGCTCACCGACGGTCAGGGGAGGACGGTGGACTTCACCAACACGGTGCTGATCATGACCTCCAACCTGGGTTCGGAGCTGATCACCCCCGACTTGCCGCCGGAAGCGGTTCAAAATCGGGTTATGGAGCAGGTGCGAAGCCATTTCCGCCCCGAGTTCCTGAACCGCATCGACGACATCGTGGTGTTCGCCCGGCTGACCGAAGACGACCTGGCTCAGATCGTTCGGCTGCAGTTCGCCCGGCTGTCTCAGCGAGTGGAGGATCGAGGGATAAAGATCGACCTGTCCGACGAGGCGGCGGCTTGGCTGGCAAAAGAAGGCCACGACCCGGCGTATGGGGCACGTCCCCTTAAACGCCTCCTGCAAACCACCGTATTGAATCCGATGGCACTCGGCTTGCTGGAGGGTCGTTTCCGGTCGGGCGATACGGTGCAGGTGTTGGTCGACGACAACGGTCTTCTCCTGTCCACCGATCCTCCCCCATCCACCGACGGCTAGCCCGACAGAGGATTCGGAGGCTCGGCCATGAGAATTGGAAGACGAGCCTCCCTGTGGGCGATGATCGCAATGTTGTTGCTGGTGGCCGGCTTGCTCTGGGTGATCTTCCTGGGCGACGGAGAACCCCGGGACGACCTCGACTACCTGGTATGGGAGGTGTGTAGTCAGGTGAATCAAGAAGGGATGACCGCCGACCGGTTGAGCGGCATACTGGTCGACGCCACCCGTCACGGGGCAATTATGAGCC
>VXMP01000037.1 GCA_009841075.1 Acidimicrobiia bacterium | reverse complement strand
GCACCGGCAGTAGGGAGGAGTTGACCCTGGTCAGCAAGGCAATGTCCCAAGCCCACCCGCCCGAATCCAGCCATTTCTGAATCTGTTGGACCGCTTTGTCGGTGATATCACGGTCCGGCCACTCCTGGATATCGAAGCACTCAGGACGGTCATCTGCCCCGGTTGAGGGAACCAGCTGCTTGGGAACCCGTTCCCGGTTGTGCTCTACCAGGCATTTTGCCGCCTTGACCGCCGGGGCGGTCGACCGATAGTTGGTGTCCAGGGAATACTCGGCCGCACCGGGAAACAGACGGTCATAGTGGATCAGGAACTTCGGGTCGGCACCGGCGTATCCATAGATGGTTTGGTCGTCATCGCCCACCCCGAACACGTTGAGCCGAGGCGAGGCCAATATACGCAGTAGGAGCAGATAAATAGGGGTGAGGTCTTGGAACTCGTCCACCAGCAGGTGCCGACATTTTCTCTGCCATCGGGTTCGAAGTTCGGGGCTGGCCAGCAGCAGCTCCACCGCCAGGTAGACCTGTTCGTCAAAATCCGCCAGGCCTTCTCGCCTCAACCGGTCTCGGTATCGGTGGAACACCCTGGCGAAGCCCGGTATGTCCGAACGTTCGTCTTCTGTATCGGTCGGATCGGACAGTTTCATCCGGGTGTCCGACAGCGCCTCCAGGTAATAGCCTATGGTGTCCTTGTTGGGAGTCCTTTGATCCGGGACCATCTGGCGCAAAATATCTCGAACCCCTCGCTCTTCCAGCAAGGTGGGATTATCCAGCACCTCCCGGACGATGGCCCAGCCCAAGGAATGGATGGTTCTGATGTGTAGGTCGGAGCGGTCTAGTCGCTGTTTCATCTCATCTGCCGCCCGTTTGTTATAGGCCAGCGCGGTGATCAGACCCGGTTCCACCCCCAAGTTATCTACCAGATACCTCAGGCGGGCGAGGAGGGTGCGGGTCTTACCGGAACCGGCGGTGGCTATGACCCGGGCAGGCCCACTCCTATGTTCGACCGCCGCCAGCTGGGCAGGATCCAGGTCTTGGGATAGAACCCGGTCCGGTTTTCTCTGCAAGACCAGACGGCCCGCCTCAATAGATTCGGACGAAACCACTTCCAGATCAAGCGGTTCCCGAGGGCCTCCGTCCACCCAGACGTGGGATCCGTCCGCTGTGATAATGTCCGCCCAGCCCTTTACCGTACCGCCCAGGTTGGCGGCCTTCCTCCCCCACCACCAGATCGGCTTCCCGTCCCGACAGTCCCAGTTGTTGGCCCAGATCAGGAAGTGGAGTCGCTCCTTTACCAGGGTGAAATCGGCACCCAGCTCCCAAAGCGGTTGGTTGATAACCTGGGGTTGGCGCAGCCGGTGCTGGTCCACCTCAAGCTTCACCACCATCCGCCGGCGCCCCTGCCAGGTGCGGTGCATGCGGTCCACTACCTCGGCCAGCCGCTCAGCCGAGTCGATCAGCTCATAATCAACCTTGAAATGGGCTTCGGCTTCGAAAGGGTGGGGTTGGCCCGGTCGGATCACCGCCCCTCGTCCGAGCCGTTCCGGTCCGGGGAAGGACACGATCTAAAGAGCCAAGCCAGAAAAAGGCCGACCGACCAGGGTGGGCATCCTAGAGGTCGAAGGGGGTGTCCGTGAACAGGTCGCTCACTTTGGGGGTGTGGTCTGATGTCTTGGGAGCGGCGATTCCGAGCCGAGACCGAACGGCGGCATATCCGCCCTCCTCCAGCTCGTCCGCCAGCTCCGGTCCGCCGGATTCCACGATCACGCCATTCAGCAGGACATGAACCCGATCCGGGCGAACATAGTTGAGAATCCGGCTGTAGTGGGTGATCATCAGCACCGCCACGTCCTCGGTGCGCATCTCGTTGACCGCTTCCGCCACTTCCCGCACCGAGTCGATGTCCAGGCCCGAGTCGATCTCGTCCAGCACCATGACCTTCGGCTCCAGAACCGCCAGCTGGAACACCTCGGAGCGCTTCTTCTCACCACCAGAGAGGTCACCGTTCACCGATCTACCGAGAAACCTCTCCATGTCGAAGCGTCTGGCCTGGGCGGAGATACGCTCGGCGGCTTGCCGAGGATCGACGCCCAGCGCGGTGGCCGCCTCCTCCAAAAACACTTCCAACTCCAGACCCGGGATCTCGACCGGATATTGAAGGGCCTGGAAAAGACCGGCCTGGGCTCGCTGATGGACGTCCAGGGAATCCACCGAGCTTCCGGCCACCTCAATAGAGCCGGTTACCTCGTAGCCGGGTTTTCCGGCCAGAACATGGCATAGGGTTGACTTACCCGACCCGTTGGGACCCATGATGGCGTGCACCTCGCCGAAGGGAACCTGCAGGTCCACCCCTTTGAGAATGGGGACCGAGCCGATCGAGGCGTGCAGTCCTTGCACAAACAGGGCGGAAGATGGCATGGTCAGGTCCCTACTCCTGCGCCGCTCTTATCATCACCCGGTCGCCCTCAACCCGCACCTCATAGGTGGGTACCGGTTGGGTGGCCGGAAGGGAACCGGGCTTTCCGGTTCGAACGTCGAACTCCGCCCCGTGCAGGGGGCATTCAAGCGCATAGTCCCATAGCTCGCCCTCCGATAGGGAAGCCTGGGCATGGCTGCAGGTATCCCCGATCGCATAGAGGTCGTCGCCGATGCGGACCAGCGCCAACGATTCGGCACCTAGTTCCACTCGGGTCGCACCCGGCGGAAATTTGGTAATAGATCCGATATCTTCCCAGCTCATCAGGACCCTCCTTGTTGAGAGAAAGCAAACTTTTCGGCCACCCGGCGGCGAGACGGTGCGGCCAGGGCCGGGCTGGCCAGATCGGACAGTATCTCGTCAAAGAACCCCCTGACCAGCAGCCGCTCGGCCCGATCTCTGGGGAGTCCTCGACTCATAAGATAATAAAGCTGGTGTTCGTCAATGGGGCCGGACGATGATCCGTGTCCGCATTGGAGGTCGTCGGTGAGGATCTCCAGGTTGGGGACGGAATTGATCTTGGCACCGTCTGATAGCACCAGGTTACGGTTGGTCTCGAAGGCGGAGGTTCCCACTGCCTCCTTTTCTATTCTCATCAGACCGGTCCAGACCGCCTGGGCTGTTCCTGCCACCGCCCCTTTCAGGAAAATATCAGAAGTGGTGCGGGGGCCCCGGTGGGTGACGTTGATCCGATAGTCCAACACCTGGGAGCGGTCGCCGAAGTAGATGCCGCCCATCCGCACAGAGGACCCTTTGCCGGCCAGCACGATACCCTGCCGTTGCCTGGCGAACCGACCGCCCAACCCGATCTCACCGATCCGAAGATCGGCGTCTCTTGCTGTCTCGTATCGGTGATGGCCCACCATCCGTGCCTCTCCGGACAGGTTCTGAACCACGGTAAGCGCCAGGCGAGCCCCTTGACCTACCCGCGTTTCCACGATCGGGCACAGGAGCAGATCGGCCCCCGCCGTCGACCGGTACAACAACACCACGGAGGCCTCAGAACCGGCCTCTCCCACCAACGTCACCTGGGGAAAGCTGACCGACCCTTCCGCTACCGCCTGCACGTCGATCACGATCGGGGCTTCCTGATAGCGGCCTGCCGGGATGGTTATCACCGCGCCGGGCGGCCCGAAGGAAAGGTTGGCGGCGGCGAAAATATCCAAGCCCGGTGGGGTCATGGCCCCGTAGAAGGGTGCCAAACGCCCCTCCTGATCCTCTACTACCGGTTCGACCCGCACCTCTTCGCCGGCTACCTCGGTCACGATCCCGTCCACCATGGTCAGACGACCGGAAGCCTCGCCCAGAACGTTCAGGAACTCGTGCCTTTCCAGCGGATCGGACGGTTTAGAGACCGGCGAGAAATCTTCCAGGGCGAAATCCACCTCCACATATTTCCAGTCTTCGTCCTTGGGGTGTGGTGGTTCGGCGGCAGACCAGGCCGGGTGAAAACGGGAGCGCTGCTCGGTCAACCAGCTCGGTTCGGCACCGGCGGGTCGGGAGCTTTCAAGTGGGTTTCCTGGCACAGGTTTTTCTTCCGGAATCAAAGGGGAGGAGGATGGTAAAGGATACTCGGATGCTATCGGTATCCCCCTAATCTACCAAGACGAAGAAAATACCAGGTCGATATCCGAAGAGCCCATCAGGCGGAGAGAAAAGCGCGGGCTCGGGCAAAGACCTGATCGAGCATCTCTCGGGTCAGCTTGCCGGTGAAGGTGTTCTGTTGGGACGGGTGATAACAACCGATTATCAAAGGGGAACCTTCCCCGGTGTACACTTCTACGCCGTGGGAGAACCGGGGCTTGGGTACCGGAATTGTCCATCCCCTACCGCGGCCGAGGCGGATGATCTGATCAAAGGCCATTCCGCCCAGAGCCACCACCACCTCCAGCCGATCAAACAGGTCCAGTTCTCGGCCGATCCACGCCGAACAGTTCTTCTTTTCCTCTGCGGTAGGCCGGTTCTGAGGGGGAGCGCATCTTACGATCGAGGTGACCGCAGCGTCGAGGAGCCGCATACCGTCGTCTTTTCGCCTGGTAACGGGCTGATTGGCGAACCCCTTTTCGTGTAGGGACCTGAACAACCATTCGCCGGAGCGATCACCGGTAAACATTTGGCCGGTTCGGTTCGATCCGTGTGCCCCGGGTGCCAGACCCACGATCAGCAGACGGGCACTCGGGTCGCCGAGCATCGGAACCGGACGGGCCCAATAATCCTGGTCGGAGTAGGCGGCCCGTTTGTTGACCGCTACCTCTTCCCGCCATTCCACCAGGCGTGGGCACCGCCGACATTCGATAAGTTCGGTTTGGAGACGCCGAAACTCTCCGTTCCCGGGAAAATCGGTCACCGTTTCACGCCGGATCCAGGGCTTCCAGCTCGAATCGGCTGGCCGCGTTCCAGAGCATCCAACCCAGCGATCGGGCTTCGGCCGCCTCGATCTGCTCCCGAACCTGGGACGGCGTGTAATAGAAATCCTGGAGCCAAGGACGGATCACCGCCTGGCCCTCCATCCGGCCGAGACCGGCATCCAAGGCCTGACCGACCACCTCGCCCGGGTGATCGTTGGGTACCCGAAAACCGAACCAGCCCGACGAGTAGTGGCTGGGGTAGACCATGGGCGAAAGCACGTCGGTGGTGGTGGAAAGGGCGTTGAGCTCCTGTCCGATGCCTCCATCGCCCTCTACCGAGGTTATGAACCCGAAGATGTCGGCTCCGACCAGACATCCCAGCGGATGGAGCCGGTCGGTGGCCTCGTCAAGGAAGCTGGTGATGGCACCAATGCGGATATCCTCCGAGTCCCCGAGGTCGAACACCGCCGTAGCCGGGTATCCGTCCGGGAAACGTATGTAGTCGAACTGGATTTCATCGAAACCGGCCCGACAGGCGTCCTCTGCCATGCTCAACCCGTACTCCCTGGCCTGCTGATCGGTGGGATCCAGAAAATATTGATTCTGTTTCTGGTACGGCCCCTCGGCCGCGGTGTCGTAGACGGCCATTTCCTCGACCTTTCGAGCGGCGATCGGGTCCTGGAAGGTCACGATCCGAGCGATCTTGTATAGGTCTCGTTCGGTCATCTGCTCAACTACCGAGTCGATATCGAACATGGCGCTAACCGCCCCGATCTCGTGGGCCAGCTCAACCCCGGTGTTGTACAGCACATGACCCGACTCGTCCTTGACGTCTATTACGAAGGCGTTCACCACGGTCTCTTCGGCCACCGTTAGGAGCTCGTCCCACAGGGCCGGATCCTGATAGACGTTGTAGGCGATATGCAAGGCTCGGATGATGCGGGGGTCCAACGCAATTTCCTTGACCAAATCCTCACCATCCCAGTCTTCGTCCGTCCCGACCCAGCCCGGACGTTCCACCTTGATGATGCCCGGAGATGCCTGGGTTATCTCGAAACGCCCCAGGTCATCGGTCACTACCTTGGTGTTGCCCAACGAGACCGAGGCGGCCGGCAACCCGAAGCCTTGTCTGTCCATTACCGCTCCTCTGAGGACCACCGGTCGGAGAGCCAACTCCACATAGTCGTCCTGGAACTCTTCCACGGCGATGGCTCCGGGGAAGAACCCCGGTGCCTCCACCGACACGGAAACCGGTTCTCCTTCCCAACGCATGCGGAAAACGCCTTCCTGGTCGGTGCTTTCCGTTCCGTACCGGGTATCGGCCCAAGCCCCGGCGATGGGATTGCCGTTGCCGTCGCTGACCCGGATGGCCAGGGTTGGGATCTGGGATGGAGGCGGAACAGGGGCCTCGCCGACCACTACCACCGACTGGGCGAGGCAGGCGGTTAAAAGCAGCGCGAACAGGACAATCAATGCTGAATAGCGCGCCCGTTTGACAGCCTCTCCCGTCATTGACAGGATGGAACCGGCCTTCCATCGGGTTAGGTACCGTTTCCGGGTTGAATGGAGAGACGACACCATTTTTAAATTACCTGTTGCCAAATCGTTAACTTGGTGATACGTTGAAATCCCGTAGAGTTTGATTTGGAGTAGTTAAGCGTGGTCATAGCCGCCCGATCAACACCGCTTCCGATGGATGCGGTAGACATGTATCTGGACGAGGTTTCCAACCATCCTCTCCTGACCGCCCAAGACGAGGTGGACCTGGCCCTCAAGATCGAGCGTGGTAAGCAGGCCAAAGAAAAGCTGGAGAACACGGTCAATCTAGACCCTATCAGCCGTCTTGCACTACGACGGCGGGTCAGGGAGGGCGAGAAGGCCAAAGAGGTCTTCATCCAGTCAAACCTTCGTCTGGTGATTTCTATCGCCAAGCGTTATGCCGGCCGAGGCATGGACCTCATCGACATGATACAGGAGGGCAACCTCGGTCTGATAAGGGCGGTGGAAAAATTCGATTGGCGTAAGGGTTTCAAGTTCTCCACCTATGCCACCTGGTGGATCCGCCAGGCCATAACCCGTGGTTTGGGTAACCAATCCCGGACCATTCGACTACCGGTCCACCTGGCCGACATCGTGAGAACGGTGAACGAGACGATCTACACCCTCACCGAAAGGCTGCAAAGACGGCCTACCTCCGAAGAGATAGCGACCGCCAGCGGGCTGGAGATCGATAAGGTCAAGGTAGCCCTGTCCACCCCCCTCAGCACCACCTCCATCGACCGTCCCATCAGCGAAGACGGGGATGCGGTGCTGGGCGATTTCGTGGAGGACAAGACGGCCACCGATCCGTTCGTCTACGCCGCCCGTTCGGTAAGGCAGACCAAAATCGACGAAGCCCTGGGCCTGCTCAGCCAGGAGGAGCGTAGGGTTTTGATCGGTCGATTCGGGTTGGAGGGGAAGCCGCCCTTGACGCTAACCGATATCGCTACCGATCTGGGGGCAACCCGAGAACATGTCCGTCAGATCGAACGCCGAGCGCTGGCCAAACTGCGCCATCCTTGCAACTCACACGGATTGAAGTATCTGATCAACCTGTGAGAAGGTCGGGCGTTTAACCCACCGCACCCGCTTCGGCCATGTTCAGCTCGATCAGCCGGTTCATCTCCACCGCGTACTCCATCGGAAGCTCTTTGACGATCGGCTCAATGAACCCCGCCACTACCATCGAGGTGGCCTCATCCTCGGACAAACCTCGGCTCATCAGGTAGAAAAGCTGTTCCTCCCCCACCTTGGATACGGTGGCCTCGTGACCGATTTCGGTGTCGGCCTCCTCTATCTCCATGTAGGGGTAGGTGTCGGACCGGCTTTCGTCGTCGAGGATCAGGGCGTCGCATCGGACGAACGACTTGGCATTCTCGGCACCCGGTTCTACCCGCACCAAGCCTCGGTATCCGGCTCGTCCTCCTCCTTTGGTGATCGACTTGGAAAGGATGGTGGAGGTGGTCTCCGGGGCGACATGTACCATCTTGGCACCGGTGTCCTGGTGCTGGCCTTCTCCGGCGAAGGCGATCGAAAGCACCTCCCCATGGGCACCGGGTTCCATCAACCAGACGGCCGGATATTTCATGGTTAGCTTGGAGTTATGGACGATAAAGCCTTCCGAAACGAAGTTGCCGGTCCCTTCCACCTCTATGTCCCAGGTGGGAACCACCTCAGCCGCCGGTACGGAATCCACCGTTCGGCTCTCGACGCTCTCCGGAAGCTGTATCTGTGACCGCCCTACCTGTCGAAAGTGCCGGGTGCTCGAGACGGTCTGGAGACCCAAATCCTGCTGTAGTCCTGGTGACACCGCAGCCGTCAGGCGGGGGTCGGCGGGGATCTCCAACCGGTGGGCACCGCGTGCAGTCGCCGGGCGATCGACTACCACCACGGTCTTGGGCTCGTAGACCTCCGTGTAGATGCGGGACGGAACCCCGAGGCTGGTGAGTAGGTGGGAAACGTCCTCCAACAGCTCACGGTTAACCGACTTGATGGAGAAACCTCTCCGTGCCCTCGCGGTCGATCCGTCGGAGTCGAGGTACCCGGCGACGAAGGCGATGCGTTGCGACTCGGGCAGGTCCAGAACCCATTCGGGAACCCGCTTGCTACGGGCACCGGTCACAAATCCGTTGCCGATGAGCAGGTCGGCCAGATCCGCACTGTTCCAGGTGAGCGTGACCCCGTCCCGTCGCTCGGTGGGCACAGTGTCGGGCATGACCGCCTCCATGATCTCCACCAGGCGGGCCCGGGCCCGGTCGTCGCGAGGAACCGAGAACCCCACCTTCGCCCCCCTCATGCCGCCGGAGTCAGACGGGGCTACCTCTATGGATCCGTCTCCGGTGAACAGTCCGAACAACCACATGAGCTCGTCGGTGGTGGTGTCTCCAGGCGATATCCGAAGCGGGCGTTCCCGCTCGGCCGTGAGGCTGTCACTGTCCTGGTTGCGGCTCCGGAAAACTGTCATGGTGTCCGGCAGCTCGATCTTCCTGGGTGCCCCGTAGTCGATGCTCGATACCGGGACGATGGCCTGGTCGAGTAGGTCGGCACGGACATATCCCGGACGGTATCGACCTAGTTGCTTCGGACGGGAGGGGTCGTAGGTGAAAGAGTAGAAGGGATGGTTATCGGTCACCCGCAGACTACGGGCACCAACCCGAACCTCCCGCACCGGTTGCATACCGGAGTATTTCTTGGCGGTGACCGTGCGCCAGCAAAGCTCGCCCGCCTCTTCGTCATAGGACAACACCTGTTCTCCAGGCGTGACCAGCTCGATCGGCTTGACACCGCCCGGGGTGGTGACGCGGGAACCTTCGGCCAGGCAGCCCAGGTTTCCGTCGACCCATTCCATGGTGGCGTCGGCATAGGCGGCGGCCCGCTTGGTCACCAGGTTGTAGACGTTGT
The DNA here is from genome assembly GCA_009841075.1 of Acidimicrobiia bacterium. Lineage (GTDB taxonomy): Bacteria > Actinomycetota > Acidimicrobiia > Spongiisociales > Spongiisociaceae > Spongiisocius. The sequence continues at coordinate 47,907 of VXMP01000037.1, read as the reverse complement.
TGGACCAGTTCTGGATGGTGGTGTAACGACACCGTCCGCCCCGCTTGACCACTATCTCGACCACCGCCGAATGGAGGGAGTCTGTGCTATATACCGGTGCAGAACAACCCTCCACGTAATGGCAGAACCCCCCCTCGTCCACGATGATCAGGGTTCTCTCAAACTGTCCCATATTTTCCGAGTTGATCCGGAAGTAGGCCTGGAGCGGCTGGTCTACATGGACTCCGGGCGGTACATAGATGAATGATCCTCCGGACCAGACCGCCGAGTTGAGGGCGGCGAACTTGTTGTCGTTGGGTGGGATCACCGTCCCGAAATGCTCTTGAACCAGCTCGGGGTGCTCGCGCACGGCGGAGTCCATGTCCATGAACAGGACGCCCATTTCCTCCAGGTCCTCACGGTTGCGGTGGTAGACCACCTCCGACTCATACTGGGCGGTTACCCCGGCCAGGAACTTCCGTTCGGCCTCCGGGATGCCCAGCTTCTCGTAGGTGTCCTTGATCGATTCGGGAACCATGTCCCAGTCCTTGGCCTGCTCCTCGGCCGGCTTGACGTAGTAGTAGATGTCGTCGAAGTCGATCTCGTCGAGCAGCCCGCCACCACCCCAGGTCGGCATCGGTCGATTCAGAAACCTCCGATAGGCGCGGAGGCGGAAATCGAGCATCCATTCCGGCTCGCCTTTGATGAACGACATCTCGCGGATGATGTCTTCCGTGAGGCCCTTTTCGGGTTTGAAGACGTAATCGTCCTCAGGGTCGCTCCATCCCAGTTTGTAGGCACCAAGATCAATATCTACTGCGGTCATAGTGTGGCCTCCGCTGCCGGTGGTTTCGGTCTCCGGAATATCTTTCCTAAGAGGATACCAAGTACCGGAGGGAACCTGTAACAAGTCGAGGTTGGTTCAGGAGCGGAAAGCCGGTTGGCGGTACCAACTCGAGCGCTCAGACCTCCTTGCCTGCCGGCTACCGGCGGAAGTCGGGGCGTACCGCCGTCCCTCCGTCTGGTGAGACCTGTCACCCCCCTTGACAATCAGCGAGAAACTCGTGCACAATGACGGGGCGCTAAGCTCGTCGACTTTCGAGCTGCGGGGCGATTACCCACCCGGCCCTACGGGGCCGGGTTTTCTTTGTCCCCCCTGTGGGTATGTCTTCTTCTGTGTAGCGCTTGAGCGCGGAGTTGAGGACTTCGGTTGGACCGAAGGGCGATTTCAAGAAACAGAGATAGACAACCGAGAGACGATCTCATGGGGAGGTCAGGAGGAACCCGAGACAGTATCTCGGCTCGCTTTTCCTCAGACATCCGAGCCAGACGTCTTACCGAGATATGAGGGCAGGGTCTTCTTTGTCATCCCTAAAGCGTTCGCGCCCTCAACTAATCCGTTCGATCCCGGGGCATCTGTCAAAGCCCCGGTCGAAGCTCAGGACCCGGGTTATCCCAGCCCCACGCATTACAGCCAGATGAAGCGCATCCCGCGCGGACAGGCCGGGAATTGAATCGATGATCGACCTGGCAGCACGTATCTCCTGCAAACCGAACCCAAGCACGTCATCGACAATCGCGTCCAGGACGTCGAAAGCGGAGTCTATGGCGTCCGGTCGGTTGATCGCCGTATACCGATGCAGAATTTCTTGATACACCTCAATGTCGGTGACCAAGTGTTCCTTGTTTCTCAACAGCCGGGTGACAAGTACCAGTGAGCGATCCTTGTGCCGGTACGACTCGCCCACCAAGTACATCGGGATGTTTGAGTCTACAAATATCAAGCGCGGGTGCGTCCCGCTTCTATGTCGGCCAGCATCTCGTCTATGTCACCCGTCGGAAAGTCATGCGCCACCGCGTCGGCCAAGGCCCGCAACTTGGTTTCCATCCTCTCCGCCTCGCCACGCCGAGCGGCCCGCAACGTTTGGCGGACCCACTCGGCAATGCTCATCCGCTCCATCTCGGCCGCCCGCCGAATCTCAAGATACTCGGCCTCGTCTAGGAGAACTTGTAGTCGCTTTGCCATGGATGCCAGTATATCTGTAGTCATACCTATGAGTCAATCCAACTGTACAGACTCCACCATTCGACTACTAGCCGACCAATACAAGGCCACGGCCGCGGTGCACGATGGCACGTGGGTCCCGACCCTCTGGCGGCCTGCCGACTCCGAAGGGTGGGAACGTTGCAGGCTCCTGGGATTGGTCCATTCGGACCGCCGGGTTGAAGTGCAGAGGTTGCTGACCGTTACCGTGTAGTCGGCTCTGATAGCAAGGCCCCATATCGCGCCTTCTGCCTACAAACGCAGTGTCACCTTCCATGATGTGGGATGCCGTGCTGCGGTTTCCTGAGAAGAGAATTACCCCTCATCGGGCCGGGGCCGGCGTTTGATACCCCACAGCAAACCCACGAAGTCACAGGATCAGGGTCGGTAGAGATAACCGACAAAGTTCACCCTCCTAGCGCCAGGGGGTGTCGGTCGGAGTCACCACCTGAGGAAGAACTGTCGCCCCCATAAGGTAGCGGTCCACTGCCGCCGCCGCGCTTCGTCCCTCCGCGATAGCCCATACGATCAAAGACTGGCCTCGGCCCATATCCCCGGCCACGAAAACCCCGTCCACGTTGGTGGCCCATTGACTGTCTCGGGCCACGTTGCCCCGCTCGGTCAGGTCCACGCCCAGCTGATCCAGCATGGGGGAACGTTCCGGGCCGACGAAACCCAGCGACAGCAAAACCAGGTCGGCGGGATAGTCCTCTTCCGAGCCTTCGATCCGCTCGAAGGACATCCGACCGTTCTGGGAGGCCATTTTCACCCGATGGGTTTTCAAGCCGGTAACCCTGCGCTCCGAGTCCCCTACAAACTCTTCGGTGCTGATGGCGAACTCCCGGAGGCCCCCCTCTTCGTGGGCGGCGGAGACCCGATACATGAGCGGCCAGGTGGGCCAGGGGGTGGAGTCCGCCCTCTGGTCGGGTGGCCTGGGCAGGATCTCGAATTGGTGGATGGATTCCGCTCCTTGCCGATGGGCGGTTCCCAGACAGTCGGCCCCGGTATCACCGCCACCGATGATTATCACCCGCTTACCGTGGGCGGAAATAGGGGTATCCGGCAGGTCGCCCGCCTGAACCCGATTGGAAGGGGTCAGGTAATCCATGGCCTGATGGATGCCCTCCAGGTTCCGGCCCGGGAGGGGAAGGTCGCGGGGTTGGGTAGCACCGGCGGCCAGTATCAGGGCGTCGTGTTCATCCAAGAGTCGGTCGGCGGTCGGGTTGATACCTACCGGTGCGTTCACCTCGAACCTGGTGCCCTCCTGCTCCATCTGATCGATCCGGCGATCCAGAAACCTTTTCTCCATCTTGAAGTCGGGGATTCCGTAACGCAACAAGCCGCCGATGCGGTCGTCCCGCTCGAACACGGTGACCTGGTGACCGACCCGGGTCAGCTGCTGCGCCGCCGCCAGACCGGCGGGCCCGGATCCGACCACCGCCACCTTAAGGCCGGTTAAAGCGTCCGGCTTCTGAGGCGTGACCCAGCCTTCCGACCAGGCCCGCTCGGCGATTTCCAGCTCGATCTGCTCGATGGTCACCGGATCGGAATTGATAGCCAGCACGCAGGCCGCTTCGCACGGTGCCGGACAAAGCCGTCCGGTAAATTCGGGAAAGTTGTTGGTGGCGTGGAGACGATCGATGGCTTGTCGCCAGTTACCCCGATACACCAGATCATTCCAGTCTGGGATGAGATTTCCCAGCGGACACCCTCCGTTGCAGAACGGTATCCCGCAGTCCATACAGCGAGAGGCCTGGGTACGCAGGTCAACCTCCGGGAAATCCTCGTAAACCTCTCGCCAGTCGAGCACCCTTAGCCCTATCGGGCGGCGGGAGGGACCCCGACGGTCGTGCTTCAGGAACCCTCGGATGTCACCCATGGGCGGCCGCCATGATCGCCTCCATCACCGGACGACCGGTCTGCTCGGCTTCCTGTTGGGCGGCCAGCACCCGCCGATAGTCGTTGGGCATCACCTTTACGAACCGTTTCACCTCACGGCCCCAGTTGTCCAGCAGCCAGGAAGCGACCGTAGAGCCGGTCTCGGTGTAGTGGGCGGAAACCCGATCGTGAACGAAGTCCACGTCCTCCTGCTCCAGCGAACCAAGGGAGACCATCTCCAGGTTGACCCGGGTGGGGAAGGTTCCGTCGGCGTCATAGACGTAGGCGATTCCGCCCGACATTCCCGCCGCAAAGTTGCGTCCGGTTCTACCCAGGATGACGGCCCGCCCGCCGGTCATGTACTCGCAGCCGTGATCGCCCACCCCTTCGACCACCGCTATCGCACCCGAGTTCCGAACGCAGAAGCGCTCCCCCACCACCCCGCGCAGGAAGACCTCGCCCGAGGTGGCACCGTAGAGGATCACGTTGCCGGCGATGATGCTGTCCTCGGCCACGAAGCGGGCCTCGGGCGGAGGACGAACCGATATCCGTCCTCCCGAAAGACCCTTGCCCAGATAATCATTGGAGTCGCCGATCAGACGGAGGGTTATGCCGCGCGGGAGGAACGCGCCGAAGCTCATCCCGGCCGAGCCGGTGAAGTTGACCACGATGGTGTCGTCGGGCAGGCCTTCGGCCCCGTATCGTTTGGTTACCTGGTAGCCCAGCAGGGTTCCGACCGAACGGTTGACGTTGCGGATCAGAAGATCCAAGGTCACGGGTGTCCCATGGTTCAGGGCGGCTACCGCCAGCTGGATCAGGGTTTGGTCCAGCGCTCGGTCCAGACCGTGGTATTGGGAGGCGTTGTGGTGGCGGGTTCTACCAGGTTCCAACTCGGGAACATAGAGGATGGGAGCCAGGTCCAGGCCATCCGTCTTCCAATGGTCAACGGCTTCCCGCACGTCGAGCAGGTCGGCCCGGCCGATAGCCTCGTTGAGGGTGCGGAACCCTAGTTCTGCCAGATGTTCCCTGACCTGTTCGGCCACGAACATCATGAAGTTGACGACGAACTTCGCCCGTCCGGTGTATTTCTTGCGTAGTTCAGGATTTTGGGTGGCCACCCCCACGGGACAGGTGTCCAGATGGCATACCCGCATCATGATGCATCCCGACACCACCAGCGGGGCCGTGGAAAATCCGTACTCGTCCGCACCGAGCAGGGCAGCGATGATCACGTCACGGCCGGTCTTGAGCTGTCCGTCGGTTTGGACGACGATCCGCTCCCTCAGGTCGTTCATGACCAGGGTCTGTTGGGTTTCGGCCAGACCTATCTCCCAGGGTCCGCCGGCATGCTTGATGGAGGTGAGGGGAGAGGCCCCGGTTCCGCCGTCGTGTCCGGAAATCAGCACCACATCCGCTTTGGCCTTCGCCACCCCGGCGGCCACGGTTCCCACCCCCATCTGAGCGACCAGTTTGACGTGGATCCGTGCCTGCGGGTTGGCGTTCTTGAGGTCGTGGATGAGCTGTTTGATGTCCTCGATCGAGTAGATGTCATGGTGGGGAGGGGGCGAGATCAGCCCCACTCCCGGGGTGGACAGTCGGGTCTCGGCGATCCAGGGGTAGACCTTGTAACCGGGGAGCTGTCCTCCCTCCCCCGGCTTGGCCCCCTGAGCCATTTTGATCTGCAGATCGTCGGCGTTGAATAGATATTCTGCGGTCACCCCAAAGCGGCCCGACGCCACCTGTTTGACGGCGCTCTTGCGGAGGTCTCCGTTGTCGTCCGGCACGTTCCTGGACGGATCCTCGCCGCCTTCGCCGCTGTTGGACTTGCCTCCGATCCGGTTCATGGCAATGGCCAGGGTCTCGTGGGCTTCTTTGGAGATGGACCCGTAGGACATGGCACCCGTGTTGAACCGCTTGACTATTTCTGTCGCCGGCTCAACCTCTTCTATCGGAATGGAAGGCCGACTGTCGGTCCTGATCCGAAACAGGCCTCGCAATGTCCCCAGGCGTTCGGCCTGTTCGTCTACCAATCGGGAATATTCGTTGAAGATGTCATAGCGTCCTTGACGGGTGGAGTGCTGGAGCTTGTAGACGGTTTCCGGGTTGAAAAGGTGATACTCCCCTTCCCGACGCCATTGGTAATCGCCTCCCGGATCCAGGTCGAGATGCGGCAACCCGGCGGACTGGTCGAACGCCATAGCGTGTCGGTTGACCGCTTCTTCGGCAATGGTGTCGAGCCCCACCCCGCCGATCCGGCTGACCGTGCCGGCGAAGTAGGGCTTGATGACCTGATCGGATATCCCTACCGCCTCAAAGATCTGTGCACCCATATAGGAGGAGACGGTTGAGATGCCCATCTTGGACATGACCTTCAAAATCCCCTTGCCGGCGGCCTTGAGGTAGTTGTAGCGGGCCTTGGCCGGATCCATATCCCCCAGGCCGTGGCTGTTGTGCTCGATCATGTAGTCGATGCTCTCCAGGGCCATGTAAGGATTGACCGCGGTGGCACCGTATCCGACCAGCAGGCAGAGGTGATGCACCTCTCGGGCGTCTCCGGTCTCCACGATCAGACCGACCCTGGTTCGGTTCCGGGTCCGGATCAGGTGATGGTGCACCGCTGCGGTGAGGAGCAGGGAGGGGATCGGCACCCGGTCGGGTCCGATATCACGGTCGGACAGCACCACCGCCCAGGCCCCCTCCTCGATCAGATCGTCCACCTCCCTACACACCCGGTCCAAGGCCCGCTTGAGGCCTTCCCCTCCCTCGTCCGGGTGGAAATAGCCCCGCACCACCCCCGCTCTACCGTCCACGTTGGGGGCATCGTTCATCTTCAGCAGCCGGGCCAAACCCTGGTTGTCCAGCACCGGACTGTCCATCTCGATCATGTGGCACGAGCTCGCCGTCAGGTTCAGCAGGTTCGACTCGGGGCCGATCGTGGTGCGCAAAGAGGTGACCATCTCCTCCCGCATGGCGTCGAGCGGAGGGTTGGTCACCTGGGCGAACAGCTGTTTGAAATAGTCGAACAGCAGCCGGGAACGGTTGGACAACACCGCCAACGGGGTGTCCGTCCCCATCGATCCCAGGGCTTCTACACCGTCGTTCGCCATCGGAGCTATGAGCATTTTGAGCTCCTCATGGGTGTAGCCGAAGGCGCGGAGACGTTGCCGGACCGGAGGCTCGGTCTCGTTTACCGGTTCGGGATCCGGTAGGTCTTCCAGCCTTACCAGTCCCTCCTCCAACCATCTGGTGTAGGGTCGGGAGGTGGCCAGATGGGTTTTGATCTCCGGGTCCCGTATGATCCGCCCTCGGGCCGTGTCCACCAGGAACATACGACCGGGCCGGAGGCGACCTTTTTCGATTATGTGGGCGGGCGGGATGTTGATGACCCCCACCTCTGAGGACATAATCACCAGATCATCGTCGGTGACCCAGTACCGAGCCGGACGCAGCCCGTTGCGATCCAACATGGCACCGATCTGACGGCCGTCGGTAAAAACGACCGCCGCCGGACCGTCCCAAGGCTCCAGGACGGAGGCGTGGAAACGGTAGAAATCCCGCAGGGCGTGGTCCATGCTTTCGTGGTTTTCCCAAGGCTCCGGTATGAGCATGAGAACCGCCTCCGATAGGGCGTATCCGCCCATGTACAGCAGCTCCAGGGCCTCGTCGAAACCGGCCGAGTCGGACAGCCCCGGGGTACAGATCGGGAAGATGCGCCGGAGATCTCCAGGGATCAGGTCGGTTTCCAGCAGGCTTTCTCTGGACCTCATAAAGTTGCGGTTGCCCTGGATGGTGTTGATCTCTCCGTTGTGGGCGATCATGCGGTAGGGGTGGGCGAGCGACCACATCGGGAAGGTGTTGGTGGAGAATCGGGAGTGGACCAGGGCGATGGCGCTCTCCACCCGGTCGTCGTGGAGATCGAAGTAGAAGTCGGCCAGCTGGGCGGCGGTGACCATTCCCTTGTAGACCAGGGTACGGCAGGAGAGACTGGGGAAGTAGACCCCCGAGTGGGCGAGGGTGGTGTCGCCGATTCCGGCACCGGTCTGCTCTCCGTCGGAAAACCTGATTTCGTGCTCGATGCGCTTGCGGATCACATAGGCTCGGCGTTCTAAATCCAGTCCGGCCGCCCCCATCCCGTCGATGAACACCTGGCGCATGGCGGGCAGGGTTTTCAGGGCGTCTTTCCCCACCACGGACGGGTTGGTGTGGGGTTCCCTCCAACCCAATACCTCCAGCCCTTCCTCGGCAACGATCTGCTCGACTTTTTCCTGACCCGACCGGATCAGGTCGGCGCGGTCGGGAAAAAACCCGATGCCGGTGATGTAACGTCCCGGAAGGGGAAGGTCAAAGGACACCGCCGCCCTTAAGAACCGATCCGGAACCTGCACCAGGATCCCCGCTCCGTCACCGGTGTCGGGATCGGCCCCCTGCGCACCCCGATGTTCCATGTTGCACAGCCCTTCCAGGGCTTGGGAAACCAGATGATGCGTGCGACGACCTTTTAAATCCGCCAGGAAGCTGACCCCACAGGAGTCATGCTCAAACCGGCTACGATATAGGCCGTGCATCTAAACTTTCCCCCATTCATATCAGGAAAAACGGCGACATCTAGGGAAATCGGATCGGGCACCTAAGCACTACCCTCCGTCTCAATCATGAGGGAGCACCTCAAACCGAATCTCGCATAATACACAACCCAAGCCAATACCTATAGTTTGGGTATCTCGGCCAACAGAGTTGGATATAAACCATGCCGGTAATAGTTGTAGGGGCGGATACCGAGGTCGGAAAAGCGGTGGTCTCGTTGCTATGCCGGCAGGCCGCCGAGGTGCGGGCCTTTATCACCGACGAAGCCGCCGCCGACTCTCTGAAAAAACAAGGGGTGAAGGTGGCGGTCGGCGACGTTTCCGACCACTCACATGTTGAAGCTGCCGCCCTCTACTGCTTCTGTGCGGTGCTGGTCACCGAAGCGGCCAGTGACGGACGGGTACGTTCCTTCGTGACTGATCCGGAAGGGGTTATGTCCGGGTGGGCCGAGGCGGTTCGCCAGGCCGGGGTTAAAAGGGTGATCTGGGTCAGAACTCAAAACGATCCGGAGAAGCTGCCCGGTCCGGTGGGTGAGGTGGCCTCCGTTGTCTTCGGCGGGGATGGGGAGGAAACTGCCCGAGAGGTGGGCCGTCTAGAAGAAGCCGGAAACCTTTAGGAGGGTGCTGAAAAAGATGGGGATGCTTGGCCCGCAATTACATCTAACCGTGGTTTCGTTTCCTGTCGGCGGGCCAAATGGACATTTTTCAGCCACCCTCCTAGGAGTGTTAGGCCGGCTTTTTGTTTAAACGGCCGAAGATCCGTTTCCGCCGTTTCCTCCGCAACAATTGGGCCAGGACCTGCGGAGCGTCGGGATGGGTGCCCGCATGAGGTGCCACCCTTAGCATCCCGTTCCGTTCGGTTAGAGAGAATCCCTCCTCTACCAGCCGCCGAAAGGCTTGTGCGGGCCGCTCGCCCGCCGGACGGAAGCTGACTATCCCGCTTCGCTCCCGATCGCATTTCCAGGGACGCATTACCTGGGCACCGGCCTGGAGCGCGCCCTCTTCCACCGCCCGGGATCGGGCCAGTACCGCGGCCTCTAAATCTTCTGCGGAGATGCCTTCCAGGATTTCGAGGGCTTGATCGAAGGCGGCCAGGGCGGTCAAACCAGGGGTACCCATGGCGAACCTACCGGCATCCTCCAACGGTGGATGCGGAAGCGGGGGGTCGGTCTCGAACGGCTCGGTCACCCCCGACCATCCGGTCAAGGTGGGTTCCAGACGTTCCAGAGCCCGGTCGGACACGGCCATTAGACCGACCCCTCCCCCGGCTCGAAGCCATTTATGTCCACCGGCCACCAGCAGATCGGCTTGACCCGGTACCGATCTCACGGCACCTACGGCCTGCACTGCGTCTACGATCAGCAGGGCATCGCCGGCGGCTTCACGCATGGCGTCCAGGTCGCATCGAAAACCGGTTCGGTAGTCCACCTGGCTGAGGGACACCGCCAGCGTGCGGGTATCCACCTCGCGCGCTATCAGATCGGCCGTCAACCGACCCTCCGGCACCGGAATGGTTCGCAGCTCTATCCGGCCGGCCTCCGCCGCCCGCACCCACGGGTAGAGGTTGGCCGGAAACTCGGTGTCCGGCACCACCACCGACCCGCCGGACAAACCGAACGCGGCGGCGAATAGACCGGCCGAGGTGTTGGGAACCAGGGTTATCTGCTGCGGTGTCACCCCGATCAGGTTTGCCGCCCGGCGGCGGCAGGAGTCGAACCGGTCCGTAACCAGGTTGATCAACTTCCCCTCGGCACCGGACATGGCTTCCGCCATTTGGATTATTCCCGCCCGAGCCGGGATCGACATGGCTCCTACCGATGCAAAATCCAGGAAGCCGAATGGTTGGTCAAAGGTATCGAGAAACGATTGCGGAAGCGGCATTTCTATTGAGAATAGTGAAATGCCGTGCCCGCGATTTTCGCGTTCTCGGGAAGTTCTTGCGCCAATGTTTAGGTCCCCCTTTTCCACGAACCTACGCTTCAAGACGTTTATTGATAACACTGTCAAGCCAAGGTTGGCGATAGCCTGGGAGGGTGAGGGGCGAGATGATCAGAGACCCGCGACTGACCACCGAAGACCAGGCCATGCTCAGGGGAGAGCTCGGCGAGGCCCGGGCTATGGCCATGAGGATCCTGGTTTGCATGGCCCGGGCTACCGGTGCCGAGCGGATGACCGACATCTCCGGTGCCCACATCGACGGCACCTTGTATCTCGGAGAGGCAAGCCTCGACTTCGCCGGCCGGCTGCGAGACCTGGGAGGTCGGGTTGTGGTACCCACCACCCTCAACGTTTCTTCCCTTGATCTCCTCCACCCGGAGTTATTCCAGGGTGATGACCGTACCCGAAAGGGGGCACGTGCCACCGCCTCGGCCTACCTGGATATGGGTGCCTCCCCTACCTGGACCTGCGCCCCTTATCAGCTGGCCTCCCGCCCCGGATTCGGTGAACGGGTGGCCTGGGGCGAATCGAACGCCATCGTGTTCGCCAACTCGGTGCTGGGGGCCAGAACACCCCGCTTCGGAGACTTTGCCGACATAGCGGCGGCTATCACGGGGCGGGCACCGGAGTTCGGCCTTTACCTGGACGAACATCGCCGGGCGGGAGTTCATTTCGACGTTTCCCCCACCGTGCAGGCCCCACCCCTAACCGAGGAGTTCTTCGCCGTGCTCGGGATACTGATCGGCAGAGAATCAGGATCAGAGGTTCCGGTAATAACCGGCATCGAATCCGCCGACGAAGACCATCTCAAGGTGCTGGGGGCGGCGGCGGCCACCTCCGGAGCGGTGGGCCTATTCCATATGGTGGGGGTCACCCCCGAAGCCCCGTCGTTGGCGAGCGTGGCCCCCGATCAAACCAACCTCCGGCGGGTTACGATCACCGGCAAAGTCATGAAACAGGCCTATCGGTCCCTTTCCAGTATCGAAACCACCACCCTGCACACCGTAAATCTAGGAACCCCGCATTACTCGACCCACCAGATCACCAGGCTTAAAAACCTGCTGGGGGGACGGCGAATCCATCCGGAAGTGAAGCTCTATGTGAACACCGGAAGGGATACCCTGGTTGCACTTTCGGAGGTGATCGAAACCTTGGAAGAGGTCGGGGTGACCTTCGTCACCGACACCTGCACCTATGTCACCTCCATCATCCCCTCCGGAGGTGTTGCCATGACCGACTCGGCCAAATGGGCCTACTATGCGCCGGGCAACCTTGGTGTCGCGGTGGTTTTCGGATCGACCGCCGATTGTGTGGAGTCCGCCGTGGCGGGCAGGATTATCAAAGCGGAACCTGACTGGTGAGATATGGTTCCACCCCGATCATTCCGGGGGAGGCCCAGGGTTCAAGCCTCGTACTCGATCAACCACTCAGCTGGTGGGGTGGAGTCGATCCCGTCACCGGAACCGTCATTGATCGAAACCATCCTCGGCGAGGTACCTGCCTTACCGGACGAATCCTGATCCTCCCGCATGGGCGAGGATCGTCGGGAGGTTCGGCCGTCCTGGCCGAATCGATGCGGCTGCAAACGGCACCTTCCGCCCTGATCCTTAGGGAGGTGGACCCCATCCTGGTGGTAGGGGTGGCGGCCGGAATGGAGCTGTATGAGAACACCACCTGCCCACTTCTGGTGGCCGATTCGGTTTACCACCGGCTCAGTACCAACCGCCCCACCCGGGTCTACCGGGACGGCACTATCGAACAGTCCTAGGTTGTTTTAGCCGCCCCCGCTACGTGGTGCCCGACGCACCCTTTCCAGAACCCGGAACCGGATGCGCGACACCTCCTCATCGCCCACATAAATTGGAAACGCATAACCGCCCGGTTCCGGAAAGACCAGGTTATTGAAGGTGAAAGCCCTGGTCATGCCGATCTCCACCCCTGGCATACTCCGAGCCGGTGGACGCACTCGGATAGTTCGGGAAAACCGACTGTTACCCAGCAGGCTCCGGCCGTCCTCATCCATGAGGTCCACCGACAGCCGAAACGAATCCTGATAAGGCCAGGGAACCCGCAACCGCATCCCGATGCCGATGGAAGGGTGGCGGGCCGGAAAAGACTCCACATAGAGCAGCTCCCATCCCCCTCCGAGAATATAGAGCTTCCCTCCCACCGCCTGAACCGCGTCGGCCACCATGGCAAACTCAACGCTAGGTGTGGGATCGAGCGACCGTTCCAGATCCATAGAATCCATATACCCTACTTTATAAGGACTGGGCGGAGAGCCGGAAAAAAATCAATATGCATAAACGAAACCGCCCTGTTAGGGTAGTTGTTTCGTTCTACGCAGATTCGCTTCATCCCGTCCGGATTGAAACGGTTTATGCAAGCGCCCACCGGTCAATCAGGGCCGGCCCGGTTTGAACGAGTATCCCAAACAGAAAACCTATGAGGAGGTTATATGATCAAGATGCGTTGGGTGGCATTGCTGGCCGCTCTAACCCTGGTCGTAGCGGCCTGCGGTGGCGATGATGACACCACGGATACGCCTGAGACAACCGCTGCACCGGATACTACCCAAGGAACCCAAGCGCCAGCTACCACCGAAGCAGTCACCCCCACCCAGAGCATGGATTACACCTTCCACATGGTCACCCACTCTGACGACGGCGTGTTCTGGTCGGTCGTTAAGCGTGGTGCCCAGGACGCGGCCGACGCTCTCGGAGTAGAGATGGTCTGGAGCCCCTCCAGCAACGATCCCGAAAAGCAGGTCCAGGATGTCCAGGCTGCCGTAGCCTCCGGCTCGGACGGCATCGGCGTGTCGCTGGCCAACCCGGAAGCCCTCGGCCCCGAGGTTGAAGCCGCCATTGCGGCCGGCATACCGGTTATCACCCTGAACTCGGGTTCCAATCAGTTCAAAGAACTAGGTGCCATCACCCATGTCGGCCAGACCGAGGTCGTGGCCGGTAACGGTGCCGGAGAACGTTTCAACGCCCTTGGTGCCGGCAAGGTGCTGTGCGCCCAGCAGGAGCAGGGCAACATCGGTTTGGAAGAGCGCTGCCAGGGACTGGAAGAAACCTTCAACGGTGAGGTTGTGACCCAGTTCGTGGGGCTGGACTCGGAGCCGGAGGCCCAGATCAACACCATCGCCGCCGCGTTGCAAGCCGACGCCGACATTGATGGTGTGCTTGGCGTGGGCCCGAACGTGGCCGTTCGCGCCGTAGAAGCCGGTAACCAGGCCGGTCGTGATCTCTTCATCGGCGGATTCGACATTTCCGGAGACCTGATCTCCGCCATCGACGCCGGAAACGTGCACTTCACGGTCGACCAGCAGCAATACCTGCAGGGCTACCTGACCGTGGTGTTCCTGTTCCTCAACGCCACCAACCTCAACACGGTGGGTGGTGGGCTTCCCGTCCTCACCGGACCAGGGTTCGTTACCACCGACAACGTCGGTGAAGTAGCCGCTCTCGTCGAAGCCGGAACCCGCTAAGACCGAAGCTCTCAAGAACTACTAGACCTGAAAAGGGGGTCGGGTATTAATTGCCCGACCCCCTTTTTCTTCTACCAAGGCAGGGCCGATACCTAATCGTTTAGAGTTGAGCACTGCATATATCCCGGAGCGAAAGGAGTCACTACGGATGAGCTTTTACAGTGAGGACCGCGGTGTCTACTGAAACGCCCACGGTGCCGGCTGTTCAGGCTGACGAACGTCTCGCCTATCGAGGGCCTATTCAACGGTTACTTACCAGACCGGAGATCGGCGGTCTGATAGGTGCTGGCTCCATCTGGATATTTTTCTGGTCGGTCAGCGACGTCTTCGGAACCACAGCCGGAATAAACAACTACCTGGACGTTGCCACCTCGCTCGGCATTATGGCCATCGCGGTGGCGCTGCTCATGATCGGAGGCGAATTCGACCTTTCCTCCGGTGCCATGACCGGAGCAACCGGCATGCTGGTCGTTCTGCTGGTTAAAGACACCGGAGAGCTGGGCGGGTTGGGCCTACCGTTGACGGTCGCCATCCCGATCACCTTCCTGTTCGCCATGGGGGTGGGCTGGATCAACGGGACCCTGGTAGAAAAAACCGGACTTCCGAGCTTCATAGTCACCCTCGGCACCTTCTTCGTCCTGAGAGGGGCCAAGCTGGGGTTTTCGAAGCTGTTCGTGGACAAAGTCATCGTGGAAGGCTTGGACGATGCCCCCGACTACGACTTCTGGGTCAACATTTTCGGGGCGGTCTGGATCCGCAACGATCATCTGTGGGATTCGTTCCTAGGTGGCCGAGACCTGGTATTCGGCGTGCTGGCCGCCATCGGCGCAACCGCAATTGTCGTCGGCTTTATGGAGTTAAGCCTGGTGCGACGGACCGAAGCCGGAAGTATGCCCTCGGTTAGGTCCGCTTTCGCCCTGCTTATCGGCCTGGTAGCCGGGTTCGGGGGGTTGATCTACCTGACCCAAACCGACGGGGTGGCCGACAACTGGACCGGAGCCCTGGTAATGGCCGTCGGAGCAATCTTGGCCATATACGGCTACTCGTCCTGGCGATTCGAACCCTTCTCCGGATCATCCGGCGGGGTCTCGATGGGCGGACAAAACGGCCGCCGAGCCCTGATCGGCATCGGACTTATCGTGGTGGGGACGCTCTTGGGCGTGGTCATGGATTCATCCAATACCGACGTGCTGGGGTTGCTGCTCACCGTCCAGGGTTTAAGGGCGATCCTGTTCGGAGGCTGCGTAATAGTCGGGGTTTTGATACTGCTGGGGGCGGCCCAAAGGTCGGACACCTCCCCCGTCAACCGGTTCGTTTTAACCGCTCTGGCGGGCCTTTCGGTAGCCGGGGTCGGGTTTGTGATCCAGGCCGAAGCCGCCTCCCGTAAATATCGGGCCGAGTTCTTCGCCTGGATGATGGCCGCAGCCGTGCTACTGGTGACGATCGCCATAGTGCGGATAAGTTTTGATCAAAGACGACATGCCGACGAGCCCGCCGACCGTTTCGGGACGCTGGTTTCGATCTCCGGCATTGTCGTGTTCCTGATGGCCATAGCCACCAAGCTGCTATGGGCTACCAGCATCGAACTCGTCGAGTCACGGGCCATAATCACCTACCGGATTTCGATCCTCTACTTCTTCGTATTCGCCGGGGTAGCCACCTGGATACTGATGCGAACCAAGTTCGGCAGCTGGACCTTCGCGGTCGGAGGCAACAAAGGTGCCTCCCGACAGGTAGGTGTTCCGGCTGCCCGCACCAAGACCCAGCTGTTCATGGTGGTGTCCGGTGCCTCCTGGCTGGTCGGAACGCTGATCGCCTTCCGACTCAACTCGGTGCAGGCGAACGTAGGGGACGGTCAGGAGTTCTTCTACATCATCGCCGCCGTAGTGGGCGGAAACCTGCTCACCGGCGGATACGGTTCCGCGGCCGGGGCTGCCATCGGTGCCCTGATCATGGCCATGTCTTTCCAGGGTATCCCCTTTGCGGGATGGAACTCCGACTGGAGGTTCCTCTTTGTGGGGGTGATCCTGCTGCTGGCCGTGATGGTTAACAACTACGTCAGAGGAAGGGCGGAAAAATCCACATGAGCGAACCTGCACTTCTCGAAATCGAAGGAATCTCCAAGTTCTACGGGAACATCATCGCCCTGCGCGACATCACCACCTCGGTACGGGCCGGTGAAGTCACCTGTGTACTGGGCGACAACGGAGCGGGCAAGTCCACTTTCATCAAGATCCTGGCCGGTGCCCACAAGCAGAGCGAAGGACGGCTGTTCGTGGAGGGCGAGGAGGTGTCGTTCGATTCCCCTCGTGACGCCCTGGCCCTGGGAATAGCCACCGTGTACCAGGACCTGGCGGTGGTGCCGTTGATGTCGGTATGGAGGAACTTCTTCCTAGGGGCGGAACCCACCAAATGGGGTCCGCTGAAGGTCATCGACCGGGAAAAGGCCGCTTCCATCGCCAAAGAAGAGCTGGCCAAGATGGGCATCGACATCCGCGACACCGAACAGTCGGTCGGTACGCTGTCGGGAGGCGAACGCCAGTCGGTCGCCATCGCCCGGGCCGCCTATTTCGGTGCCAAGGTGCTAATCCTCGACGAGCCCACCTCCGCCTTGGGGGTTAAGCAGTCGGGCGTGGTACTTCGGTACATTGTCGAGGCCCGCAACCGGGGATTGGGTGTGATTTTCATCACCCACAACCCTCACCATGCCTATCCGGTAGGCGACCGGTTCATGATCCTCAACCGAGGCCAGTCGCTGGGCGACTACGCCAAGGCCGAGCTAACCCAGCCGGAGCTAACCCAGCTGATGGCGGGCGGTGCCGACCTTGAGGCTCTTCAGCATGAGCTGAGCAAGGCCATCGGCGGCTAATCAACTTACAACTTGCCGGAACAGAACACTGATTTCGGGCCGACCTCACCCCAGGTGGAGTCGGCCCGAGACCTTCCTCGGCTGGTAACGATCGGGCGGGTCAGCGTCGACCTGTACGCCGAGCAGCTTCACACTCCTATCCCCTCGGTCACCACCTTCAGAAAGTCGATCGGGGGAACCGCCACCAATGTGGCCGTAGCCGCCGCCCGGCTCGGAACCCATGCGGCCTTGGTCACCAAGGTAGGAGACGACCCGTTCGGCAACTATGTCCGCCTGGCCTTGGAACACACCTTCGGCGTAGACACCCGTTTCGTGGGAACCGATCCGCTGCTTCAAACCCCGCTGGCTTTTGCGGAGCTGACGACGCCCGAAAACCCCAACATCTTTTTCTACCGGGAGCCGAAGGCACCGGATATGAACCTTGAGCCGGACGATCTGGACCGGGACGTTCTGATGGGGGCACGGATCTTGTGGGTTCCGGGCTCCCGCATGGCGGACGAGCCCAGCCGGTCCACGGTTCTGGGATGGTTGTCGGAGCGGAATAGAAAGGCCCATGTAATAGTGGACCTGGACTGGCGACCTATGTTCTGGCCTTCCGAGGCCGAGGCAACCCGCCGGATAAAACCCCTGCTGGAACAGGCCACGATCGCCATCGGCAACCGGGAGGAATGTCGGATCGCCGTGGGTGCCGACCAACCCGAGGAGGCGGCCAAACGGCTCCTGGACGACCACGGCCTGGAGGCGGCAATCGTCAAGCTGGGAGGGGCCGGTGTTCTGGTGGCCAGACGGACCGGACGCAGTATCCTGATCCCCTCCTACCCGGTGGAGGTGGTGTGCGGTCTCGGGTCGGGAGATGCCTTCGGCGGGGCCTTCTGCGATCAGCTACTGAGAGGTCGTACCCTGGTCGAAGCCGCCCGTTACGGGAACGCCGCCGGTGCGGTGATCGCCTCCCGACTGATGTGCGCCGACGACATGCCTAACCTCTCCGATATCGAAAACCTGATTCTGGGCAGGGAGAAATCCGTATAAATGGACGTTATCAACATCGGAATCCTCGGCATGGGCCGGATCGGTCGATTACACGCCGAGCTGCTTCTGTATCAAATGGATCGACTCCGGCCTAAAGCCGTATATGACGTCTCCCCTCAGGCCGCCGAAATCGGCCGACGAATGGGGATCCAGGTCGCCGACTCGGTGGACGACGTCTTCGATGATCCCGAGATCGAGGCGGTGGCGATCTGTACCAGCACCGACACCCATCCCGACCTGATGATCAGAGCGGCCCAAGCCGGTAAGGCCATCTTCTGCGAGAAACCCATCGCGCATGATTTAGGGGAGGTGGACCGGGCGCTGGCCGTCATCGAGGAAACCGGCGTCTACCTTCAGATCGGGTTCAACCGCCGGTTCGACCCCTCCCATAGGGCGGTACACCAGGCGGTAGCGGCCGGCGAGCTGGGGGAGGTGCATCTGGTCCGTATTACCTCCCGTGATCCCGCTCCCCCGCCGATCTCCTACGTCAAGGTTTCGGGAGGCATCTTTTTGGACATGACCATTCACGACTTCGACATGGCCCGCTACGTGACCGGTAGCGAGGTTGCCGAGGTGTACGCCCAGGGTGGAGTGCGGGTGGATCCCGCCATCGGCGAGGCCGGTGATCTCGACACGGCGGTGGTGGTTCTAACCCATGAGAACGGGGCGATCACCACCATCGACAACAGCCGCCAGGCGGTTTACGGCTACGACCAGCGGGTGGAGGCTTTCGGCTCGAAGGGTATGGCAGTGTCGCAGAATCCGGGGGCGACCACCACGGTTCTTTGGGACAAATCCGGCTCACATGGTGCCACGCTCCCCTATTTCTTCACCGAGCGCTACATCCCCAGCTACCTGGCCGGTTGGGAAGCCTTCGCCGAGGGAGTCCTTAGCGGAGGCCCCTCACCGGTGAACGGCCATGACGGGCGGGCCCCGCTGGTCATCGGTAAGGCCGCCTGGAAGTCCATCCAGGAGGGCCGCCCGATCCGAACCGCCCAGATCGGCTAGGGCCGGAAGATGCGGATCTGGATGACCGGAGGAACCGGTTTTGTCGGCAGCAACCTGGTCGCCCAAGCGGTGGAGGGTGGCCATGAGGTACTAACCACCGTCCGGTCCTATCAACCCGAAGGTAACGAGGCATATCAACTTGATCGGATCGACATGTGCGACCCCGAGGCGGTGCGCCATAGCGTATCCGATTTCGACCCGGACCTGATCATCCACTGCGCCATCATGAACGATCTGGCCGGTCTATACCGCCATCGTGAGGCCGCCTGGCAGGCCTACGTCGAGGCGACCCGCATCATCGCCCGAGCCGCCTCCGCCGCCGGAGCAGGCTACATACTGGTCTCCACCGACTGGGTGTTCGACGGCACCCAGGTCGGTGCCGATGAGACCACCCCACCCAACCCGGTCAACCTATACGGGGTTTTGAAGCTGGCGAGCGAAATGGTGGCGCTGGAGATGGACGGGGCGGTGGCCCGGGTTTCGGGGGTTAACGGGGTGCATAGGGCCCGATCGTCGGCACCTCGGGCGCAGGACCCCGGCTATGGATACTTCGTGGCCTCGATCGTGGACGCCCTTGCGCAGGATCGGCCCTTCACGGTGTGGGAATCCGCAGACATCAACATGGTGGCCACACCTTCGCTGGCCTCCGAAAGCGCCGACCTGATCCTCGATATCGGCACCCGTAGACTGGTCGGGGTGTTCCACTGTTGTGGTGCCGAGGGCATCGGACGAATGGATTTGGCCCGTCTCACCTGCGAGGTGTTCGACCTGGATGAGGGACTGCTCCGAAGCGGGCCGCCCGATAGCAGCCTGTTCGAAGGTATCCCCATACCTTTTGACACCACCATCACCCGCCCGAGGACTTCGGAGCTGCTGGAACACTCCCCCACCCCGATTCGAACCCTATTGGAACGGTTCCGTGCGGAGTACGCCCTCTTATAAATGGGCCGGGTTCTTGGTGGCGGCGGCACTTCTGGCCGGTGCCTGTGGAAATGCACCCGCTCCGGAAGTGGCCACCGACCCTTTTGATGCGGTAGCCCAGCTCCGAGGGCTGGTCTGTGACCGTGAAATGGTCGGATCTGCCGTGATGATCGACGACCACTACCTGATAACCGTCGCCCACAATGTGGCCGGCTCGGACGGCGGCCTAACCGTCACCTTCGAGGACGGGGTGCAGTATCCGGCCACGCTGGTCGGCATCGACTTCGACCGTGACCTGGCCCTATTGAGGGCACCGACCGTTAAAAGACCTATTCTTACCGTCGCCCCGGCCGTGACCGGTGAGGGAGGCCGTCTGATCCGCCTCCGAGCCGAACACGAACGGGCGGAGGTCCAGTTCACCGATGCCGAGCCGATCATCGCCGTGGGTCGGAACATCTACGACGACCAAAGCGACGTCCGTCGCCAAAATGTCCGGGTTACAGCCCGAGCCGGATCCGGCTACTCGGGAGGGCCGGTACTCAACGACCAGAACCAAATGGTGGGGGTGGTCTACGCAGCCGCCCGGTTGGACGAGGTTACCTACGCCACGGCTTCGTCCGAGATAGACATCTTCTTGGATTCGATCGAGTCCAGCACCACTCCGGTCTCCGACTCGGGCCGCTGCCCCACCTAGCCGGCCGACTCCGTTTATTCGTTAGGATGAGGCGGCGTGCCTTCTCAACGGCTCCCTTCCGTCTATCGACTTCCTCGGATCATCCTTCTTTCCTACATCGCCACCATGATGTTGGGGATCGGGGTGGTGTTCTCGCTTTTGGCGGTCATCCAGGATCGCTTCGGCTTCCCCACCTGGTCGCTGGGCCTTCTGGCCGGACTACCTCTGGCGATGAGCCTGTTCGGCAACCTCTTCCTGGCACCGTTTGCCGACCGAGGATGGGAGATCCGTCTGATCGGCCTGGGCTGTGGCCTGGTGGTGGTCGCCCTTCTCTGGATGGTGTTCGCCGATCAGCTTTGGCAGTGGATCGCCGCCCGTATGCTGCTGGGTCTGGCCGAGGGCTCGGCGGTGGCGGCTGCCAGACGGGTGATGCTGAGCTGGCAGCCCGACCAGCCGGGACGGGCCTTGGGTGCCATCCTGATGGTGATGTACGGGGGGATCCTGCTGGGCCCTCCGCTCGGAGGGTTCCTGTACGAGATCGAACCCACGCTTCCTTTTATTACCCCGGCTGTTTTCGGGATGGTGGCCCTTATGTTCCTGCCCAAGGTGAAGCCCGGCGAAGGTCAGGTGGTGACTACCCGGCTGTCCCGCCGAGGACTTACCGCCCTACAGGGTTTTCTCTCCGGGCTGATTATGGCCGCCTCCAACTGGATCTACATCGGGGTGTTCGACACCATCTGGTCCCGATATCTGACCGATCTCGGTGTCCGACCTCTCATGATCGGGGTCGGGTTTGTGGTGATCGCCCTTCCGTCGATGCTTTTGATTCCGGTAGGAGGTCGGCTGGCGGACCGGATCAACCCGATCGGTCTGGCCCTGGTCGCCTCCCTGCTGGGTTTACCGTTCCTGGCCGGTTATGGGCTGGTGTCCACCTTTTTGCCTCTCCTGGTGGTCGGGGCCTTCCATTCCGGGATTTGGGCGTTCGTCACCCTGCCCGGCCAGGCCGCCGTAGCCCGGTCGGCACCTGCCTCACAAGCCTCCGAAGCCCAGGGAATGATCGAAGCCACCGGACTGACCATGGCGGCTCTGAGCGCCTTCGCCGCCGCACCCCTATACGATGCCTACGGCCCCAGAACCCTCTTTCTCCTCACCGCCACCGCTACCGCCGTCCTGGTCTTGGCGGTTATCCTGCGCCGACCGATCTGGAAAAACGCCTTCTGAGGCGGGGCACTAAAGACCTATTTCGGCCAGATAGCGCAGGCTGACCTCGGCGTTCCGAATCGGGCCCTCTCCCGGAGGAGGAGGATGGTCTAGGGCCAGATCCTGCTCCAGCACATACCAGCCCCCATAGCCTGACTCCTCCAGATATCTGACCAGTCCGGCCACATCCACATAACCTTGGCCCAAAGGTTTGAACAACCCGTCTATGACCGCCTGACGGAAGGGACGTTCTCCGGCTCTTACCTCTTCGGCGAGGCGCTCGTCTACGTCTTTGAGATGGACATGGGCCACCCGGTCGCCTGCCATCCGAGCCACTTCCAACGGGTCTCCGCCCGACAATGCGATATGGCCGGTGTCAAGACAAAGATCCACCTGGCTTATTTCCAGAAGCTGTTCGATGTGCTCGGGCCGGTCCACCACCATTCCCCAATGGGAGTGGAGCGCCGTCACCAACCCCCTTTCGGAACAGATCTCCATCAAACGGCGCAGCCCCTGGTCGAACACCTTCCATTCCTCGTCGGTCAGATCCACCGGCGTGTCGTATCCGGAGAGCACCGAGGAGGGGCCGAGCACAAAGGTCTGGGCACCGGCCTCAGACAGGGTGGTGGCGGCTCGGGCGGCCTGGGTAAGTTCGGCATCTATCCGATCGGGACGGTATAGCCGCACCGGAACGAACCCGCCCACCAAACTTAAGTTATGGGCTTCAAGTAGGGGGTCGAGTTCGGCGGGTTCGGTCGGAAGGTAGCCGTCCGGCCCTAATTCGGTCGCTTTCAGGCCGAGCTTCGCCATTTCGTCCAGGACCCGCTTCCGATCCATGAGAAACCCCCACCCGGGGGCACCATCTACTCCCCAGGTGATCGGCGCACCGGCAATTCTGTCCTGTAAGGGCTTCCTGCCCATCTGATCCCGCCCCATCGCAGCCTGTTGAGAAGTGCATAATATATCCCGACAATCCGGCGCAAAGCCGACCTTCCAGAACCTACGGACAATCATGACCCGATCCAAAGTAGAAATAGCCGTACCCGCCCAGGCCGAGCTAGGGGAATCCCCGCTGTGGTCTCCTGACGAAGAAGTGCTGTACTGGGCCGATATCGAAGGCAAACAGGTGCATCGCTATAACCCGGCTAGCGACAGGGACGAAACCCGTCCCTGTCCTTGGCGTCCCGGTGCCATAGTCCTTACCGACCGTCCCGGGCGGTTATTGATCGCCGCCGACCATCATCTGATCCGGTTCGACTGGGATAGCGGCCTGGCCACCCCCTGGGTGGAGCTGGAAGAGGCGGGAACCGGTAACCGGATGAACGACGGGAGAACTGATCCGGCCGGACGTTTCTGGGTGGGTTCGATGTACGATCAGCCCGCCGTCCGACGGGCGAGTGGCCGGCAATACCGTATCGAAGGCGGCGGATCATTCACCGTGATCCGAACCGAGGTGGGTATACCCAACGGCCTGGCCTTCGACCCCGAACGGAACCGCATGTATTGGGCCGATACCTTCCAGGATATGGTCTGGCGATACGACTACGACCTGGAAACCGGCCAGGCCCGCAACGAAACCCCGTTCGTGGATTTCTCCGGATACCCCGGCCGACCCGATGGGGCCTGTGTGGACGCGGAAGGTTGCTATTGGATTGCTGCGGTGGCGGGAGGGGCGGTACTGCGTTTCACCCCCGACGGTCATTTGGACCGCCGTTATGATCTGCCCGCCTCCACCCCCACCATGCCGGCGTTCGGTGGCCCGGACCTGTCCACCCTATATGTGACCTCCCTCCGCACCGACGGTCGTACCGATCTTCCTGACCACCGGGGCGACCTGTTCGTCATCGACGCGGGAGTAACCGGGCGACCGGAAACCCCCTTCGCAGGCTCGGCCTAAGAAAACCAAAATCGCACCCTCCTACTACCATCTAAAACCCGCATCTGAGGAGAACAAAGAAAATTGGCCTACCGGATCTGGTTCGAACGCAAAGTTGAAGCCGACCTGTTGCCGTTGATCCCATCCTCGGTGGAAATGCTGGGGCCGGGCCGGGATGACGACCCACTGGCCGGGATCGAAACCGCCCAGGCCGCCCTGGCCGCTCGGCTCGCCTACAACGATCAACTGTTCGATCAGGCCCCCCGGCTGCTGGGTGTGTTCCGCACCGGTATCGGCTACGACTCGGTTGATCTGGAGGCCGCCACCCGCCGGGGCATCGCCGCCTGCAATGTCCCGGAGGGGCCTACGGTCTCGACCGCCGAGCATTCGGTGGCCCTGATCCTGGCGGTCGCCAAAAAGATAAAGGAGTCCGGCTATCGACTTCGAGCCGGGGCAGGTGGCTACTACTCGAAGCACAACGCCATGGAACTGGACGGTAAAACCCTGGGGCTGGTGGGTTTCGGACGGATCGCCCGACGAGTAGGAACCGCCGCCCAAGGCCTGGGCATGAAGGTGCTGGCCTATGATCCCTACCTACCTGCTGAGGCCTTCCCGGAGGATGTGGGTCGGGCCGAAACCCTCCCCGAGCTGTTGGCGGCCGGCCACGTGGTATCGGTTCACATTCCGATGAGCCCCGAAAACGCCTCCATGTTCGACGCCGCCGCCTTCGCCACTATGAAAAGGGGAGCGGTGTTCGTCAACGCCGCCCGAGGCGGGTTGGTCGACCAGGAAGCCCTGATCGCCGCCCTGGACAGCGGCCATCTGTTCGGTGCCGGCCTAGACGTCACCCACCCGGAACCCCTCGACCCCGACCATCCTCTTCTCCATCGGACCGATGTGATCGTCACCCCCCATATTGCGTCCTCCACGCCCGAATCCCGCCAACGGATCTTCAAGACCGCCCTCGACCAGGCCCAGATGGTTCTGGACGGCAAGCGACCTCCACACCTCCTCAACCCGTCCGCCTGGGAAGGGGTTCTAAACCGAGTAAACCGGTGAAGAAAACCCTAGGGATCGGGTTGGTCGGGTTCGGCTGGATGGGCCAGGCCCATTCCCGTTCCTACCGCTCCATCCCTCTCTACTTTCCGGATGCGCCCTTTCGTCCGGTATTGGCTGCGGTAGCGGACACCATCCCCCATCGCATCAGCCAGGCGGTGGACGATTTCGGCTACGAGACCGGTACCAGGGACTGGCGGGAAATCATCGACCGTCCCGACATTGACGTAATCGACATAACCGCCCCCAACACCATGCACCAGGAGGTGGCGGAAGCGGCGGCGGCGGCCGGCAAGCACATCTTCTGCGAAAAACCGGTGGGAATCTCGACCGACGCCACCGCCCACATCGAGGCGGCGGCACGTAAGGCCGGAGTCATCAGCGGATGCGGCTACAACTATCGGTGGGCCCCGCTGGTGCGTTACACCAAAGAGCTGGTCGAGGCAGGCCGATTCGGTTCCCTCACCCATTACCGGGGGCGGTTCTTCACCATGTACGGGCGGGACCGTCTGGGGGTACTGAGTTGGCGTTTCCTCCAGGACGAGGCGGGTTACGGAGCGCTCAGCGACATTATGACCCACGCCATCGACATGGCCCATTTTCTGGTGGGCCCGATCAGGCGGGTGGTGGCGACCAGGGAAACCTTCGTCCGGGAGCGCCCCCTACCCCAGCCCGGCATCGGCACCCACTATGACCGAGGAACCCCCGACGACCCTACCGGTGAGGTGACCAACGAAGACTACGTGGGTGCCCTGGTGGAGTTTGCCAACGGCACCCGAGGAACCTTGGAGGCCGATCGTTCCATCTTCGGGCCTCAAAGCCAGATGTTTTTCGAGCTGAACGGGTCGCGAGGTGCCGCCACCTGGAACCATGAGAAACTCAACCAGCTGCTACTTTACCTGCCGGAAGAACAGCCCCAGGACGGTTTCATCGAGGTTTTGGGGGGCGACTCCTTCTATCGTCAGGCCAATCTGGTCCCGGGCGGAGGAAACTCGATCGGCTTCGAGGACCTGAAGATCTTCGAGGCCTACGAGTTCCTGGATTCGGTGGCCGCCGGTCGACCACATAACCCGGGCTTCGAAGCCGCCCTTGCCAACGCTTCGGTAGCCGCGGCCATGATCCGGTCCTGGAAGTCGGATAAATGGGAAACCGTCGAATCATTGCGCATCGACTGAGGAGGTTCTAAAACCATGCAAACCATCCGTCTAACCACCGCCCAGGCCATCGTCAAATGGCTGCTGAACCAGTACACAACGGTCGATGGCGAAGAGGTACCGGTTTTCGCCGGAGCCTTCGGGATTTTCGGTCACGGCAACGTCACCTGCCTGGCCGAGGCGCTGGAACCGGTGCAAGATCGTCTCCCTACCTGGCGGGGACACAATGAACAGTCGATGGCGCTGGCGGCGGTGGCCTACGGAAAGGCGATGAAAGGGCGGCGCATTATGATCGCCACCTCCTCGATCGGCCCCGGCTGCACCAACATGGTGACCGCGGCGGCGGTAGCCCACGCCAACCGCCTTCCGCTGCTACTGCTCTCCGGCGACACCTTCCAGCATCGGATCGTCGACCCGGTGCTCCAGCAGGTGGAGGTGTTCGGTGATCCGACCGTCACCGTGTGCGACACCTTCCGTCCGGTGTCCAGATACTGGGATCGGATCAGCCGTCCGGAGCAGATCGTCCAGTCCCTTCCCCAGGCATTGGCGGTGATGCTGGATCCCGCCACCCGGGGGCCGGCCTTTTTGGCCCTCCCGCAGGACATCCAGGCCGAGGCCTACGACTATCCGGCCCCCTTCTTCGACCGGAGGGTTCATTACATCCGCCGCCCGGGACCGGACCCTCGCGACCTGGAACGGGCCGCCCAAGCGCTATCCGAGGCCCGCAGCCCGATGATCATCGCCGGAGGCGGCGTGCACTACTCAGGTGCGGTGGAAACCCTGACCCGATTCGCCGAGCGCCGCGGGATTCCGGTGGTAGAGACGGTGGCCGGTAAGTCTACGCTGGTCCACGACCATCCCAACTACGCGGGCCCGATCGGGGTGACCGGATCGGCCGCCGCCAACTCGGTAGCCGAAGACGCCGACCTGGTTTTGGCGGTGGGAACCCGACTCCAGGATTTCACCACCGGATCATGGTCGGTTTTCCAAAATCCACAGGTTCGGTTCGTTTCTATAAACACCGCCGGCTGGGACGCCCACAAGCAGATGACCCTTCCGGTTATCGGAGACGCCCGGGTTTCGATTCAGGGGCTGGACGATCTCCTGGACGACTACCGCGCTCCCGCCTCCTGGTTGCAAAACGCCCAGAACCACATCACCCAATGGCATCGCTACCTGGACTCCTGGAAGAAAAGGGAGACCACCGGACGTCCCGCCTATGCCCAGGTGATCCAGATCATCAACGACCTCTGCGATGACAACGACTACTGCCTGTCGGCTGCGGGTGGGCTGCCGGGCGAGCTGACCATGGGCTGGCGTTCCAAGGCGGTTAACACCTTCGATTCCGAATACGGCTACTCCACCATGGGGTACGAGGTAGCCGGGGCCTGGGGTGCCAAGATGGCCCGCCCGGACGGCGACGTGATCGCCTTCGTAGGGGATGGCTCCTATCTGATGATGAACTCGGATGTGTATTCGACCGTGATGAGTGGCCACAAGGTGATCTTCATGATCCTGGACAACGGCGGCTATGCGGTCATCAACCGGCTCCAGGTCAATACGGGCGGGGCGGAGTTCAACAACCTGTTACGCACCACCCGCCATAAAGAATATTTCCGGGTGGATTTCGCCGCCCACGCCGAGTCGATGGGGGCCATAGTCGAGCGGGTGGAACGGCTGGAGGACCTGCCGGATGCCTGGCGTAGGGCGAAGGCCGCCGACCGGAGCTATGCGATAGTCATGGACATCGACCAGTACACCTGGACGGAGGGAGGTGCCTGGTGGGAGGTGGGTATTCCCGAGGTCAGCGATCGTGAAGGGGTTCGGGTGGCGAGAGCGGCCTGGGAAGCCGAACGTAAACATCAGCGAGTCGGAATATAGAGAGAAAGGGTTATATGGCAATGGGACGATTTGACGGGAAGGTGGCTCTGGTAACCGGGAGTACCCAGGGCCTGGGCGAGGCGATCTCCGACCGGCTGGTGGCAGAGGGCCTATCGGGCCTGGTGGTTACCGGACGAAACACCGAACGAGGGGCGGCCGTGGCGCAGCGACTGAACGATCTGGGCTGTCGGACCGTGTTCGAACCCGCCGACCTAGGCGTGCCCGCCGCAGCCGGCAACCTGATCGAGGTGACCGACCGCGAGTTCGGCAAGATCGACATCCTGGTCAACTCGGCCGGTGATTCGCATCGCGGTACCCTGGAAGACACTTCTGTCGATCTGTTCAACCATTTGGTGGCGGTCAACCTTCGGGCCCCGTTCCTGCTGATGCAGGGGGCTATCGCCATGATGCGACGGGAGGGCATTGCAGGAACCATCCTCAACATAGCTTCGGTGGCGTCCCACGGCGGCCCCCCCTATCTGACGGTCTATGCCACCACCAAAGGTGCCCTGGTAACCCTCACCAAAAACGTGGCCAACTCGGTGCTCTGGGATCGGATTCGGGTCAACGCCCTGAACATCGGCTGGATGGACAGCCCGGGCGAGCACTCCATCCGCACCCGCTTCCATGGTGGTGACGAGGATTGGCTGCCGAAGGCCGAGGCCTCCCAGCCTTTCGGAAGGCTGCTCAAGCTGCCGGAAGTGGCACGGGCGGTGTCGTTCCTGGTGTCGGAAGAATCAGGGATGATGACCGGATCGGCAGTCGATTTCAACCAGATGGTGATCGGCTGCGTGGCCGTGGAGCACCCCTCCGCCGAGGATTGATCCCCCACCATGACCTCGTCTCTGTTGAAGCCTGAGTCGGACGGCTCGGTCCGGCTGAAGGTGGTGCCCGAATCGGCCGGTTGGACCTACCTCGACTTCAGGCTGGTCGCCCTGGAGGCGGCCGAGCAGTTTCATGTTGCTCCGGAGGGAAGAGAGGTCGCCGTGGTGCCGATCGAAGGCTCCGGAACGGTTCGGGTGGGTAGGGACGACATTGACCTGTCCCGAAGCGGGGTTTTCGACCAGATCCCTTCGGTTTTGTATGTTCCGCCTGGTCAAGGCCTGACGGTAACCGCCCGTGGGCGATTCCTCTTCACGGTGGGAGGTGCCCCGGCCGAAGGCGGACTTCCGGTGCGGCTGTTCGAGCCGTCAGAAATGCGGGTTGAGCTGCGGGGCGGCGGCAGCTCCTACCGACAGATCAGCCACATCCTGGCCGCCCCGCTCCCCGCCGAACGCCTGATCCTGTATGAAGGGCACGCCCCCCGAGGCAGCTGGTCGGGCTGGGCACCCCACTGTCATGACGGCTACGCCGGGTCTCCTTATTTGGAGGAGGTCTACTATTTCCGCCTTCAGCCTTCGCAGGGATTCGCCATGCATCGCAACTGGCGGGAGGATAAGGATTTCGAAGAGGTGCTGGTGTGCGAGGACGGCGACGTGGCGCTGGTACCGCAAGGGTTCCATTCCACGGTGGCTTGTCCGGGCACCAACATGTACTTCCTCAACTACCTGGCCGGTGAGTTGGTCGGCGAGGAACGGGCCCGTGGCCCCTACTTTCATCCCGATCACACCTGGATACACGAAGATTGGTCGGACGGGGTGCTACCCCTGCCCACACCGGGAGCTTCGGAAGGCGATTTTCGGCAATAAACCGCCTGGTAAACCCCTTAGGGATCTTGAACCGGTAGAAATTGCTCAAACCCTCTCACAAGCCTCTTGATCTCTTCAAATATTCATATATACATTGATAGACAACCAAATCCCTCTACAGGATTGGACTTACGTGAGGAACCGGACTACTCTAAAGGAGAAGTTATGGACTTGACATTGGTCATCGGAACAATCACCCTGATTATCGCCTTCAACAGCTCAATAATCGGTCTCATGATGTCTCAGGACAAAAAACGGCAGGCCGACCTGTCCAACTTTAAGAAGGAGATGAGGGCCGACATATCCGGTCTGAAGGACGACTTGCAGTCCGACATATCCGACCTCAAGGACGACCTAAAGGAAGACATATCCGACCTCAAGGAGGACACGAAGTCCCGTTTTAAGTCTTTGAAAAAGGATATGAACAGGGGTTTCGCAAGAGTCGACAAGCGAATTGACCGGCTCTCGGAACGAACCGATCAACGATTCGACTCCGTAGACAAGAAATTCGACAACCTCTCGGCGCGCTTGGACCGACATATCGACCAACCACCCCATCCGGTTGCAGACCAGGAACAGACCGTTGAGAAGTTTGAAGATCGACCCGAAGCGCTAGCTAGCTAGATGTACTGTCCGGAGAGGTTAACTTCGGAAACATCCTTTTAGGTCGGCATGGAAGTAAACACCCCGGCACCTACCGGCTGAACAACGGTGCCACCAGCTGCGTGCCCTTGATTCTCGGAATATTGCTCCCGATCATGTACGCGGACGAGCCGATTTATCGTGTACCCTCCCTAGAGTCAATAACTTTTTTGACTGGTAGAACAACCGGATGCGCAACCGTGCGTGAGACACCTACCCACACGGGTGAATCATTTTCAAGCGACATCCAGGTTGGGGCAAATTCCTGGCGGGGATGGCTTATGCCGACCCGCCAGGTCTACCACCCCATACCGATCAGCTGTGTGGATGCAGAGTGGTCAAAGTAGGCGATCACCTGCGATCTTCGACAACCAAAGGAGATACCGGTGAAGTGGGCATGATCCGTCTGCTCGGCAGCCTACGTTCCTTATTGAGTGGTGGGGTAACCACTCCTTCGGCCACAAGGCGCTCCAGCAGGCCGGGCTGGTCAATAGGGACTATTCGGACCACCGCCTTACCGCGATCGGTTACCACCACCTCCTCCCCTTCCCTCACCAGGTTTATATAACGGCTCAGATTTTCTCGAAGTGCCCTGATACCCACCTCCGGCATGTTCCCTCCTATATATGGTCATCTCTTCTCTTGAAGATAGCCTGTGGAAGGTAGGCGGGGGTAGACTCCACCGACACGGTTTATGGGAGGTTGTCTACCAGGGTGCCGCCGCCTATCCCGCTTTCTTCGGGCTGACCCCGTATGGATCGCCGTCCTCTCCTGGCAGCCGCTACCTCGGTACTGACTTTCAGCGTCGGGCCGGTGTTGGTGGCCGCCTCCACCGCTACAGCACCGGTGTTCGCCTTCTGGAGAGGTTGGCTCACCATCCTGGCCACCGTAGCCGGCATGGCCTTGCTCAAACGGGGCCGAAATGTCCAATGGCCCACCGGAAGACGCTGGAGGCCGCCGATAATCGCCGGCTGCCTGAACGGCATCGCCACCCTGCTGTTCATCGAGGCGATCAAGCTCACCTCGGTCGCGGGAACCACCCTCATCTACCAGATCAATCCGGTTCTGGTGGCACTCTGGGCCATCCCTATATTCGGGGAACGCCCCGGAATGCGGTTCCGGCTGTGGACGATAGTGGCGATCATGGGGTCGATCGTGGTGATTCTCGGCGACTCGTCCGGCCCGGAAGGTAACCCCCTGGGGGTGGCCATGGCGGGCGTCTCGGTCATCCTCTACTCGATCCAGATGGTGATCACCAAGGCGGGTCGCCGCACGGTTGACACCCTCCCCATGCACCTGATCATGATTTCTTCCGGGACGGTTTTCGTCACCCTGTTCGCCTTGGCGACCGGACAGGACTTTCTGGACATGACCCGGGCGGATGTGCTCAGCGTGGCCGGAATCGTGTTGTTGCCCAGCGGGTTGGGTGCGCTGCTTTTCATCTGGGCGATCCGCTGGCTTCCGGCCAACATTCCACCGCTGATCAACCTGCCCATCCCGTTCCTGGCCGGTGCCCTGGCCTGGCTGGTCCTGGGAGAGGCGATCACCGCCGCACATATGGTCGGAGGGGTGGTAATGCTGGCGGGAATCGGGGCCGCCCTGCTCTCGGCCTCGGGTAGGAGGATGCTGGCCGCCGGATCGATCCCGAAGGGGCCACCGGTGGGCCCTCCCCCTACTACCTGAACCACCGTCACCACTACTGCTCGGACAACTGCCCTACCCCTTGCTCCCAAGAATTCGAAAAATGTCCGACCCGCTCGGTAGAGTGCTTGCCAAATGACCAGACCATCTCTCAACGGAGACTTTCGCCACTATCTGGACCAGGGCGATTTCGGTGCTCTGTTCCGTCTGCTGGGCTGGGACAACCCGCCCGATGATTCACGGCAGGTCGAATTGGAGTCGGACGAGGAGGAACCCACCGAAATCCTGTTCGCCTGTGGGGAGGCCGAGCTTCGAGGGGTGATGGTGTGGGCGGTTCAGTGCGCGCAGATTCCGATCCGAGCCCGGCAGAGGCGAATAACCAGGCAGCTACGCCAAAGAGCATCCGACCAGCTGCTGATATTCGATACCGGAGCAGAACAGCTATGGCTTTGGCCCGAGCAACGTCCCTCCGGATCGGGCTGGAGACTGGTTGACCACCACTATCGACGAGGGAGTACCAACGACGCCCTGTTGCAGAGGCTGGAGGGGATCAGGTTCGACCTGAAAGACCATCAATCCTTGACCGGCCCGCAGGTGCTGGAAAGGGTGCGGCGGTCGTTCAACGTCGACCGGGTGACCAAGCGCTTCTACCAGGAGTTCCAGAAGTATCACCGGTCGCTCACCGAACGGATCAAGGGCATTCCCGATCAGCAAGATCGCGACCGTCGCTGGTATGCCTCCATCCTGTTGAACCGGCTCATGTTCATCTATTTCATCCAGCGCAAGGGTTTTATGAACGGCGACCTTCATTACCTGGGAACCGGATTGCAAAGGGTGAGGGAAGCCTTCGGGCCGGACGAGTTCTACGCCTTCTTCCGCGAGTATCTGCTGCCGTTGTTCCATGAGGGCCTGGGTGCTCCGCTCGCGGTCCGAAACTGGTCCGACCCTCGCATTGCCGAAATCATCGGGGAGGTGCCCTACGTGGACGGCGGCATTTTCGAAGAGCATCACCTGGAGAGCACCTATGACATCCAGATCTGCGACTCGGTGTTCGAGGAGATTTTCCGTTTCTTCGACGATTGGCGCTGGCATCTTGACGAACGCCCCTCCGGAAGGGACAACGAGATCAATCCGGACATTTTGGGGTTCATCTTCGAGCAGTACATCAACTTCACCGAAAAGGGCCAGAAAGAAAAAGGTGCCTACTACACCAAGCCGGATGTCACCGGCTACATGACCACCTACACCATCATCCCGGCGGTGGTAGACCGGATGGTGGAGGCCGGTTTGGAGGACCCGTGCATCCTGCTGCCAGGGTCCGGCGACCAATACCTGCACGACAGCCTGGGCTACGGGATCGACCGGGATCTACCGGAGGGGGACCTGCCGCCCAGCGCCTACCCGGACGAGGGCTTGGACCTGGCCCTGCCTGGAGAACGCTGGTGCGATGTGACCCACCGGCGTGAGCGCTATCACAAGCTGGTGGCCGAGGTGGACGGCGGCGGGGTGACCACCATTGATGAAGCGGTCACCGCCAACCTGGATTTGGTGGGCCTGATGGAGGACTACTTCAGCCAGATGCGGTCAGACGAGTGTTCGGTGGCGTTCGAGGTGCTGCGCGATCTAAAGGTATGCGACCCGACCTGCGGATCGGGAGCGTTCCTGCTCTCCGCCCTGGACGTGCTCGAACCGATGTACACCGCCCTATACGAACGAGCCGAAGAGATCTCCGAGAGAGAGAGAGAGAGTTTGGTCCGCCGGCATTCCTGGATGAGGCCCAAGAGCACCCCAACCAGCGCTATTGGCTGCTGAAAACCCTCTGTCTTAACAACCTATACGGTCTGGACCTGATGGGCGAGGCGGTGGAGATCGCCCGACTCCGGCTGTTCCTGAAGTTGGTCGCCCAGCTCGAAGACGTTTCCCAGATCGAACCCCTCCCCGACCTGGACTTCAACATCAAAACCGGCAACCTACTGGTTGGTATCGCCGATATGGAAGACGCCCGCCGCCGATTTGAGAGTTCTCTACTGGCCCATGAAGGGCTTCTTGCAGCAGAGCAAGCCGCTAATCAGGCTGCCGCAGACTACGAAATCTTCGCCCAGGCCCAGATATCCCAAACCGGCGCGGAAAAGGTAGCCGGTAAACAGCGCCTGGTAGCCCAGATAAAAGCCGCCACCTACCAGGCAGATGCCGCGCTACACAAGATGCGTACCGAAACACAGCCCTTCGATGACTGGAAGAAATCGCATTCTCCCTTCCACTGGTTCGCCGAGTTTCCCTCCGTCTGGCAACAAGGCGGCTTTGACGTGGTAGTCGGCAATCCACCGTATATCAACAAAGGGAACGTTACCGAATACCGGTGGATGGGCTATCAAACCGAAAAATGCCCCAACATCTACGCGTTGTGTGTGGAAAGAGCTTCCAACCTGTTGAACCCTCAGGGTCGGATGGCCATGATCGTTATGCACAACCTCTGTTTCAGCACACGGTATTTGACTGCCAGACATTATCTGGAGAATCGTTTCCCGGCTTTATGGATTTCCTCCTACGCCCGAGGCCCCGACAGCCTTTTTGCCGGGTCCGCCAAGGTAAGGAATACGATTCTTCTATCGGCCGGCAACTCGAGTATCGGTCTGCATACCACCCGATTAATGAGGTGGAATAAGCAAGGATTTACGAGACTGTTCGACTCGTTGGAATATACCAAACCATCTATTAGTTTGTTCTATAGCTGTAATAGTTACCAGTGGCCGTTTATTGATTCGGCTTTATCTGATGTGTTTGACCGACTGGTGAGAGAGGCCGAGCCCATTAGAAGCAGCATCATCTCCCGTTCTGAATTCCAACTTGTATTCAGAAAGGTTGGATACTTCATGCTGGGTGTGTATGAGACCCCGCCACCCGTATTGGACCAATCCGGTAATCCCATTGCGCCTAATCTCGGCTGCTTTTATTTCAGTCAACCAACCCACCGTGATATTGCCCTTATGGTGCTGGCCGGACGGTGGGCCTACCTCTGGTGGTTGATTTACGGTGACGAGTTCAATGTCACACCGACTGTGCTAGCCGCAGTCCCGTGTGACATTGAACGTCTGGCTACCAGCCCCCCGTCTGACATGGAACTCGTCAGTCTAGTAAATCGGATTCTGGAGCTGGCAGAACTTCTGAAAACCGAGATGCCCAATCATCTGATCTGGCAGTTGAACGCCGGCCAAAGGGTGGGTATCTACAACATGCGCCCGCTCCGTTACATCACCGACGAGGCGGATTGGTTGCTGGCCCAGGCCTGGGGGCTCACCCGTGAGGAATATGAGGCGGCGGGCAACCTGCGGGATCGCATGACCTTCGGAAACCGCGGATAAGCCCTGATGCCGCGCATCCTCGACAACCTGTCTGAAGGCACCGACAACCAGATGGAGGCCTCCCTGCTCCAGACCCTCCGGTCCTCACGGAGCCTGGACTCGGCGGTGGGTTATTTCAACCTGCGGGGTTGGGGCTTGATTTCAGACTCTGTATCTGCTCTGCCCGGTGCAGAAGACGGGACCAAGGCCCGTGTGCTGGTGGGAAGTACCGAGGATCCCCAACGGGAGATGCGCCGCCTGCTGCGCACCCGACCTTCCCCTCCGGTCGACGGGGCCGCAGTCTCGGAAGCCATGCAAGAGGCACTGGCCGAGTTCCGTGCCCAACTGGAGGTGGGCATCCCCACTCCATCTGACGAAAACCAGCTGCGGCTGCTGAAATGCCAGATCGAGCGAGGTGAGGTGGACCTGCGCATGTGCCTGGCCCATCGCCTGCACGCCAAGCTCTACCTGGCCCACCGTGATGACCAGCCGGTACCCCGCATCGGATATGTGGGTTCATCCAACCTCACCGGAGCGGGCCTGCGCGAAAAAGGCGAGCTGAACGTGGACGTCACCGACATCACCTCCACCCAACTCCTGGCCGACTGGTTCGAGAAGCTCTGGAGCGATCGGTTCACCCTGGAGGCCAACCCGGAGCTGGTCGAGATTTTGGACCGTTCCTGGGCGGGCGAAGAGCCGCTACCCCCCTATCTGATCCACCTGAAGATGGCCTATCACCTGTCCAGAGAGGCTCGGGAGGGGCTGATCAGTTTCGGGCTGCCCACCTCCATGGCCGATCAACTGCTCAAGTTCCAGGAAGCGGCCGTCAAGATCGCCGCCCGCATCGTGATCGACAAGGGCGGGGCGATGATCGGAGACGTGGTAGGCCTGGGCAAGACCATGGTGGCCACCGCTATCGCCCGCCTACTCCAAGAGGATCAGGGCTGGGAAACCCTGATCGTATGCCCCAAGAACCTGGTTCCGATGTGGGAGGACTACCGACACCGGTACCGACTACACGGCGAAGTGCTTTCGCTGTCGATGGTCACCAGGGAGCTGACGTCCAAGCCCAGGCATCGGCTGCTGATCGTGGACGAATCCCACAACCTCCGTAATCCCAAACGAAAGGATCATCAGGCCCTCACCAAATACATCCAGAACAACGAATCACGGGTGCTGCTGCTGTCGGCCACCCCCTACAACAAGAGCCTCGAAGACCTGGACAGCCAGCTTTCGCTGTTCCTCAACGACCACCAGGACCTGGGGATACGCCCCGAAAAGGCCATCGAAAAGGCGGGCGAGGATCCGTTTGCCATCGCTTGTGAGGGGTTGACCTCCTCGCTGGCCGCCTTCCGACGATCGGAGGAACTGGAGGACTGGCAGACCCTGATGTCGCAGTTCATGGTCCGCCGCACCCGCCGCTTCATCGAGGACAACTACGCCGAGGAAGACGAGCAAGAACGCAAATATCTCACCTTCGGAAAACGGAACCGCGACCGCTTCTACTTCCCCGAACGGGAGGCCCACCCGATCGAACGGATAATCGATGACGATGATCCGGCCGCCCGGATGATGTCGGATCAAACTCTGGACCAGGTGAGGGATCTGAAGCGTCCCCGCTACTCCTTCGCCAACTACCTGACCGATGCTGAACCGGCCGACCAAGAGGGAGAAAAACTGCTGGAGGACCTGAAGCTCGCCGGGGGATCGGTAGCCGGTTTCAACCGGATCATGATGTATAAGCGGCTCACCTCCTCGGGTCCGGCCTTTCTCCTAACCCTGAAACGGCATCAGCTGCGGGATCGGGTCACCCTTTACGCCATGGAATCGGGCCTACCGGTGCCGATCGGCGACATCCAGAAGGCGGTCTGGGATTCGGACCTGGGCACCGAAGACGACGGTTTGTTTCGAGGCCATTTCGACAACGTCGGCGTGGACTACCAACCCGCCGAGGCCTATCGCAAGCTCCAGGAAAAGCCGCCCAGCAAGCTGAGATGGCTCCCCACCCGACATCTTGACAGTCGTTTCGCCCAGGACCTGGCCCACGACATTCGGGTGATCGACAGCCTGCTGGAACGCTTCGGGAACTGGGACCAGACTAAGGACGGCAAGATCAACACCCTGGTCAAACTGATCCAGGAAACCCATCCCGGCGAGAAGGTGCTGGTGTTCACCGAATATAGCGACACTGCCGACTACGTCTCCCGTGCTCTGGAGGAACGGAACATCGAACGGGTGGCCCGGGTAACCGGACAGGATGGCAACGCCACCATGCTGGCCCGCCGCTTCTCCCCCGGCACCCATCCGTTCGTGCTGGATGAGGTAGAAGAGGAGCTACAGGTACTGGTCTCGACCGATGTGCTCTCCGAGGGGCAGAACCTGCAGGACGCCCGCATCGTGGTTAACTACGACCTGCCCTGGGCCATCATCAAGCTGGTGCAACGGGCCGGACGGGTGGACCGCATCGGCCAGCAATCCGAAAAGGTGCTCCTCTACAGCCTGCTGCCCGCCGACCGGGTGGAGGAAAAGATCACCCTGCGCAAGCGCATCCGAGACCGCCTGGGGGATAACGCCCGCCTACTGGGCTCGGATGAGCAGTTCTTCGGAGACGACAAAGAACAGGAAGCAGTGAAGGGTATTTTCACCGAGCTCTCCGAATGGGACCATGCTCCCTCCGAAGATGTCGATCCGGCTTCGATGGCCTACGAAATCTGGCGGCAGGCAGAAGAAGATCATCCGGAGCTGGCCAAGCAGGTGGAGAATCTGCCCAACGTGGTCTACGCCACCCTCCGCCCGGAGCAAGAAGAAACGGTTCGGGCTCTCTCGGGAGTGGTGGTGCATACCCAGACCGTTACTGGCTCCGACACGTTCGTGGTGGTGTCGGAAAACGGGAAGGCCCGCCGGATCAGCCCTCAGGAGGCGCTGCGGATCACCCGATGCGAGCCGGAGACACCTCCCGCCCCACCTCGTTCCGACCATCTTGAGCTGGTGGCCCAAGCCTTCGAGGGGCCGATAACCTCTCCGCCTGACAAGACGGCGGTCGTCCCCATCGGCATCCGCGGGCGCTGCTATGAGAAGCTCAAGGATTACTCCTCTCAGCCCCAACTTGAGCTGTATGTGTCTCCGGAAGACCTTGACCAGGCCTTGGAGCAGCTGCGTAGGTTCCCACTGATGGATCGGGCCGCCCAACTTCTGTCCATCGAGCTGCGGTCGAACAGTCAATCCGGCCTGGCCGCCCGAATCGTCGACCTCTACAAAGAGCAGATGTTGTGTAGGTTGCCGGACCCCTCTCGACCTCGAAGCGAACCCCGGGTGATCTGTTCGATGGGGTTCGACCCGCCTGGTTAGTCGTCTTCGTTGCGGCCGGGTGGGCGACGCAGCCGTTTGGTCTCCGAGCGGCGGCGCTTGGCCTCCATCCGGTTGCGGCGGGCCGCCCGGCTCGGTTGGGTCGCCCGCCGGACGGGAGGCTCGGGCGAGAGAGCCATATCAAGCAGGGCAGCCATCCGCCGGCGGGCATCCTGGCGGTTGCGCCACTGGGAGCGGTGATCGTCGGCCACCACCCGAAGAGTCCCCGAGCGCATCCTGGAACCCAAGCGACGCTCGATGCGCTCCTTCTCCTGATCGGTAAATGCGGCGGATTTGATGACCGACAGGGTAAGCCCGACCCGGGTGTTGGAACGGTTGACGTGCTGTCCGCCCGGACCGGAAGAGGGGCCGAAATCCCATCGCAGCTCGGCGGCCGGTATAACCTGGCCCCGCCGGAGCTTGAGAGGATGATTGGAATTCTTGACCATATTTCTACCAAACTAACCGGATGACCAACCCATCTGTCAACCCGTGGGTGCTGGCTGCCCGACCCCGAACCCTCTGGGCGGCCATTGCGCCGGTCATAGTGGGCACCGGATCGGCAATCGGCGACCAGGTGTTCAGAGCAGATGCGCTGGCGGCGGCGCTGGTTTGCGCACTGGCACTTCAGGTGGCCGTCAACTTCGCCAACGACGCCTCCGATGCCCGCCGGGGAGCGGACTCGGATTCCAGGATAGGGCCCACCCGGGTGGTGGCCGCCGGGCTTCTTCCGGCCCGCTCGGTCTGGATCGGGGTGGTGGTGACGCTCGGGATCGCCTCTATATGCGGTTTTTATATAGCGGCTATCACCACTTGGTGGTTGTTGGCGGTGGGAGTGGCAGCCATCATCGCCGCCCTCACCTACACGGGAGGGCCTGTCCCTTACGGCTATCGAGGCTGGGGAGAGGTTTCGGTGTTCGTGTTCTTCGGACTGATGGCTACGGTGGGAAGCCGCTTCGCCCATGACGGAACCGGCCCGGCCGAGGCCTGGTTGCTAGCTCTTCCGGTCGGGTTCACGGTCACGGCAATTTTGGTGGTTAACAACCTGCGGGACATCGACACCGACGCCGCGGTAGGCAAGCGAACCCTGGCGGTTCTGCTGGGACGACCCGGAACCCGTCTGCTCTATACCGCCCTGATTGGTGGGGCCTTCGGCTTGGTGGCGATATGGGCAGCGCTGGGGTTTACCCCACCCTGGACCGGGCTGGCCCTGTTGTCGGCACCTATGGCGATACCGCTGATCCGAACCGTCCGTTCGGCCTCCGCCGACGACGGCCCGGCTCTCATCCGGGTACTGGAAAACACCGCCCGGCTTCACTTCCTGATGGGAGTAGGCCTAGGTTTGGGTGCCGCCCTCGGCTAAACTCCCAACACATCTGGAGCATCCAATCGGCCTAAGAGTCGAGCCACTCGTTCCAAACCCCGAACAACATTCGGTGATGCCATCTGGTTCTCATAGAAGTTCTGATGAAGAGAGTTCGCTACCAAAAAGTAATTATAGATCAGATTATCGTCTGTCTCCTCAACAAGACCATCTATGACTCTAAACAGTGCCGTATGGGTATCATGTGGCCAACCCCTGCTCTCGGCCACCGCCTTCACCATCTGCGCCACCGCACCCCAACCCTTCTCAGACGCCTGCCGACAATCCCCCTCCTCCACCTCCTCAACCGCCTGATCTAACAACTCCCAAGCCGCATCCCTATACGTCAACGTCCTCATACCCCACCTCCCCACACATCCGGCGCATCCAACCTCTTCAAAAGTCTGGTCACATATTCCAGACCCTGGACAACATTCGGTGATGACATCTGGTTCTCATAGAAGTTCTGACGGAGAGAATTGGCTATCATAAAGTCATCGTATATCCAATCATCATCCGTCTCCTCAACAACACTATCTATGACTCTAAACAATGAAGTATGGGTATCATGTGGCCGGCCCCTACTCTCGGCCACCGCCTTCACCATCTGCGCAGCCGCACCCCAACCCTTCTCAGATGCCAACCGACCATCCCCGGCCTCCACTTCCTCAACCGCCTGATCTAACAACTCCCAGGCCGCATCCCTATACGTCAACGTTTTCATGTCTGCTCCTTTTTTCAAGGCCAACTGAACTTATCCTACTGTAGAGGATACCACTTAGGGATGCAAAAGCACCAATAATCTAATCTTAAACCGGAAATATCGAGTTTGAAGGGCAGCAAGCTCCCAAACCACTTCTAACGCTAGACATGGCTTGAACCGGGCAGCTCCCCTACTTCCGGCGTTACCACGGCCAGGCGGGCGGCGGCCGGGGTGTTACGGCTCCGCAGCGCCCGGATCCGCCCGTCAACGAGAACGCAGCTTATGCCGGGGATATCCCCACGGGCCAGGGCACCCAGGGCATCACCCCCATAGGATCCCCAGGGGGCGTCGGCGATGATCAGGTCCGCCGGTCGGCCCACCTCCACCTTGCCGGCCTCCAGGTCGTATACATCGGCGACCACTCCCGAAGCCCAGGCCCATACCACCGCCGGGTCGGCCTCGGTCAGTGAGGACAGCTCGGCCATGGTTTTGATCACCCCCAGCGGCATCACCCCGGTTCCGGTCGGGGTGTCGGAACCGATTATCACCCTCTGCTCGGCACCGACTTGGAGTACCAGGTCAACGATCCTGATGGCGCTCCTCAGGTTGCCCGCCTGGACGATCTGCAATACCAGATCTGTGTCGGTGACGATTTCCGCCACCCCGTCATCATCCAGAGAGGAAGGGCCTCCGTTGATGTGACCGCACACATCCGGTTTGAGCAGCATCAGATGCCGGGCGGTTATCGGTTTGGAGCCGGGGATCGAAGCCCCGCCGGAGTGGCACATCACCTTGATACCCACCTCCTGGGCGGCCTCAACCTGGGGTAGCCCGTCAGCCGGATCCTCGTAAAGCCCGAAACCGAACTTGGCCAGCCGAACCCCTTGGTCGGCCAGATAGCGGAAATGGGAGGGTCGAAGGGTTGGTTCCAACACCACCGCTCCCCCGTTTACCTTCATCCCGTTGGGCCGATAGTTGGTCCAGGAGCGCTGGGCGAACACTGCCAAGGCCACCACCCCGTCGGCGTCGTGAGGCCGACCGGGAGCGTGGATCTCGCCGGGAGAAATCACCTGGGTGATGCCCCCATGGACATAGGAACTAAGGAAGCCGACCACGTTTTGGCGAGGGGTGAAATCACCGATAACCACATGGCAGTGCGAGTCGATCAGCCCCGGCCCGACGGTGGCACCTGCCGCGTCTATGAGCTGATCCACATCGTCTTCGCACAGTGGACCACCGACCGCGGCTATCCGCCCGGCTTCGATAAACAAAGAGTCGGCGTCATCCAGAACCGGCCGATCCAGGTCACCGGTAACCAGGGTACCGATGTTGATTATGCCGACCCGTCGGGGATCAGGCACGGCTCAGCGGAGCCCGTCCACGCCCTCCACATCGGAGGCGGCCAGGCCTCCCATCCGAGCGTTGGGCCTCCCCCGGTTGGCTACCGCCACGGCCACCAGAACCTCATCGGGACGGGGAGCATCGCCTGGATGAAGGGTGATGGCGTCGTAGTTGTCGCGAACGTAAAGGGCGTCCTTGTGTGCTAAAGGAAGGGTGATCGGGGTTCCGGCCACGGCGACGATGGTGGCCGAAGACATCCAGGCCACCCCTCCTCCCATGGCCTGGCGCAAGGGATTGGCGAAGGCGGTGGACAAGAACATAACCGCATGCTCCTGCGATCCGTCTATGCCGGCAATTCCGCCCTTGCCGTAGGAAAGGATCGGCTCGCCCAGGGTTTCGAGGGCCATCTCCCCCATGATCCGGCCCAGACCTACCGAAAACTCCACCCCTTCCGAAAGGTCGGCATGATACCGCCCGGCATAAGGATTATGGATAACGGCCGCCACGACCGCCTTACGCAGCGGGGGATCTGCTTTGATCCCCTCTCGACTGCGTTCCTCCTCTACCAGGTGGATCATTTTGCGAATCGGGAAATCCAGGCTCACCAGGTCATCTCCTTGCCTCCGCCGCGGGCGGATAGGTGTGGTCGAACAACCCTTCCGGAACCCCACGCAGATAGGTCAGCACGTCCTCCAGGTCGGTGACGTCCACATACTTCATATGCAGGTCGAATAGGGCGATCTTGTGGGAAACCTCTCCCCGATCGAACACCGCCTCGTGGGGGATGGTCACCTTGAAATCATAGGAGAGGGCGTCTACGGCGCTGGCCCGGACGCATCCGCTGGTGGTGGTGCCGGTAACTATCAGCGAGTCGGCCCGCATCATGGTGAGATGGCTGGCCAGCGGGGTTCCGAAGAAGGCCGAGGGCTTGCGTTTCTCGATGAACAGATCGTTCGGCAGCGGTGCCACCTCGGCGACTATCTCGTTGCCCTTGTGTCCCATGACGTCAACCTCGTCCTCGGCCCGGGTGCTCTTCAGCGACCAGATACCCAGGTCGAAGCCGTCCGGTCGGCGGGGGTTGGTGGTGTAGATCACCGGTAGTCGTTTGGCCCGGGCTACTTCCAGGATGGCTTGGATGGCCGGTATGCCTCGCTCCCAGGCTTCCGGGCCGCAGGCGTAGCGCCATCGTTCTATCGACTCCAGGATGGGTTCGGCCCGGTCGCCACAGAAGTTGTAGTTGACGTCTATGACCATGATGGCGGGCCGTTCCCCGTAGCCCGCCCGCCTGCCCCAACCGGCGGCGGCGAAGACCTGTCGATCGGTTTCGGTGAGAACGTCGTCCCAGATGGCCATCTTCAGCCGCCCATCGGACGGTCGTACCTGGTGGTCTCAGGGGCGAACCCGGGGCGGGCGAAGTCATCGGCCAGCCAACGGTGGGTGGGTGCTATCCGAGCCGGACTGTTCGAGTCGATGACCTGATGCTTGGGGCGGAGCTTACGGGCCAGATATTCGCCCCGAGGCTCTCCGACCGGGCGCATCCCGGGCGAGTCGTCTGCCCATTCG
Source organism: Acidimicrobiia bacterium (assembly GCA_009841075.1). Taxonomy (GTDB): domain Bacteria; phylum Actinomycetota; class Acidimicrobiia; order Spongiisociales; family Spongiisociaceae; genus Spongiisocius. Next base: position 4,701 of record VXMP01000037.1, on the reverse strand, counting down.
GCGCTGACCTCGCCCCGCAGGATGGTCATGATCGGCCAGCCGGTGAAGGTGTGGCCTTCCATGATCGACCAGCCCGAACGGGTGTTGATGTGTTCCTTACCCACCTTCACCTCTCTACCCAGGTCGATTATCACCAGGTCGGCGTCGAAACCCGGGAGCAGCGAGCCCTTGCGACCCCAGAGGCCGGAGGTCTTGGCCGGATTCTCGCAGCTGACCTGGACCGCCCTTTCCAGGCTGATCCGGCCCTTATTGACCCCTTCGGACAGCATCACCGGCAAAAACAGCTCCACCCGGGAGAACCCGGTCCGGCAATCCCAGATCACCGGGTTGAACATCTCCTCATAGGCGGCGGGCTCCCAGCCGACCACGTGGTCCGACCCGACCACGTCGACGATGCCTTCGGCCAGCGCTACCCAGAGCGCCTCGATGTTGTCCCGGCGGCGGAGCGGGACGTTGATCCGCCAACCGTATTCGGGTTGCGCCCATAGCCAGGGAGGGCCGGTCTGGGCGTAGAGCTCCAGTCCTTCCGCCCGAGCCCGGGTCACTTCCTCGAACGAAAGTTGGGTAGTGCAATGCTGTAGGTAGAGGGGTACATGGCCGGGGGTTTGCATAGCCAGATAGGCATAGGAACGGACGTGGTGGGCTTCCAGGAAATCGGGCGAGCGATCCGTCCAGGCACCGAAATCGGTCCTCCCGCTGTGGCGAAGGCGGTCCTCGAAAATTCGTCCGATTTCCCAGTTCTCCGGATGGATGTGGACGATGCCCGGATAGCCGAGATGCCCTACCTCCTCCATCACCAGATAGACGGTGCCGTCGTCGATTCCGGTGCCGAGTCCGGCCCGACGGGAGGGCCAGTTGGTGTCGTCATCGTCAGCCATTCCCTTCATGGACCGGGTCTGGAGATAGAGCTTGTAGGAAGTGACCCCGTGTTCCTCGGCGTATTGGGGTATTTCACGGGCGTGCTCATCGGTTTCCAGCATGTAGGTCAGGTAGGCGTCCACATGGCTGTGTTGGTTGATCACATCCCGCCCCGAAGGGAAGGACTGGTTGAAAGACACCACATCGGACCGGGCTACCACTTCCTTGAAGGGCTTGGTTCCGAGCCGGGTGGTGGGTGCCTGGATCCCCCAGGTGGTTATACCGGCAGTGGCCGCGGCCCTTGATTCGGTCTTCATGTCGTAGTCGAACGGGACGTAGCATCCCGGATGGGCTTCGGAGTCCACCACACCAGGGAGTACGTAGTTCCCGCGGGCGTCGATCGTGCGCTGCGCTGCGGGCAGTAGCTCTTCGGGGGCCAGCATGGCCACTTTTCCGTCTTTGATGCCTACCGCCACCCGATAGCGCCCCCCTCCTAAGACCACCGTTCCGTTTATTACCGCCAGGTCGAGCGGTTGTCGTGCCATTTTTTTACCAACCTCGATTTCTTAATCGACTACAGGACGGGTGGGCAGCCCGGCTACCAACCCGATAAGGATTAGCGACCCTTCACTACAATCCGAATCGGACCGGCAACCTCTAGGTGCCCGCCTTAAATTCGGATGGAGTGAGCTACATGAGTCAACCCAAGGCTAACATCACCGCCCCGACCCGTAACCGTCTGCTTGAACTCGGCTACGAACTCGGATCGATGGTCGATCGGTATCCGGACGACGATGTGTCTCGACTAGCCATCAAGGAGGCGATTGACGCCGGGCTGGAAGGCAACGCCGGAGTGGGGTGTGTGATCCTCGATCCCGGCCGGAAGGTGCTGGTTTCCGACCATAACCGGATGCTGGCCCCTCGGTTTCGTAGCGATCTGCACGCCGAGATGTCGGCCCTCAATATCTATGAGGACAGCCGCCAGGGTGGAGGAGACCTACGCGGGCATACCCTGGTTACCTCCCTCGAACCTTGCGAGATGTGCACTATCCGCATCATCAACTCCGGCGTAACCACCACCCTCTATGTGGCATCCGATGTGGGAAAAGGGGGGATTACCGGACCTAACACCCTGGCCCCACACTGGGCAAGCCTGGCCGAGCCGCTTACCTTTGCGGCTGCCGACTGCTCGGAAGAGATCAGCGGAATAGCCTTGGAGGTCTTTTCCGCCACCATCGGCGGGGTGGTGGCAAAGATGAAGGCTCGCCGCTGAAAAACCCCTCGGATCGGTAGCCGAAAGCAAGGTCGGGTCAATTCTCGGGCAGGTTGCGGAGGGCATCGGCCAGGGCTGCTACGGCCCGCGCCCGGTGGCTGATCTGTTCCTTTTCGTCGGGGCTCATCTCCGCCAGGGTACGTCCTTGCATCTCAAAAACCGGGTCGTAGCCGAACCCGCCGGATCCTCGCGCCGCCCAGGTGATCTCACCCTCGAGCACACCTTCGGCTAACACCGTTTGGCCGGCAGCGGTAATGGCTACCACGACCGTTCTGAAGCAGGCCCTTCGATCCTCTATACCGATGAGGGCGGTCAGCAGTGCTTCCCGGTTCGATCGGTAGGTGGCGTCCGGTCCGGCGTAGCGGGCGGTCAGCACCCCTGGTGCCCCGTCCAAGGCCCGTACCTCCAGACCGGTATCGTCGGCCACCACCGGAAACCCGGTGCTTTCCCAGACCTGTCGGGCCTTGAGCAGGGCGTTTCCGGTGAGAGTGGGGGCATCCTCTACAACATCCGGCCATTCCCGCCCCCGGATCACCTCCTCCACCAGCCGGTATCGGACCAGGAGGGATTCGAGTTCGGCCACCTTGTCCGGATTTTTGGAGGCCACCACCACCCGGCCCAGCCCTCGGCTCACTCCGAGATGGCCTGTTCCTGCAGGTCACCGATGGCTTCGATGCCCGGTTCGGCCAGGTTCAACAGCTCGTCCAGCTCAGCTCGGCTAAAGGGAAGCTGCTCGGCCGCGCCCTGAACCTCCACCATCAGACCTCGTCCGGTCATGACCACGTTCAGATCCACCGAGGCCGCCATATCGTCTCGGTAATCCAGATCCAGTAGGGCTTGGCCTTTCACCAGACCAACCGAGATGGCGGCCACCCGATCCAGCAGGGAACCCTTATCCGCCTTTCCTTTATCTTCCGCCCATTGCAGGGCGTCGTGGAGGGCTACCCAGCCGGCGTTGATAGCCGCGGTACGGGTGCCGCCATCGGCCTGGATGACGTCGCAGTCCACGTTGACGGTTATCTCGTCCAGCCGGTTCAGATCCACCACGGCGCGCAGGCTCCGTCCGATCAGACGAGATATTTCCTTGGGGCGTCCTGAGTTGTAGGCGCTGCGGGGGATGCGATTATGACCCGAACCGGGTAGCATGGCGTACTCGCCGGTTACCCATCCCCGTCCACTCCTTTTCATCCACCGCGGCACCGAATCGGTGACCGAGGCGGTGGCCAGCACCCGGGTGCGACCCATTTCGATCAGGACCGATCCGGGAGTGGTGTCGGTATAGCCTCGTACTATCCGGATCGGCCTTAGCTGATCCGCCTCTCGGCCTCGCCAACCTTCCATTTTTGACAATTCACCTTCTCAGACTGCTATTCGAGTCCCGGGTACGGCCAAGGTCACCCGGCCTTTGAACTCCGCTTCCGCCTCTTGCAACACCTGTTCGGGGTCGACGTAGGCCGGTATATGGGTCAACACCAGCCGGCCTACGCCTGCGGCCGCTGCCATGAGGCCTGCTTCGGATCCGGTCAGGTGATAAGGATAGGGCCGACCGGAGCTTCCGCCGCCGCTACCTGCCTCGGCCAGCAAAACATTTGATCCTGTAGCGTGTTCGGTTAGAGCCTCGCTGGGGCCGGTGTCGGCCGTGTAGGTGAGGGATCGTCCGTTCACCGTTATCCGTGGTGCCAGGGTAGGGGGAGGATGGTTGGAGAGGGCCAATGATATCTCCATCGTTCCCAATCGGACCGTATCGCCGCCGGTGGAGGGGATGAATCGGAAAACGGATCCAAGGGTGGGCGGGTCGTGCAGGAAGGCGGATAGGGCCTCGGCAAGATCCGGCGGACACACCACCGGAACCGGTTTCCCGCTATTCGGCCCGTAGGCCAGGGCATGGTACAGGGCGAAGAAATCGGAACAGTGATCGGGGTGTCGATGGGAGAGGATTACCCCGTCGATTTCGGTGGGATCCATTTCGTTGCAAAGGGCCAGATAGGTGCCGGGTCCGGCCTCCATCCACAGACGGGTCTTCGCATCGGATACCAGGTATCCCGAAGCGGGGCGACCGGCCGTGGGGTAGGTGCCGTTGGATCCGAGCACGATCATCTGCATGAACCCAGGGTAGCTATTGGCCCCCACCTCCCGCCCGGACCACCATTCCATAGGAGTCGATCGAAACCTGTCCTTGGGCGATCAGGCGTCCCATTTCGGCCATCCCCTTGATGGGGTCTTCGCTCAAAGAAGCCACGAACTGCTCCACCGACACCGCCGACTCCTTTATAGCGGACGGTGCCGACCCGTTTTGCGCCCGGGGCGGAGGACCAATGGCCAGCTCCAGGCATTCGAGCAGGTCATCGGCGTCCAATACGGGATGGGCACCGTCTCTGATCAGCAGATTGCATCCCATGGAGCTGGCCCGGCCCACGTCACCGGGGGTGGCGAAGATATCCCGATTTTGATCGAGGGCGATACGGGCGGTGACCAAGGCTCCACCTTTAACCCCGGCTTCCACCACTATCAGGGCATGGGCGATGCCGGAGATGATCCGGTTGCGGGGCGGGAAACGCCAGGGAAGGGGG
>VXMP01000062.1 GCA_009841075.1 Acidimicrobiia bacterium | reverse complement strand
CACTTACCGTCACGCTCACCGAACCATCCGTCTCATCAACATCGTCATCGCTGGTCGAAACAGTCAAAGTCGCCGTACCAGTCGTAGGAACCGACACCGTCCGAGAACCCACCGACACCCCGAAATCACCCACCTGAGCGACAGTCAAATCCACCGACAACGGCCCAGACGGCACCGGACTCGCCGCCACCGTGAAACTCGCATCACCGCCCTCGGTCACACCGCTGCCCGCCGTCACGCTGACCTCTGGCGTCGCCGGAGTCTGGGCCGGGATGCCGGCCACCGTCAAGGTGAAGGAACCGGTGCGCCCGGACGCAAAAGTAGTCGCCTCGATCGTGTAGTCGCCCGCGGCCAGCGTCCTTGCGATCCGCGAGTTCCGCCCGGTGCCACCGTCATCGTTGAGTACCAAATAGCCGCCGGACCGCTGATTGAGTCCCCGCCGCAGATACAGATACGTGTCCACCGAAGACTCCAGATCGATCCTCACCGACGCCTGACTGTCCAACGAGAACGTGTAGAACTTCGCATTACGTCCAGACCGTCTCTCGGACAGACAATCAGACCCCCAACTGCCCGGCACGCTGCCGGCACCCGTCAACGCCTCCGCGCAGCCGTCGTCTGGGATCAAGCCGGTAATAGGCAAAATAGCGAAGCCGTGACCCCAGGTGTTGTCGGCACCCGGGGCACCGCGCTCCTCCGCGTTCGTCTTGAGATAGTTGGCCACCTGCTGGGCCGTGAAGGAGGGGTTGCGGTCGATCACCAGCGCAGCGAGGCCTCCGACGTGCGGGGCCGACTGGCTCGTACCGCAGAAGCCCGACGACTTCGACACGGTACGCGTGCAATCGACGCCCACAATGTCGGGCTTGGTGCGGTTGTCCGGCGTAGGGCCCCGGCTGCTGTAGTTGCGGATGACGTTGGTGCTCGAATACGAAGCGGCACCGACTGCCAACACCCCGGCATGCGAGCTGTCGGCCGGACTGCCGATGCTGCCGCCTGCCGTGTAGTAGGGGAGATGGGGGACAGCATCGGTAAAGATCAGGACCTGCACCCAAGTCGGGGCGACGCTGGAACCCTTCTTCTTTACATAGAACGAGTAATAGCCGTCACCTCCCGACAGCACCTTCACCCTGGCCCCCTCATACGGGTAGTCCGTAGCTCTGCCGTTCTGCGTATCGGCGCTGCTCCCGACCACTGACTGCGTCCCGCCCCGCGTGGCCGAATACCTGACCTGCAAGTCAAGGTCCTTCGTCGCCCCTCCCCAGGTGTCATCCCACCGCAACGCGATGAACATGTATGCACCCGCCCGCAGATAGAACGTCTGAGCTTCGGCACCCCCCGACGACCACTGGTGGTAGCCGTCATTGTCGGTGTCGGCGAACGACCCTAACCAAGACATCCTTCCGTAGTTCCCCGCCGAGTTCACCCAGATTATTCCGTTGTCGGCAGCCCACTTGGCCGTGTTAATCGGGCTCGGGTTGACCGGCGAGGTACCGTCAGCAGGCCCGTGCCAATTCCATGAGACCGCATAGACGATGACCTTCACTCCCTGGCCGTGCATCCACACCACCGCGCTGTGCAGATCCGCCCACGTTCGGGGATTCGAGACGTACAGATCGGCGTCGGGGACCATGTCCATCAACGTCTCGGCAACCAAGGTACCGTGGTTGTCGCCACCTGGGGCGTCGCAGTTCGCCAGATCACTGCTCGGCCGGCCCACATCTATGTAGCACCGTCCGGTCACCGTCGACGGGAGCTCTGTGCCCCGCAGAGCGCGCAGGCCGGTGAAACCGTCCTTGGCCGTCGCGGTCGTCCCCGTATCGATCACGCCCACCTTCACGCCGTCGCCGGTGAAACCGTTGCGATGCCAAACCGAGGCACCGTGGACCGCGACGCCTGCGCTTTTGACGCTGCCCTTCGTCTTGAACGGCTCGGGCATCTCGCGCACCCTCTCCACGCCGGTCTCGGCCGCCAGCCCGGCCAGCAGGTCGGGCGGCACATAGGCCTCAAGGTAGTCGCCCACCACATTCGCCGCCGACACGCCGTTGCTAGCCAAGAAGTCCACAACGCCGTCGGCATTACCGTCCGTCTGGATCGTCAACAGCAGCGGCTCTGCACCGACAGAGTTCGGCTCTGTGCCGACTGAGGAACGCATCGCCTCTCCGCTGAGGGGGGAGTTCGGATCGTCTTCATCGAACGCCACCGCCACCGCGCTGAGTTGCGAACCCAGATTCGGATACACCACCGCATCCGCCGTCCATTGTGTGCCGGAATCAGGTTCCAGCGAGGCCTCCGGCCCCAGCGTCTCAGGTCCTAAACCCTCGGTCAGGTCCTCGCCGACATCCTGGCTCTCCGAAGAATCATCGCCGTCCGTCTGCGCAGCAACGGGAGAAACGGCACCCACCAGCAGCGCCAACGCCAGAAGCACCGAAAGCGCACGCCTCATAACCCGCGTATCTCCCCCCCCCTAGCGACAGCGGATCTCGGTAAGTTGGGACTGGTCATGCACGGACAATCCTTATATACACAGCGGTCCGGTAGTCGTTGATCACGGTGCCGTAGCAGTTTAGTCGCCTTCGATAAGAATCGGGGTCGTTCGCGGCTTTGCGAGGAGGGCTGTTCTGGGGGCGATTCTGTTCGTCGACTCCTTCCGAGAATCCAGACATAAACTTGATGCAAATCTGAGTATGAATCAGCCTGTAATTTGTACAAGAATCGGCCGATAATATAGGCATAAAGTAGTGGGATCAGGTATTCTCAAGAGTATCGACTACTACATCCCGCGCATCGCAGACAGTCCACTGGCCCGACACCTGGAAGCCTGGCCGGCGGAGTTCATCACCGGGCCGCGCGCGGTCGGCAAGACCACTACCGCGCTACGGCACGCTCGGTCGGTACTCCGCCTCGACGTTAAGGCGGAGCGGGGACTCGTCCTGGACGATCCGGACACGGCCATCAGAGACGGCCCGTTTCCGCTGCTGATCGATGAATGGCAGCACGCCCCGGAGGTGCTCGGAGCGGTGAAGAGGGCGGTCGACGCCGCGCCGAGGCCACCCTGCCGCTACCTGCTCACCGGATCGGCCCGCAACGACCTCCACGTGGACCAGTGGCCGTTGACCGGCCGTGTCCTGACCACACAGCTATGGCCGCTGACCGGTCGCGAACGCTTCGGAGACGCCGCCGCCCCCTCACTATTCGACCGATGGGACAGCGACCGACGCTTTTCCCTGCCCACCCGACGGCCCGACATACTCGGCTACGTCGACATTGCCCTCGACGGCGGATTCCCCGGTGCCTTGGCGGCCTCGGCAGCCGGCGCACGCGATGACTGGATGCAGACCTACGTCGACGTGACAGTGACCCGCGACCTCAAAGAGTTCGCCGCCCCCAATGGCAGACGCCGCAGCCCCGAGTCCCTGCGACGCTGCCTCCATGCGTTCGCTCTGCACACCTCCGGGGTGGTCCCCGACACCGCCTTGGCGCAGGCGGCCGGCCTGGATCGCCGCACCACGCTGAGCTACCACGAGATGCTGACCGTGCTGCTCCTGGCAGCCGACCTACCTGCTTGGCACTCGAACCGACTCAAGCGGCTCACTTCGATGCCAAAGCGCTACCTAACCGATTCCGGTCTGGCAGCCTGGCTGATGGGCGTCGACCGCGAGAGCATACTGCGCGACAGCGACGCCAGAGGGCGGATCATCGACACCTACGTGGCCGCCCAAATCCGCGCCGAGGTTTCAGCGTCAAGTGGCCGCGCCCACTTGTTCCATCTCCGCACCCAGGGCGGCGAACATGAAATCGACCTGCTGGTGGAGTTCGGGCGTCGGGTTGCCGCGTTCGAGGTCAAAACCGGCAACGCCCCGAACCGCCGCGGCGCCCGCCATATTGCCTGGCTGCGCGACCAAATCCCACCTGAACAGTTCGCGGGCGGGGTGGTCTTCCACACCGGCCCTTACCGTTACGGTCTGGGTGATCGCATCGAGGCCGTACCCATCGCCGGACTCTGGGGCTGAATCCGCAACCGGGCCCGCCCTTTAACCTTCTGGGGAAAGATGATCGGTCAGTTACTTATCGGTTATGATAAGCAGCATTGAAAAAAATGCGACCTGAACTGAAGCGGGTGATGGAGTCGGCGGCGCGCTTACAGTCGGTCGTTCCTGATGCCGTTTTGGTGGGTGGAACGGCAGCGGCGCTGCATGCCGGACACAGGGACTCTATCGACCACGTTCTGGCCGATCTGGTCGACCGATACGAGGCGGTCTTGGAGGCGGTGGAGGCAGCCGAGGGGTGGGCGACTTCGGTGCGCGCCTCAAAGCCCCCGTTCACCATCATGGGCAGCCTCGACGGAATCAAGGCCGGGCTCCGCCAGATGCGGCGAATTCGGCCCCTTGAGACTATCGAGGTCGCCGTCAGCCCTGACGCCGTGGTCATAGCGCCGACCGAAGCGGAAGCCTTGCGGGTCAAAGCCTTCCTGGTCGTGCAGCGCAACGTGGTACGCGACTTTCTCGACGTTGCCGCCCTCGCCGCCCACATCGGAGAAGACGCCGCCTGCGATGTGCTCTCGGACATCGACCACTACTACGCCGACCGGTCCGGCGATCCGGCGTCGGTGCTGACCTCGCTGGTGGTCGTCCTCGCCGAGCCGTCGCCGCGCGACACAGACGTGATCAACGACCTCTCTCGCTACAAGGGGCTTGACTCACGATGGCACTGCTGGCCCGATGTGGTGGAGGCCTGCCAGGCGATGGCCCTGCGGGTGAGCGGTGCGGCATGAGCGGGCTGCTATTCCACAACGTCGATGCCGAGTGGTCCGACCCGGTCACTACCTGGCCCTACGATGCGCTGGTGACCGCTATCGACTATGGCCTGGTCCCTGACTGGCAGCCCATCTTCGCGGAAATCCGGCGGATGCCATGGGGTCCTGTGGCCCGGCAAGTAGAGCACTATCTCGGCTACCGCGACCCTGACGGCGTGAGTACCCTCTTCGCTCTGGCGATCGACCACGCCCGTACCCAGGCCGACCTCGCCGACCGAGCCCACGTTGCATCCCGTGTCCAAGCCGCCGTCAAGCGAGCAGGAAAAACCAAAGCGGAGTTCGCCGCCTCAATAGGCACCAGCGCGTCACGGCTCAGCACCTATCTAAACGGCAAGGTCATCCCCTCGGCAGCAATGCTCGCCCGCATCGAACGCACCGCCGACTCGTAACCCTGGCTGTCGCTTTCGCAACTCAACCAGGCAGAATATCAGAACCTAGGTGTCAACAACTTCCCTGCACAAGCGCAGAAGTTAGTAGACCTACGTTCGACGAGGATCGGGATCCCGGCTCGGTCGCAAGCCTGGACCGGGGCCAGTCGAGGAACGTTGCCGTATTTCGTAAAGTCCGATCTCGGCCAGCGTGTCCTTCCGTAGCGCGGCGAGGCGCTCCGCCGCCCCGGGCCTTGCCAAAACCTGGTCATACAAGTCTCTGAAGCTTTTTGTATTCGGCAAGATTCTTGCTCTTTCTCTGGAGTCCCCAAAGGCAGCGATGCTTACACTCGTCAAAGCGTAGCGCCGATTTACAGCAGCGACTCAGCCCTTCGTCTGATGAGGCGCTGCCCTGTTTGTGGATATCCAGCCGACACCTTCTCTTATCGGGCCTTGGCCTCCCGCCTGGCCCTGATCCCCCTTAGGGGGTCATTGGCAGGTGAGGTTCATTATTGATCTGGTCTTGCCTTCGACCATTCGCACGCCCACCAGATTTTCCCAGTAGTCAGGGATGCGCATCTCCACGTAGAAATGACGGAACTGCCCTTTGGGACAGTGGTTGGTGAAGGTTAGGGCACCCGTGTTGGGGTGGGCGGTGACGCCTTTCAACTGAACGCAGAAGCCGCCCGTGGTCTGCTTGGTGTACCCGGCGTTGCGGCCCCCGCGCCACAATTCATGCACGAACTTCGCCTGGTGCCACACGTTAGTCGTGCCGTCATCGAAGAACGAGGTCGGGACACCGCGGTTTTGGCCGCCGAGTCCGTAAACCACGGTGGACGCGGGCACAGGAATAATCATGTACTCGTAGACAAAGGCTCTCGGCACCGCCTTGCTCAGATCGAACGCGAACGGCACGCAGCCCTGCGCCGAGTCGCCTTGGCGCATCCAGTTGATGCCCTCAAGACCGATGCCGTATTGCTTGACCGTGACGTCTACCCAATCTGAATCCGAACGCTGCGGCGGCACTTGTACCCTTACTGTGATATAGCTGCTGGCACGGCATTCCATCGTGCCGCCGCTGCTGGTAGGACAATCGCTGCTGCCGTCCTTGGCTGTCACCTTAAAGGTCGTAGCGCTCGGCGCTACGACTGATGTGATAACCAGCTCGCCAGACTCGATGCTTAGCGACGCCCCGTCGACCGTAGCACCACCATGAATCCGGTAGGTCTCCGTCGTGTAGTTCAACGGGTCGCCGTCGGGATCGTTGAACTCAGCCGATAAACTCAGCCTTAGTGTTTCACCCGTCGTTTCACTCGTCCCGAAGATGTACACCGAACTCGGCCATTTATTCAACAGCTCCGGACGCCTATTCGGCTGCTGGTTCTTATCCGGCTCAGACCGCAAACTCGAAAAAAACAGCGGCTCAACATCAGGGACAGAACCGTCATCAGACTCAACATCGGCATCAGGTGCGGGATCCTCAGAACAAGCCCGAGCCGCAGCCAACACCCCCACCCACAACTCAGTATTAAACCGCCG
>VXMP01000044.1 GCA_009841075.1 Acidimicrobiia bacterium | reverse complement strand
GAAAAGGTCAACCCCTAATTTTCAGAACGCTAAAAAATTCCCCAAGCACCTCAAACCCATCTAAATGAAAGGCCTCATGTATTTCGAAGGAGTACCTCGAAAGATCGGTTCAAGAGGTTCGTGTTTTGGCAGACCAGGGGGTTCCAATTTCCCTAACGAAGTCGGGGGTTTATCCGGTAAGCTTTCTGCCCATGGGTAGGTGGGGAAGGGCTATTCCGTGTGTTCCCGTAATGCGGGAAGGACTTCTTGTCCCAACAGGTCTATCAGGGCTTCCTGGTCAACCGCCGCCATTTGGATGGTGATTATGTCGGCGTCAATGTCACCCAGCAAAGGTCGGTAAAGGTCAACTATGCCTTCCGCGTCGGAGGCCCGGGCGTAGCGACCCAGAATATCTTCCCTGGGAAGCTGGTCGGCCCGCTCGCGGAGGGTCTTGGGATCGACCGCCTGGAGACGACCCGGGGCTCGCAAACCCCGCCACGAATAGAGCGCCTCCCAGGCCTGGTCGTCGTCTTCGGCCAGGATCGCCCAGCGGGAGGTGAGCAGAATCGGACGAGCCCGTCCGGCAGCCCGGGCCGATTCACGGGCCGGGGTGATGACCCTTTCCAAGGCATCGGCCGGGTCTTTCACCGAAACGATTATCCCGTCCGCCTGACGTCCGGCCAGTCCGGCTGTTTTCGGCCCTCCCGCCGCCAGCAGGATAGGAACCCTGGAGACCGGTGGGGAGTAGAGCTTGGCCCGGTCGGTGGTGTAGAAGCTGCCCGGATAGGTAAGTTTTTCGCCGTCCAGAAGCCTCCGCATGATCTCAAGAGCCTCCGACATTCGAGCCGATCGCTCCGCATAGGGGGGAAACGGGTAGCCGAGCGGTCCTTCGTTGATGTTCTCGCCGGTACCGACCCCGAGGCTGAAGCGTCCGGCGCTGAGCCGGTCGATGGTGGCGGCGGCCTGGGCCACCAAAGCCGGGTGGTATCTCCAGAGGGGGGTGGTTACCCCGGTGACTATCTCGATCCGTTGGGTGGCCTGGGCTACGGCACCCAGGGTGGAGTAGGCAAAACCGGAGGCGGAGGCGTCATCCACCCAGGGGTGGAAGTGTTCGGATACCACCACCATGTCGAACCCGGCCTGTTCGGCCGCAACGGCATGGCGGACCAGCTGTTCCGGATGCCATTGCTCATGGCCGCAGAAGTAGGCGAAACGCTTCAAAGTAGACCCAAGGAGGGTGCTGAAAAAGATGGGGATGCTTGGCCCACAATTTCATCTAACCGGGGTTTCGTATCCTGCCGGCGGGTCAAATAGGACATTTTTCAGCACCCTCCTAGCCGGGATTGGGCCAAAGGTAGAAGGCGGCCATTATTCCGGCGAATATGATTGCCGCCAGCAGCAGGCCCCAAAGGTTGGATCGGTTAGGTGTTGCCATTTCGATAGATGATACACACGGCTCTACCAGAGCGGCCAAGGCAGCGGGGGCCGGTCGTGGGGAGGTAAGGGATGGACGGGCCTTTCTATAAGCATTTCGACTCTTTCGGTCAGGGCGTCGGCTTCTTCTCTGCTGAGCAGTTGGGCCGCCCGGTCGTACAGATGGCTGCGCAGACCCTCCTGCAGACTTCGTAGCGACTCCACCATCGGTGCCGGAAGGGCCTTACCCGAGAAACTCCACATAACCGTGCGGAGCTTTGGCCGGGCGTGGAGGGTCAACCCATGGTCGATACACCAGATCTTTCCCGTTTGGTCGGCGATCAGATGACCGGCCTTACGGTCGGCGTTGTTGATGATCAGATCCAGGGTGACGATCCGCCACAGTCGGGGGTCGGCCTCGTTGATCAGAGGTGCCGGATCGAATTCTTCGTCCTCTTCGATGAACAGTTGTCCGGAGCCCGGCCCGAAAGGTCCCTCCACCGGAAGGGTTTCGGGCACGCAGTCCAGCCCGGCGGCCCGGGCCACCTCGAAGGTGAGGATTTCGCGGGCGGGAAGGGTTTGACAGTCGAAATCATACAGCTGCCGCTGTCCTCGTTCCGGCTTGTATACCACCCTCTGACCCAGGTCGGTCTTGGCCAGGAAGGTGGCGTTGGAGGCGTTTTGGAACCGTCCGATGATTTCGGTGATGTCCCAGGAGGGTGCTGAAAAATGTCCGGTTGGCCTGCCGGTTGAAGACGAAACCCCGGTTGGATTAAATGGCTGGCCAAGCATCCCCATCTTTTCCTGCACACTCCCGGACCGTTGCGGATCCCTCGATCAAATCGGGATGCGATGTCCGTTACCCGCCGGACAGTAGTGACCATCCGGGTCTTGAGGCAGCTGACAATCCCGACAGATGGGCCGACCCGACCGGCAGGCCTGTAAGGCCATGTACGCCCCGGCCTGAAGCTGGCGGGGGGTGATGGTGAAGGTGACCTTCTCTTCGGATTGGCCCTCCAGCATCATGGTTATCTCCTCTTCGGCGTCGATGCGCATGGAGATGGCCGAAACCCGGAACAGAATCTCGGTTTCCGAAAGAGGGGTGGGTAGGTCGGTGCCCTGTGCCACGATCTCCTGCACAGCCGGGGAGTCACCCTCCCAGCCCAGGTTGGCGGCCAGCTCCAGGCTCTGTTCGCCCATCACCTTGGCCTGGTTTTTCTCGAACGGGAAATAGGCTCTTTCGGAGGCGGTTTCCAGATACAGGTAGAAGGTTCTTTGGCCGGGGGGTCCGATAGCACCGATAAAGAACCGATCCACCCGTCCGTATCGCCATCTGAAAGGGTCGCTCATCCGGTTACTCCGGTTCCGTTGATGGAAACCACTACCGGTGGATGGGAATCTTCGATTTGGAGCTCTGAGATCGAAGCGGTCGAAATGCGGAGGCGTTGGAACAGATCAAGGGCCTGGCCGAGGTAGTAGGACATAATCAGCTTGATAATGTCGGCATGGCTTACCGCGGCCACGATCTTCCCGGGGTGGTCTTGGGCGATTCGTTCCACACTGTCGACCGAACGTCGCTGCGCCTCGACGAAAGACTCCCCTTCGGGGAAGGTGAACCGGGAGGGGGCGGCTTGAACGGTTCCCCATTCCTTGGTGCGACGGAGAGATTCGAGGGTTTGGCCGGTCCAGGCACCGAAGTCCATCTCGGTCAGGCCGAGGTCGGTGATCGGGGTGAGCCGGTGCGGTTGGGCGATTATCCGGGCGGTTTCCAAGGTACGTTCGATCGGCGAGCTATAGATCGCCTCGACTTCCACGTCGGCCAAAGCCCGAGCAGCGGCGCGGGCGGCCTGGCGGCCTGGTTCGTCCAGGAAAACACCTGATGCCCGTCCGGTCAAGCGGTCACCTGTTTCGGGGGTGGGTGCATGGCGCACCAACAATATGCGGGTCATGGGTTCCGATGGCATCTATAACGGTAGTGACTGTGTGAGTAGGAGGGTACCAATCGTGGTCGGCTAACCTCACCGCCTGCGACGAGTTTGCCGGACGGCCGCGGTTGGGTAACAGCAATCGAGGAAAGTCCGGACTCCATAGGACAGGGAGCTGGGTAACGCCCAGGCGGGGTGACCCGACGGAAAGTGCCACAGAGAACAGACCGCCGATGGCCCGTTTTGGCGGGCACAGGCAAGGGTGAAAGGGTGGTGTAAGAGACCACCGGCATTCCGGGAGACCGGAGTGGCCGGCAAACCCCTCCCGGAGCAAGGTCAAGCAGAAGCGCCGGTGGTCCGCCGATCAAGCTTCGGGTAGACCGCACCGAGGTCCGGTGGTAACGCCGACCCCAGATGGATGGCCGTCACCTGCCCGGCAGGTACAGAATCCGGCTTACAGGCAGACTCGTCGCTACCTCCTCGACTACCCGTTCATTCGGGTTGGGCGTCTCGGTTCCGGCCGCCCCACACCCCGGCGAAATGTCCGATCACCGCGGCCACGAGGGCGAATCCGGCCAGGGTAAGCGGGTTGGGGGAGCTGCCCGCCACCAGACTGGAAAAAGACACCACCGCATAGACCATCAGGGCGGTAACCACCCCATGCAGGCCGGAAAAGTAGGAGGGAACCAGCCGCCCGGCTACGTAGCCACCCACGAACTCCCCGCCGAATAGGGAGATCGACAGGACAATCCAGGTGGAGGTGTCATCACTACCCGTACCGAGCCAGGTGCCGATCCACAGGATGGCCAGTCCGGTCAGCCCGATAAAGACCATCGACAGGAGCCCGGCGGCAGCTCCGAGAAAAACCGCCACCCGGTTGATCGACTTCATCGGGTGGTGTCGAACACTCGGTGGTCCCGACCACCGGGATCTTGGCCGGTATTGAAACTTCGGCCGTAGAGGGAGGGTCTATTCTTGTAGATAAAGCTCAATCGGGAGGTCACCTTGACGGGTTCACTAAACAAATATCTCGCCGAGTTGTTAGGGGTGTTCGTGCTGATCGGTGTGGGTTCCATGGCGATCCTCAGTTCGGGCGGCAACATTGTGGCGATCTCGTTCGGATTTGGCCTCGCCCTTTTGATAGCGATCCAAATGTTCGGTTCGGTGTCGGGCGGACATTACAACCCGGCGGTTACCCTGGCCCAGCTTATTAGGGGCGAAATCGCTTTGGCCGATGCGGTCGGTTATATGGTGGCCCAGCTGGCCGGGGCTATTCTGGCCGCCGGTCTGGTAGCGGCGGCGCTGGGGGTGTCGGCGGTTGAGTCTACGGTGGTAGGCGACGGTGCCGGACTAGGTGGGGTTTGGGTGTTGGCGCTCGAAGCGTTGTTCACCGCCTTTCTGGTGCTGGTCATCATCCGGGTTACCTCCGAGGGTTCCGCCGCCACCGCACCGGTGGTAATCGGGCTGACCCTGGCGGTGATCCACCTGGCCTTGGTGCCGGTCACCGGCGCCTCGGTCAATCCGGTGCGAAGCCTGGGTCCGGCCATTGTCGCGGCCGACTACACCGATGTCTGGGCCTATATCATCGGGCCTTTGGTGGGCGGTGCTGTGGCGGTTTATGTATCCCGTTTCGTCAGCGCCGATGACACCGGGGCCGAAGATTCCATGGCGGAGGCTGCCGAGACGGATGCCTGAGGTATGACCGATTTTTCCTGGCCCGAGATCCTGGGCCTGGTTTCGGGGGGTTCCGACCTGACCCGAGATCAGGCTCGAAGCGCCATGAGCCGGATAATGGGCGGTCACTCCTCCGATGCGCAGATAGCGGGCCTGATAGTCGGCCTTCGCATGAAGGGGGAGACCGCCGAGGAGATGGGCGGTCTGGTTGACGGGATGCTGGAGGCGGCGGTCCGGGTGGATCTCGGCGATGCCGATCCGGTGGATATAGTCGGCACGGGTGGGGATCGATCCGACACCTTTAACATTTCGACCACTGCGTCGTTGATAGCGGCCGGAGCCGGAATACCCGTAGCCAAGCACGGGAACCGTTCCATGTCCTCGCAGTGTGGTTCGGCCGATGTTCTGGAGGAGCTTGGTGTGGTGATCGATCTGCCGCCCGAACGCAACGCTCGTTTGTTCCGCCAGACCGGATATGCCTTTTTTCTGGCACCGGTCTATCACCCTTCGATGCGTTTTGCCGGCCCGGTTCGCCAGGAGTTGGGCATCCCGACCGTCTTCAATTTCCTGGGTCCGTTGAGCAATCCCGCCGGGGTTAGGCGCTACGCCCTGGGTGTGGCGGACGGCAGGATGGCCCACCGGATGATCCGGGTTCTGGAAGGCCTCGGGGTAAGACGGGCCTTGGTTTTCCACGGCGATGACGGACTGGATGAGCTCACCCTGAGCGGACCCTCCCATCTCTGGGAGCTAAGAGAAGGACGGATCACCGACACCACGTTTACTCCCGAGCAGGTGGGTTTGACCCGCCGACCCGTTTCCGAGGTGCTGGGCGGAACGGTGGAGGAAAACGCCCGCCTCACCCGACAGGTGTTGGCAGGGGAGCCCGGACCCTATCGGGAGGTGGCGGTGCTGAATGCGGCGGCGGCGGTGCTGGTTGCCGGTCGGGTAGATACCTTGGCCGAGGGGATTAAGGTGGCCTCCGATTCGATTGATAGTGGACGGGCGAGGCAGGTTTTGGATAAAGTAGTTCAACACAGTCGGATTCTGGGGAGCGAGGACTGATGGCCGGGAAAAGATTCAAATCCGTAGTAGCCGCACTGGTGCTGTTGGTAGCGGCCTGCGGAGGGGATACCCCAACTACCGACCCGGAACCGGTGGTGACCGAAGCCGCCGACCCCATAGGTACCACTACTCCGGCAGTTAACACCGCCTCCGGCGATGATGCTCCGGTTTCTATAGAGGAGTCGGATGAAGGGGAAGAGCTTTTACCCGGAACCATCAGCACCTCGGCGATATCGGTTCCGGCCCAGGTTGTGGAGACCGACGAGGCGGTTCCGCCGGTTTTCGAAGGCCCACCCGTTCCCGACCTGACCTTCCAGCTGGACGACGGAACCGTCCACAGCACCACCGATACCGCCCGGCCGACCTTCTATCTGTTTTGGGCGGAGTGGTGAGGGTCATGCCGACGGGAGTTGCCCGTTGTCGACAACCTGGCCCTCGAATATCAGGGACAGATTGATGTTGTAGGGGTTGCCTGGGCTTCCTCCTACGAGGAGACCGCCGACGTTGCCCAAAGACTTCTTCCCTCCGGTGCCACCCGATGGCTGCTCGACGAGGACGACAGCATTTTCGGAGCCTTTGAGGTGGGCTATCAACCGGCCGGGGTTCTGGCCGCCAACGGCGTGATCGTGGAGCGCTGGTCGGGTGCCAAGGGTGAACAAGGGCTACGTGAGGCCTTCGACCAGGTTCTCGGACCGAGTACCTGAACCTCCGGCCTCACCGTAGCCCCGGCTATACTCTCCAAAAGGATTACCCTCAATATACCCCTAAAAACGGTAGCGACTACCC
>VXMP01000089.1 GCA_009841075.1 Acidimicrobiia bacterium | reverse complement strand
CTACCCCCAGAAGACTGGACAGGATACCGACACCCCACCAACCGCATATACAGAGACCAATACCAACAACAAGAACACGCCCGCCAAGTATACCTCAAAAACTACAAAAACAAAAAAACAACAACCCAAACCGACACAGAAAACCTACCCCACCCCGGCGGCTAACCCCCGCGACCTACCCACCCATCAGACCTGAAGAGCCGATTTAGCCCGCGTACTGGCCGTAGGCGAGACCTCGGACGTGGGGTTCGGCGTGTAACAACTTGCGTAGCGAAGCGATCTCCGCCTCATCCCAGCCCAGCGCCTCGCATACCGCCTTATCCCAGAGCTGTCGGACTTCGCACTCCCCGTCGCGGAATTGGGGGACCGGAGTATGGCAGGTGGCTTCCCAACATTCGGCGAGGGTGGCCTTGATATGCGGATCAGATATATCCGGTATCGGCAGCCGTCGGGCGGAGTCGGCACTGTAGGCAGGGAAGGTCAACTTTCGGCCGGGGTTTCGCATCAGTAACAACCTGCCGGGAGTGGAGTTAATCCATACCGCTACCGCCTTGGCAACATTAGGGCCGTGTCCGGTGACCGGCATCCAGCCGTTGCCCACATAGGTCTTATCCGAGGCGACCGCGGTGAGCCGTCCGGTTGATGTGTCTTGACCCGCAGTAATAAGCAGATATCCGGCTTTGTCGAGTATGGGTGGATCGCCTTCCTGCTTCCACTCCCAATGTTCATCGGGTTCGGATTCAATATGTCGTTGTCCCTCGGCACCCTTGGATTTGAGGATCGGGAACGCGGCGGAGCCGCCGGCAGTTGAGGGGCGGTATGCGCCCCTCAACTGCTGGCCGGTCGCGTGGGGCGACAGGCCAGCAGAATAAAGGGGCTGCAAACTCTCATCAGAAAAGAATCGGGCGGAGGCTTCGGCGAGATCGGGTGATCGCCACGCTCCGGCACTCCAGTCTCCGTTACCTATGAGTTCGGCGGGCCATTCCGAGACCTCACCCCAACCGTCGGCGAGCACTCCCACCTCTCTCTCCTGAAGAGCTTCAAACAGCGCGGCGGTCTCCTGGTCGTCCACCGGGAATCGGTCCAGCGCGATGATTCTGGTCGGTAGTCTTTCCTCACCGCTTCTACACAAGACCAAGAGGCTTTCGTTGATGCTGGTGTTTTGGCTGAGGTTGATGTTGCCCGGATGATGACAGGTCAGGATGGTGTGCACCTGAAATCGCTCCGCCAGGACGCGCCGTTCCTGGTCGCCTGACGGTGCCGTCAAAGTGATCGTCGGACAAACCATTGCCAGTACGCCTTGGTCTTCCGAGATGCAGCGTTTAGCTAATGCCACGAACAGTGGCCTAAGCGAATTCTTATCTACGAAACCCTTCAAGCCCGAATCGGCCCCCACCAGCCGCTCTTCCAGGCTGTCTGTCCGTCTATGGAGCATTTTCTGGATAGCCTTCGGATACTTCTCTCCCATTTTGGAGCGGTTGGTAAACGGTGGGTTCATGATCACGATGCGGGCGTTCATAGCGGCTTGTGCGGCCCGCTCCACCTCCGGGTCATCCAGTCCGGCTTGAAGGGCGGAGCCTTGAGCAGAACTCTGGAACATTTCAAGCTCCGATTGAGGGATAACCGCATCTTCGGCGATCAGCTCCAGGGTTCCGGCCGCCATCGGGACCAGAGGGTCTTCGGTGGGGCCGTAGGGCATCAGGTATAAGCCCATTCCCCGGTATTTGACGTCGCGATTGCCGGTGGTCAGCTGGGTGGCAGCCAGCTGGAGCGACACCGGGTTGATATCCATACCCTTGAGAACCTCTTCCACCCCCACCCGTTGCCGGGCGGCGATCTGCGCTTCTGTGGCACCTTGTTCACCGGCCCGCCGTTTCATCTCGGTCAGCACCGCCGTCAACAGGGTGCCGCTTCCGCAGGCCAGGTCCACCGTCTTGTGGTCTCGCCAGGTCTGTGGGTCGGTCCAGTCCCGATTTCGGGCACCGCTCGCCTCCAGTGCCAGCCGGGCGGCGATGGTGGCCGCCGGAGGTCGGGTGAAAAAGGCCCCGTCGGAGGCCTGGTTACCCATCACCTTGTTGAACAGCGGCCCGGCGTGATCGGCCCCCATGTCGGCATAGGTTTCCGCGAGGTATTGAGCCTCGGAGACCAGGTGACGCAAGGCCCGCTCCAAACCCGATAGCCTGCCGGTCTCCTCCACCGCAAAAATGGCTTCCTGGGCGGGCTCGATGACCGGAAGGAAGTCCTGTCGTACGATTCGAGACCAGTTGCGCTTCAGTCGCTCTATCACATCGGTGGCGTTCTTGACCTCATCAAGCGGCTCGACTTGACGCAACCAACGTCCGGCGGCGATCCGTTGGTGCAGCATGGCGGCGTTCATCATCAACAGGGCGGCGATGGTGCACCCGTCTGTCTGCTTTGCCGCATTTTTCGGCTTCAGGTTCTCCAAGCCGAAGTGTTTATCGAGTGCCGAGCCGAGCTGATCGGAGCGCAGATGGAAGGCGGCTTCCCTGACGCCGGACTCCAACAGGTTGAGGTCTCGCATCACCCGATTGTCGGTGAGGCCCGACTTGGAGAGCAGGTTCATGCGAATGGCGTTGCCGTACTCGGAGAGGCCGGTTAGGTCAAGCATCGGCGGCGCTCCCCGACCTCCCATGCCTCCGCAGGTGGTAGATACCTGCGTGGGCTGCTTTACCGGGGTCTTGACTCTGATCCCGGCACCCCGGTTCAGCATTTCCCAGGCCGTCTTCTTGGACTTATCTATATCGACCCGACCGCGGGTGCCATCCGACTTGGGTTTCTGCCGCTCTACCGAACCAAGACGGATTTCTATGCTGCCGTCTTCATGCCGCTTTCCGGAGAGTATCTGGGTAGGTTCCATCGGGGGGGTCCGGTCTGCCGGTTGACCTGAGGATTCACCATCACCGACAGAGGTTTGAGGATCGGAACCCATATCCAAAAAGTCGGCCAGTTCTTTGCTGGGGTCCGGCGGATCGCTGATCGGCTCAAACTCGACCGGTATCGTAGTTCTATTCTCCAGCACTCTCTCCAGCGCCGCCGCGGCGGTGCCAGGTCGGCCCGTATGCTGGTGATACTCGATTCGTTTCTTGTCGTTATCGCCGATAGCGATAATCGTGGTCACATACTCCGGCGCGGAGGGAAGGTAGACCTCCATCAGGTTGGCGAGCTCGTCCTCGATCCGACTGTCGTGTGCCCTTAGCGCCAGCAGGATCTGGCCCAGCTCCCGCCAACCATCTTCCGGGCCGCTGACGCTGAGCCAGGTCTCCGGGTCTGCGTTGGGCGGAATCAGGATCGGACAGATGATGTAGCCGACCTGTTTGTCAGGGGCTATTCGCATCGCCCTACCGACCGCCTGGATCACGTCGATCGGGCTCTTGCGGGCTTCGAGAAATGCCACCGCATTCAGCGAGGGTGAATCCGTACCCTCGCCGAAGATGCCCACGTTGATGATCCCATGCGGCACCTCGACACTGCCCTCGGTGAGGTTGAGCTTGGCCTGTTCTCGTTGGACCACATTGCTCGACGCGTCCAGATGCTCCAGCCGATAGTCGGCGGCGACCTGCCCGTTTTGGTTGTCGTCCAGCCAGTCCTGAAGCCATGCTTTAACGGACTCCGACTGGAGATCGGCCGCCATGTTCTTCGATTTGTCGACCGTGTTCATAAAGGCGATGCACGACCGGATCGGTACCGAACTGTCGCTCCGCTCTTGGTGGGTGGCACCGCCCATCGCCAGGGCGAAGGCCAGGCCGCGCAGGTAATCGGAGGAGGTCAGCTTGCGCCGCCCCTTGCTCTTGGTGTCCTGCGCCAGCCGGTTAACCAGCTCGTAGGCCTGCGGATCGTTGACCCCCAGAGCAATGATGCGGTAGTCGGAGAGCCACTCGTTTTTCACCGCTTCGCCATAGCTCTTGCGGAACAGCTCCACGCCGAAGGTCAGCTCGTCGTCCATGCTGCGCACGATCCAGTCGGACGGCTGGTCGTTTTGGACCTTCCTGACGTTGTAAATACGCGGCGTGGCCGTCTGATAGACCCGGTAGGTGGCGGGGAAGGCGTCATTATCGTGGCAGAGGGTGAAGTCCCGCAGCCGCTGCTCATCGACCTTGGCATTACGCCTGAGCCCGGCGGTGCGGTGGGCTTCGTCTGCTACCAACACCTTCGCGGCTTGACCGGTCTTCTTTAGCGCTTCGGCGATCCGGCTGCCACTCTGGTAGGTGCCGAAGATCACGTTGAGTCGCCCCTCGGCCCGGTCATCGGTAATCCATTCGGCGATTACCTTCGGGTCGGTGGTTACCTCACCCTTAACCGCAGAGGCGCTGAAGTTGCTTTTGTCGCGGGTGGGGTCGTCAGGGTGGAGGGAGCGTTCCTCTTGCTTGGGGTCGTATCCGGCGGTTTGGTCGGAGCAGACCGCCAGCACCCGCATTTCCTGTTCGGCGTGCTGAAGATATTCCCGCCGAATCTGGGCCACCAGCGCGATAGACGGACAGAGCACTATCGAGAGCCCGTCCATCGGCGTGAGCTGCTCAACGATTCGTAGCGAGATTCTGGTTTTCCCGGTCCCGCAAGGGAGGATGATCCGCCCTCGGGCCTGACCGACCGGTAGCCCCCCGCTGTTGGACGCGGCGTGTTCGCGGAGGATGCGCACACTCTGGTTTACGCAATCATTCTGCATACAGGATTTCGATTGACGCGGCTCCGGTTCCGAAGGATCGGTGCAATGCGGACAATCTTCGCCAGGGTCTGGATCGGTGTCGCCGTGATCGAATCCGATCGATTGATGGTATCTCAGGTCGCTGACCAGATTTACCAGCTTGATGGGGCGAATCATCGAGTGTGCCTCAATGGCCGGCCTACTCAACCGGACGGCACCATTGGTGACAATCCAACGCTCCGCCCAGAAATCATCCGCCGAAACCGCGGCGAACTTGTCGGTTTCGTGCTTAGTGATGTCTCTGCCCATACCTTGCTCGTCCAATTGGCGGGACTTGCATTGGATGGCGATATGCCGGCCGTCGCTGCGGCGGATCCCTACCACGTCTATTCCGATGTCTTGTTCGGTCGTTTTGGGGAAATATTTAGTTCGGTTCGGCCAGGTGGGCCATAGATGGCATTCGGCCAGGTCCCATTCGCGAATCAACGGCCCAACCAGCACGGTGGCGGCTTCCAGCCACTTTCCATCGGTTTGCATATGGGCCACCTCGTCGGCTACCCGCAGCACCTCGGCGATGGTTTCTGAAGGTGTTGCCTTTCTAAACGGAATCATCTTGCTTCCATAGTGCGCCTACGCTGGTGGAGGGTAGCCTAGAAAAAGGGTGGGACCCTTCCTTTCTGCCACGCACTCTTATGAGACCATTTCGGACCGAGGCGAAGTTACTAACCTCGTCATGTGACTCCTGGGCCTGATATGAATCCACGGCAGCAGGCGGAGTATCTGCTGCGTGATGTTGATACCTTTTTGCCTTCTAAAGAGGAGCTGGTGGAGCGTATCCAGGAATCTATTGAGGCGGGTCGTCCTTTACGGATCAAGCTGGGGTTGGATCCCACTGCCGGTAAGGTGACGCTGGGTTGGGCGGTGGTGCTCTGGAAACTGCGGGAGTTCCAGGATCTGGGGCATCGGGCGGTTCTTATCGTGGGTAATTTCACGGCGCTGGTCGGTGACCCCAGTGGACAGTCGGTAACCCGCAAAAGCCTTAGCACCGGTGCGGTTGACGCCTTCGCCGATTCCGTGCTGGGGGAGTTCGGCCTGATCCTGGGTTCGGAGGGGCCCGGTCTGGAGATGAGGTTCAATCGGGACTGGCTGGGGAATATGACCATGGCCAAGGCCGTCGCCCTGGCTTCTTCGGCGACCCTGGCCCAGATGATGGAGCGAGACGACTTTTCCAAGCGCTTCGCCGCCCAACAGCCTATTTCGATGGCCGAGTTCATGTATCCCCTGCTGCAGGGCTATGACTCGGTGGCGGTGGAGGCCGACATCGAAATGGGCGGGACCGATCAGCTCTTCAACCTGATGATGGGTCGACAGATCCAGGAAAGATACGGCCAACGCCCCCAAATGGTTCTGACCATGCCCCTTCTGGTGGGGACCGACGGCACCGAGAAGATGTCCCAGTCGCTGGACAACTTTATCGGCATCACCGAATCACCCGACCAAATGTTCGGGAAAACCATGAGCCTTCCCGACCCGGCCATGCCCCAATGGTTCCGGCTCGCCTCCGGTCTCCCCCAAGTGGAGATTGATCAGGTACTGGCCGGGCTAAAGGACGGCAGCCTGCATCCCGGAGAGCAGAAACGGCGGCTGGCCCGGGCGGTGGTCGAACGCTATCACCCGGGCGAAGGTCAGGCTGCGGAGGCGGCCTTCGACCGGTTGTTCGTGGAGAAGAAGGCCCCCCAAGACCTGCCCACCTTCGAAATCGGCACCGAGGAAGAGAACCTCTATCTACCCAGGCTGCTCGCCCAAGCCGGTCTGGTGTCCAGCAACTCCGAGGGACGTCGCATGATCGCCCAGGGAGCGGTCCGTATAAACGGAGATCCGGTCAAAGAGGAGCTGGTCGATCCGACTAGTTTCCACGGAGCGGTAGTATCGGTGGGCAAGCGCCGTCATGTGCGGATTCTGAAGCCTTCCGACCCTTCTTAAAACCGGTCGGATAGGGAACCCGCCAAGCTTCTTGACACTAAGTCTGGAAAAGGTGCTATAATCAATCGGCTAGCTACTTCCTCCCTTTCCGCCGGCTTTATGCCTACCTCCTCTTGTGTGAAGGGGTTTGCTATCGGTGGAGAGGGTGCTAGCCCGCAGGAGCCTGCGGATTCAGGGCTCCTTGACAACTGAATAGCGTGTCAAAAGCCAAATGAAAGTCATTCCAATGGTCGGGAAACCGGATGGTTATTCGACCGGGGATGTACTCCCAATTGCCTCCGCATCAAGCAGAGGCAGAAAATTGGATCGAACATCGCTCCGGCGGCCTGTACGGGCTGTTAGAGCAAACATGACAGGATTCTGATTTCTCCTTCCGCCTTGAAAGGTGGAGGGCGGGATCGAAGGACTGACGTTGGAGAGTTTGATCCTGGCTCAGGACGAACGCT
>VXMP01000023.1:5677-7177 GCA_009841075.1 Acidimicrobiia bacterium | reverse complement strand
CGTCCAGGTCAAAGATCATGAACTTTATGAAGTTGTACGGCGCACGGCCCTTGTATGCCAGGGTCTTGAACGTCTCTTCGGAGTCGACGGCAACGCTGCCCTCCCCGATATCGATCTTCTTCGCCGGATTGAGCGGGTGGTAGGCACCCAGCCCGTCGAGTTCGGTGATGTCGTCAACGCAGTCGCCGTCTAGGTCGCCCGGTTTGGCGACCTGGTACTTCTCTACGCGGTACTTGTCCTTGCTCAGCGGCTGCAGGCGGTCGGTAAGCGTGGTGGTGCCGTCCTCGCCGCGCGTCACGGAGACGGGCACCTCCCGCGTGGTATCCGGCCCGGCCGGAATCGTCGCGTAGAGCACGAAATAATCGTTGGCGGTGGAAGTCACGACAACCGGGACGCCGGTCACTACCACGGCCACCGGAGTCGGGGCTACATAACCGTCCTCACAAGGGCCCGGCACAGAATCTGAATCTGCACTACCCGCAGCGGTCAACGGCCCAACAACACTTATTACGACCGCTATCGCCAACACCCAAAGACCCCCCCATCAACCGCCTGCCCCGAACCCTGGAAGAGATCCTGTGGGTGCGTCTAGTCATGTAGAGACAATCCTCCCGCAGCGCTTTCAGCCGGTCAAAAATTATAGCGCAGGTTGAAATCAATCCACCAAAAACCACGGAGGCTGCCGTGTCGCCGCCGCCCCTTTGCCCCTGAACATGACAGGGAGGGCCTGCGGATGGGGGGTTGGGTTTTGTCCGGTCTGTGGTGGGTTAGTCGTTGTCGATGATGGTGCCGGTGGCGGTGGCGTTATCGGCTATGACAGCGCCATCGGCGTCTGTTAGCTCGATAACGAGGGTCTCGTCTCTCTCCCGTAAGTAGTCGTCTCTGACGTTCACGCCGGTGGTGGCCCTTGTCCAACCGGCCCAAATCGTCACCTGGCCTCTGCTGCCCCAATAGTCCAACCCGTTGATAGCCGTGCCCGAAAGAATCCTAAAACGAACCGTAACATCCTGCTCTGATGGTTCGCTTAGCGTGACCTGGAACTCCAGTAGCGAGAGCAATCCGAACTCTCCCTCCACAACCGAACCGTCAGCAACCGACACCACCGGCAAATCCGGCGGAGGCGGGACATCATTATCGGCCACCTCAACCGTGACCGAACCCTGAGTGCTGGACACCGTATAACCACTCCCGGCATCGACAGTGACACCCACCGACCCGTTGGGCTCATCCGTGCTGTCATCCAAAGTCGAAACCGTCAAAGTCGCAGTACCACTCGTCGGCACAGCGACCGTGCGAGTGCCGGTAGAAACACCGAAATCACCGCTCTGGCTAACCGACACCGAAACCGACAACGGCGACGAAGGAGCCGGACTAGCCGAAACCGTAAAGGAAGCATCACCACCCTCCGTCACCCCACTACCACCCGCCACACCCACCACCGGAACCACAGGCAGCGGAACATCATCATCGGCCACACCAACAGAAGCCGAACCCTGCGTG
>VXMP01000023.1:0-5577 GCA_009841075.1 Acidimicrobiia bacterium | reverse complement strand
CCATCCACCTCATCCGTGCTGTCGTCCGAAGTAGAAACCGTCAAAGTCGCAGTACCACTGGTCGGCACCGTGACTGTGCGAGTGCCGGTAGAAACACCGAAATTGCCGGTCTGTCCGACCGTCACACTCACCGACAGCGGCTGCGTCGGGGCCGGACTCGCCGACACCGTGAACGAAGCGTCGCCTCCCTCGGTGATCCCGTTGCCGGCTGTCACGCTGACCTCCGGCACCACCAGGTCCGGGCTCTGAGTCGACACGCCTGAGACTTTTAAGGTGAAAGAGCCCGAGCGCCAGGCCGAGTACGTGGTCGCCTCAATCGTGTAGTCGCCCGCACCCAGAGTCGTGGCGATCCGAGAGTTGTACCCCGCACCGCCGTCATCATCCCCTGCGACCACGCCCGCCGAGCGCTGATCCAGTCCCCGCCGTAAGTACAGATACGTGTCCTGCGAGGACTCCAGGTCGATCCTCACCTGCGCCTCGTTGTCCAAAGAAAACGTGAAAAACCGCGCAAAACGGCCGGAACGGACCCGCGACCGGCACGAAGAATCCCAACCGCCCAGCACGGTACCGCTGCCCGCCAACGCCACCGTACAGCCATCATCCGGTGGATCGTCGTCATCGGCCACGCCCACGCTCGCCAAGCCGTGGACGGAGGCGACGGTGTAGCCGCCGCCAGGGCGCACGCTCAGGGTAACCCTGCCGTCGGGCTCGTCCGCGCTGTCGTCGGAAGTGGACACGGTTACCGTCGCGGTACCGCTCGTCGGCACTGTCACCGTGCGCGTCCCGATGGATACGCCGAAATCGCCGGTCTGGGCGACCCACACGCTCACCTCTAGCGGCTGGGTCGGGGCCGGGCTTGCGGTCACGGTAAAGGAGGCTTCGCCACCCTCGGTAACCCCCGGCCCGGCTGTGACGCTGACCTCCGGGACGGTGGGTGGGTCGTCGTTGTCGGCCACAGCCACGATGGCGGTGCCCTCCGGACTGGAAACGGTGTAGCCACGGCCTGAGTCCACCGTGACACCGACCAACCCGTCCGGCTCGTCCACACCGTCATTGGAGGTTGAGAGGGTCACCGTGGCGCTGCCGCTGGTGGGAATGGTGACGGTGCGAAAGCCGGTGGCCGCTCCGTAATGTCCCCACTGCCGAACCGTGAGGTTCACTTTCAGCGGCTGCGACGGTGCCGGACTGGCGGTCACCGTAAACACCGCATCACCGCCCTCGGTTACTCCACTGCCGGCAGCCACACTCACCACCGGCGCAGCGGGCGACGGGGTGCCCTCCAGGCACTCCAACGCCGCACGGAACGGCATCCAGCGCGAGTCTTCGAACTCAACCTCCCGTGCCTCAGCCGCAGTCATCGGCGTGTTGTTCGTGCTGGTCGTGCCCGACAGAGCGATCCACGCCCGCCACCAATCGTTGCGCTGCCTGCGGTTCTTCGCCGTGTCCGGCAACGCATCGTGGTTCGCCCGCGCCTCGGCCGCCAGCACTGCCAAAGACCCGCACCCCGTCGGCAGGTCGTCGTCGGCCACGTCCACCCTGGCAGTGCCCTGTGTGGTCGAGACGTTGTAGCCGCTACCTCTTTCCACCGACAAACTCACCGACCCGTCCGGCTCGTTCACATCGTCATCGGACGTCGAAACTGTCACCGTGGCGCTGCCGCTGGTAGGAATCGTCACCGTCCGCGAGCCCGTGCCGGAACTGAAACCGCCCACCTCGTCGACAGTAACGTTCACCGACAGCGGCCGCGACGGTGCCGGGTCGGCGGTCACCGTAAACACAGCATCACCACCCTCGGTCACTCCACTGCCGGCAGCCACGCTCACCTCGGGCCATCCGACCACCTGATGCCGCGAACGTGGGTCGTTGTCGTGCACGTACACCACATCATGAGTCCCATGTCCCGAGTGCCAGTAGCCCCAGCCTTCCCAGACTCTGATAGCCACCTGTACCCACCCTCTCCCCTCGTCTACCTTGTCGTCGACGGTGGCCACGGTCAGCGTCGTGCTGCCGCTCGTGGGGATGATCACCGTCTGCGCTCGATACGAACCTCCGAAATCGTCTTTCAGGTCCATGGCCACCCCGAAATCGCCGTCCTGATCCACGACCACTTGGACAGGCAACGGTGCCGACGGTGCGGGACTCGCCGACAGCGTGAACACCGCCGATCTGCCCTCGGTCACCTTGGTATCGCCCACCGCGTACAGCCCAATTCCCCCATTGATCGTCACCGAAGGCACCGGGTCGACGTCCTCCGTAACCGCCAGGGCGAACGCTCCGGAGCGCCACTGATACCACGTGGTCGCCTCGATCATGTAGTCGCCCGCAGGCAAGGTCTTTCGTATAGCCCATCCGGAGACTTCGATCTCCTTGGCCGACCGCAGATCATGTCCCTGGTAAAGGAACAGATACGGGCTCTGCGAAGTGGACTCAAAGGCGATCCTCACCGACGTCTCACTGTCCAACGAAAAAGCGAAAAACCGGGCGTATCTCTCGGAATAGCCGTGCGACATGCATCCATTCGACCAGCTGCTCTGCACGCTGCCCCAGCCCGACAAAACTTCCACGCAGCTGTAGTTGACCTGCGTAGACGCACCGACAGGAGGCATCAAGCCAGCCATCAACACTAGCCCCAACACCACCGACAGCCCCCGCCTCATAGAAAGCCGCCCCGGAACCGCCCCAAAGACAGATGCAAGCATCGGGCAATAGTACCCCCCTCAAGGCCCTACACCAGCCTGCCGCCAAAACCCCCTTATAACCTGGGCAAGTCCGCCACCATCTGATCCATCAACACAATTCCACAGGCAGGGTGTGTCTCCAGAAATCTTGACACGGAACAACCGCACCACACCCGCCAGACGGCAACACACACCCAACCTCCACACGGCGAGGTTGGCACTTTGAAGGGTGTCTGACATGTAGACTTGTGGCGTGCCCTTTGAGGTGCCAAGCCGTCCCTGGAACTCCACCCCGCCGCTATCGTAGGCAGGTGATGTCGTTAAGAGTTCTCAACTCCTCTGTGGCATGAGTTTGATCGCGCAATACAATTCGCCTACTTATGGCTGACCAAAGCCCGCTACCAGAGTATGGCCGACCTCCTGTCGTCGAGGTGGCCTTGGCAGTTGAATTCAAGCAGTCTGTCAATTTCAGTGCCCTTGAGTTAGGGCGACTTGCCAATGCGTGGGCCGACATCTTCCCATGTGCTGAAGAGCGACCGCTCCTGCCCCGGATGGGTCTCCCCTCAGAGGACCTTCTTGACACTCTGTTTGAGATTGAGGAGACAGCGAGCAATCCGCCCCGTCTCTGGCTGCAAAACGATGCCGGTGATCGTGTCGCCCAGGTCCAACACGACCGGCTAGTCGTCAATTGGCGCAAGAGCGATATCGGCGGAGAATATCCAAGGTATGAGTCAATCCGCGAGTCCATACGGGACTCATGGAGACGACTGACCAGGGCAAGCGCTGAACTCGGCCATGATGAGCCGGTGCCGTTTCTGTGTGAAGTCCAGTACATCAACCATCTAGGTGCCGCTCAAGGGTGGATTTCACCTGAAGACACTGCCCGTTTGATCGTGCCGTGGCGAGGTATGGGGGATAACAATTTTCTGACCCAGGACTACCTTGACGGGTTCAGCTTGCATTGCCACTTCCCGAAGGAACGCGATGGTTGGTTGACTATCGATGGGTGGACCTCGAACGATTCTGGAACCAAGATGATGACGTTGAGCCTGACGTCGCGAGGGCGAGCACTTTCCGAAGATTTGAACACTGCTCTGGAATTCATGGACACGGCACATGCCTGGATTGTCCGAGGCTTTACCGCAGTCACTACACCAGAAGCTCACAAAATCTGGGGGCGAACCCGATGACTACTGTCTGTTGCCCCACAATAGGGTGGGCCAGCGAGAGTCTGGGGAGGTCACGAAACCTGAGAAGGGGCGCGTCTGAAACCGTTTCGCAACCCTTAACTCGTGTGCATCAGATTCGCAGTAGTGCCTTGTCGAGATCGACTTTTGATGATCTTTTGAAGCAACTTTCTGCTCAACCATGGTTTGGAGAGGTTTCTAGTCGCCTATGCAAATTTCTCTCCTATGGTGAAGATTGGAATGGATATGGTGAGAAGGCGATTAGCGAGCGATCTGTGATTGG
This sequence comes from Acidimicrobiia bacterium, assembly GCA_009841075.1. Classification (GTDB taxonomy): domain Bacteria; phylum Actinomycetota; class Acidimicrobiia; order Spongiisociales; family Spongiisociaceae; genus Spongiisocius. Next base: position 1,429 of record VXMP01000023.1, on the reverse strand, counting down.
CGCAATAATCATATTGCACCGCATAGGCATGGGCGGACCTAAGCCCGTGGTTGTGCCAGTGCCTGACGGGGGTATCCAGATTGAGTGGTATCAAGGCAGAGTGGAGATTGAGGTGGAAATTCCACCTCATGGCCCCGCTCTAGTTTATATGGCCCGTCCTGATGGCAGCAGTTCTGAGGATGTTGTGCAACAAATGGATGACCCAGTGTGGGATAGATTGCATGAAGCCATCACAGAATTGAATGTCTCTGGGGTTGGATGATAGATTATCGTTTAGGTCGAGATGAGATTCTTTGGCGCAGGATACACAAAGACCACTTCATAGATGGCCGAATTACCACCGCTGCATTCAAAGATCCAGAAATGTCGGTCGATATAGCTCGGCTCCGAGTAGAAATGTCATTGACGCTTGCCGACGGTGTTGGCGTTGCATCTTTCAGCAGTGGACTTGCTTATGACAATGGACAAGTAGTTTTCAGCGACCCTGTTCCAGGCAATCCGGCTCATGCACTTGTCATCGGCAACAAACCACGAAGCATAAGAAAAGCATTCTGCAAAGCCTCAGCATTTGCTTCCCGCGAATCGATAAAGCCTCCTAATAGCTGCGGTTCTCCACAAGAACAAGGGCCAGACCAGTAGAACCCGATAAGGATAAGGCAGATCCTGAGGACCTGCTGAGGCACGACTTCAGAGCTTCGGGGTAGCCAGAAGTGGTGGGGCGATTTCAAAGAGTCAAAACCGCCGATCCTCCGGAAGAACCGGAAACGCCTTGGACAACGTCACGGGTCGCCCTGGGGTGGGCTACGACCAAGCGCAAGCGGACAGTTCCACAGCCGTTAACGGCGGTAGCGGGGCCGGGCCTACAGCTGGCCGGGTGACAACAGCGGCCCGGTTCAAGCGCCAACCTCGGCAACACAAGTCACGACCAGGAACACCAATATCGCAACCGTCATACATCCCGCACAACTCATGTTTCAGCGCCCGTGTTGGACGGTGGCCTCCACGTCGTTGCCAGTGCAGGTCGCAGGGGCCTTCGGATCATAATTCTTCATCAAGGATGTTTTGCAAAATATCCCGTGTTAGACCACGAGCCTGAGCCTTACAGCTGACTTCGTTCATGATCTCTTGGAGGGTACTAGCAGGGCGAGTGGCATCTTGCAGTCGGAGGCTGACCAACAAGTCCAACTTTTTGCGGCGATCGGCGTCGGAGGCCAAACGGTACAACTCAGCCATCTCGGAATCAACTGATATTGTTATCCGGTCTTCCATGCCTTCAGTTCTCTGGCCAATATATCAACCCCCGAAATATGTCAACCGCCAAAGCGTTGGTTTCCTGCCTCGCCCGGGTTCCTGGGTTACCAACATGCTACTGGCCGAAGGTTTGTCTCTATTCGTTTTCTGTGGGTGGTGGCGGGGGGCGGTATTTGGG
>VXMP01000088.1 GCA_009841075.1 Acidimicrobiia bacterium | reverse complement strand
GTCGCCCGAGGTGCCACGCCAACCACACCCACCCCATTATCCCGAGCCCCGATTACCCCGCCCACCAAGGTGCCGTGTTCGTTGGGCTCTCTGGCCAAAACGTCCGCCGGATCCCCGAAGGCGCTGCCGCTGGTGGCCAGGTCGAAGTTGTCTATCAAATCAATGTGGCGGAAATCAAGGCCTTCGTCGACAACGGTCACGTTGATGCCGTCACCCTTGGTGGTGGCCCAGGCGTTGCCGATATTGATATCCTCCCCTGACACGCCGCCCAGCTGTCCGGTGTTGTGCAAATACCACTGACATCCGTGCAAATGGTCGCTTACCCCGAGTTGTCCAGGCGGGCATAGCCGCTGCTGTTGGAGGTATCGGGGTTCGATGTGCAGCAGGGTAAGAAACGATCCGATGCTGCCGGGGTTCTTGAATTTGACGTTCAGATAGTACGTTCCGGCGGGCAGAAACTCCCTGATCATAAAGGTGTGTACCGTTGCCAACGGCTCTTCCACCTCACCCTTGTAGACGCCGATATCCAGCGGATTACCGTTTGTGTCCTGCAGCTCGACCACCATCTCGTCGACCATGCTGCTCCCCCTTAGCTCGATCATGGTTTCCTCAGCCAGAACGACCCGATAGAGCGAGTCAGCATCCTGTTGGGCGGTACCGGCCGCCACCGTATGCTGCGGCAGATTCACCGCCTCGGCACGGGTAGCAGCCGCCGCCCCTGGTGACTCATTCACATAAAGGAAGTAGGGTTCATCCCGAACCCGATCGCCCATTCCCATCTGGATGTAGTACGTTCCCGCATCTAACGCGGTATGGAAAACAGCTTGCGTTCCAAAAGGCTCCAGATAGCCGGGTCGACTGGGCGTGACCAGGTTTCCCGAAGAATCAAGTATCTGACCGACCATGTCGGACGTGGGCAATTCAACATGGGCGGAAATGGTGGTGGCTGTGGGGAGAACCAGCTTGAAGAAGTCACTATCAGGATGGATAACGGAATCGAAGGTCGAGTTCATCAGTGCGGTGGTCCTACTGCCGACCGTAACCGTTGGGGCATCGGAAAGACCGGTCGTGTCTTCCGACAGATGAATGTGAAGGGTGTAGGTGCCCGTCCCCCGCCATAGATGGGTGGGGCTACGAGAGAAAGTGCCCGAGGTGACCTTGACATAATACGTACCAGGTGTGAACGTACCGATCATGGCGAAGTTGTGGAGGCCGATTTCTATTAGATTCGCGTTGTTGTGTCGTAACGGGGGTGTGCGGCTGGTGCCGTCACTGAGAGTTATTTCCCCTACCGTGTCGGTGTCCCCGGTGGACCAGATGATGTAATCCGAAGTCGAATTAACCGTGAACGTGTAGAAATCGACGTCCCTGGTCGAACTCAATTCGGCCTGCACGGGCACATCACTGTAAACCGTCGAGGCGGTGGTCACCGTAGACCCGGGTTCGGCAGGAGTGCCCGCCACCGCCGCAGACCAACCACTGGTCAACGAGGTAGTACGCGCCCGAACCGCCACATCATATGAAGTCCCGTTTTCCAACTCCTCTACTACCGCAGTCAGGCCTCCCCTCAGAAAGGGAGCGGCCCGCCTTTCCGACGACCAAACGTCGGCCAGCTCCGTCCAGGAGTCGGGGTCGTTCTTGCTCGTGGAGCTCGACAGGATGTATCGGACGTCATAGCCGATAATTTCCGAAGCACCCGATGGAGGGTCCCAGGCGACCGTCAACGACTGCTCGCCCTCAACTACATGTCGCACCGTCGGCATCTCCAGGGATTGGGGCGCGTCGTCGTCGGTGAGAGCGAAGGTGGTGGGGCGAACCAGGTGCGCGGCACCTCCGTCCAGGTTCGACCAGTCGCTGGCGCTCGGGGTCGCCAAGCCCACGATGACCGTCTCGTGCGTACCTTCGTCGATGGTGTCCTGTAGGGCGGTCAGGGTGACGGATACCTCGGTGGGTCCCCCCGAACTGAAGGTAATGGTCGGGTTGGCCGGATTCGTGGTCAGATCGCAGACCACGCCCCCGGTACATGCGGCGGATAGTGCATAGTCCGTACCCGCCTCCGCCGTACCTGCCAGATTAAGAGTAACGGTCAGCGACTCCGACCCTTCCAGGGCTCGGCTGATTCCAACGGTGAACTCCTTCGTCCCGCCCTCCTCTGCGATGGCCGCCGCGCCTCCCTGTACCGACAGAGAAATATTCGTAGGGTTCTGGTCGATGATGCTTAGGTCGGCGGACCGGTAGTCGACCGAGTGGATGGTGTAGTCGGCGGTAGCGGAGGGGGCGTCGAGCTCAACCCGGAACTTCTCGCGGGTACTCTCGTCGAGGCGATCTTTGGTGACCCTGATCGCACCCGTCGCGGTCAGGGCACCGGCGGGCAAGGTTATGGTCGTACCGCTTAAGGCGGTGTAATCGAAGCCGCTTGCGGCGCTGGGAGGGCTGCTCGCTTCCCCGGTGCTCACCGTGATGGCCTGATCGAACGAAGAAGCTCGGTCGGCGGTGATGGTAAACGACGCTTCCTTGCCCTCCTCGACCGTGACAGCACTCTTGGTCCAGGCGATGCTCATCTGCGGTCGGTCCGCCTCGTCCGTGATCGTCACCTCCACCGACGAGGTAGCGCCCGGCTGCAACGTGGGCGTGGACGGCAGCGTACCCAGTGAGATAGTGAACGTCTCGTTCTTCTCGTACACGTTGTCATCGGTTGTGTTCAAAGTGGTGTTTGACGAATTCATCATGTTAGGAAGGAAACCGACGCCTCCGCCCGGGGAATAGTCCGAGCCTTCCGTTGCGGTGCCATCGGTATAGCTGAGTGGGATGGAGAGCATGACGGACTGCGTCGTACTGATGGTGGCGCTGAGCGTCACCGAGCCACCTTCGGCCACTTCGGTAGGCGTCACCACTAGATCCACCGTGGGGGCGGAGCTCACCTCGAACACCGGCGACAGGGCGTAGAACGGCCCCGATTCACTGCCCGGTTTGCTTCCCTCGGACCAGGGCGAGACATCCCAGGCGTTGTCACCCTCCGTGGCCGCTCCGGCCGCTCCGTGCCTAACATCGGGTGACGCCCCCAGATAGAGGTTGTCGAGGGTTTCGCACGACTGGCCGGTTCCGGTGAACGGCTCCCGGTCGGTCGTCTCCGAGGCACCTGACTCCGAGCGGATATTTCCATAATGGAACCCGTTCTCCAATGCAGTCTTCTCCGAGTCGGAGAGGCTTCCGAAATCGCACAGCTCGTAGTAGTTGTCCGCGTATTTTTCGCCGGTCGGCCAGTAGATGGGAACACCCGAGGAAGAAATGCTCGTGGACCTGTCCACCCATCCGGTGCCGTTCCAAAGCGCGTTGTGCACCCGAGCCGACACCGCCTCGGTGGAGCCGAATACCTTGAAGCGATCGGCGTAGGCCTTCAGATCGTTATGCGCCCCCGATGCCGAAGCCGCCGCCCGCACAAAACTGTCATAGACGCCGATCCCCGTCGCGGTCGCGTCCCGGGTGGTTGAGGTCTTGAACAGCAACCGGAACCTGTCACCGGCGTTCAGATTCGACGGGACCAGCCCCCAATCGGTCGGCACCGGCACCACCTCATCATCGTCGATTATGTGCACGGTCACGGTGCAGCTAGTCGGGGAAGAACAATGAGGTTCGGAGGTGTCGAACACCCCCGGAGAAGCGGTCAAAGTCACCGTGAAGGTCTCATCGCCTTCACCGGAGGTGTCCGAACACACCGAGATCACGCTCAGCGAATGCGCGCTCGTCCCCGCCGTGAGCGTTTGCGTTGCCGGTGAGTCGTTGTCAAAGTCGGGGCTATCCGTTGAGCAATCTGATCCGCCCACCGCCGTGCCATCTGCGAAAGCGGCTGTCAACGACACCTCTAGCAGGGGATCACCCTTCAAATCAATGCTTGCCGACCCCTCCTCCTCTGGAACCCAAACCCCGGCCGGTACCACTACTTGAGCTTTGGTGTGACCGTATATCGTCAACCCCCAAGAGGTCACCATGGTTGTTCTGCCGAAAGGGAAGCCGTCGTAGATGATTCGAAGCGTCCAGGTGCCCTTTGAGTTCTCGCCTAGATGACGGGTGGAACTCATCACCACTTGTCCATCAACGTCACAATTGTCTCCGTAGAACGGGTCGCATTGGTGGGGGACGCTCAGTTTCGAAATCTTTCCGGATGGTGATACCAGCTCGATGTCCAGGTCACGGAAATCATCCGTCGCGACATCCATTGTGACCTCGACATGCTCAATAAACGAGACCGCCCCTTGGACATCAACCGAACTCTCCGCCGCGTTGGGCTGGAAGTCGACCACCATGACCCCAGTGCTCTGGGTGGCCGACACCGACATCTCGTCCGGAAGGAGAGTCCAGTTTTGTGCTAACTTCACCGCCCGGTCGGCGTCCACCACCCCGAACCCGAACAGGTGACTGTAACGATATATCTCTGACGGGTCACTGTATTTCGCTGCACCGTCCGCCCAGCTGCTGTCTCCGTCGCTCACCACCCGCGTCGAGTCGGACAGAATCAGCTTGGTGTCTCGCCACGTCAGTTCCCGATTGGCGGCTCTCACCAAAGCAGCCACCCCCGAAACCATCGGTGCCGAAGCGCTGGTGCCGCCGAAATCCATCCGGTAGCGGTTTTCGGCTTCGGTAGTGGCAATTCCCGGGCGTCCCGCGCCAAAGGTGGGTGCGCACACCCAAAGATTCGAACCCGGGGTCGAGTGGATGTAATGATTGCCCTGGTCGTCAACGCCGCATACCGCCGCCACACCCCGATTGTTCAGAAAACGGTTGTGGGTGGTATAGCCCCCCTCTTGGCCTTCGTTCCCGGCCGCCTGAATCTGCAATGTTCCTTTGCCCCCATCACCGTTGGTTCTGGAGTCCTCCAGCGCCATTTCTAATGTCGTTTCCAAAACCCCATTAGGTTCGAGCGTATCCGGTGCCCAACTGTGGTTACGGATTGAAACCTCCGTGTCACTGAGCGAGAACGCCTTGATCAGCCCGGCCAGGTCGGTCGGTAGGTTACGTTGATCGAAAATCTGAAAGGCGGAGATGGTCGCCCGAGGTGCCACGCCAACCACACCCACCCCGTTGTCCCGAGCCCCGATGATCCCGGCCACCGCGGTGCCATGACCGGAGTGTTCTCTCGCCAGGAGGTCCGCCTGGTCCCCGAACGCGCTGCCGCTGGTGTCCGGGTCAAAATTGTCCCTCAGGTCGACGTGGAGGTAGTCGATACCCTCATCGACAACCACCACGTTGATTCCGGCTCCCTGGGTGGTTGTCCAGGCGTCGCCCAGATTGATGTCCTCCCCTGACACACCGCCCAGCTGTCCGGTATTGCGTAGGTGCCACTGGCAACCGTGCAGGTGATCATCCACCCCGAGCTGTCCCGGTGGGCACTCCTGCTGCTGTCTGAGGTATTGGTAATTCGGGAGCAGTAGGGTCAAAAACCGGCCCTTACTACCCGGATTTTTGAACCTGACGTTGAGATAATACGTTCCGGCATCCAGCACTTCTCTTACCAAAAAGCTATGTACAGTTGTCAGGCCCTCTTCGTGATGGTCCTTGTATACGCCGATATCCAGTGGGTTACCGGCCTGGTCTAATAGTTCGACCGACATCTCATCGGTTCTGCTGCTACCGCTCAGCTCAATCGGCATCCCCTCCGCCAGTATCAGGCGATAAATCGAGTCCGAATCCTGAGCGGCGGTTCCCCCCGCCACAGTATTTATAGGCAGGTCTACCGCTTTGGACAGGGTGGCAGCCGGCACCGGTGACTCATTTACATGCAGGAAATAGGGCGCATCGTGTGGAATCCTTAAATCAGGGCCGTAGGGATTACTCACCGTGATAAAATCCGATGCGAGCCGTATGTAGTAGGTTCCTGCAGAGAGCGACGCATGAAGTGCGAATTGGTGGATGTCTTCGGAGGGTAGTAAATATTTACCAGGTTGTCGCAAATAGCCTGGTTGGTTCGGTACAACTACTTTTCCGTTTGAATCGAGGATTTCAGCAACCATTATAATATATGTGTCGACATGCACAGATATAGAAGTTTCGGTAGAAATATCTAGTCTATAAAAGTCGCGATCCTGTGAGAAATCAGTATCCGGACCCAATAAAAGACCTACGCCGCTATCCACTACCCCGGGGGTCCTGCTGTTTAAAGTCACAGGCATAGCATCAGAACGACCGGTTGTATCCTCCGAAAGATGAAGATGTATGATATAAGGCCCGATACCCTGCTGCCGATCAGGGCCTTTTGTAACCTTGAAGTAATAGGTGCCGGGAGTAACAGTTCCGAATATCATGAAGTTGTTGGATTCCGGTTCAAACCCTCGGTCGTTGTTGGCAATCGGAAATGGGGTATGGCTGGTCCCGTCACTCATGGTCAATTCCCCGAACGTGTCGGTTTCTCCGGTCGTCCAGATGATGTACTCCGACTCTGAAACGACTGTGAAGGTGTAGAAATCGACATCCGACCCCGAGCTCAACTCGGCTTGCAGAGGGATATCACTGTAAATCGTCGACGCGGTGGAAACCGTAGAACCGGGATCGGCCGGGGTGCCTGAGATGGCAGCCGACCAATTACTTGTCAAAGAAGAGGTGCGGGCCCGGATCGCCACATCATATGAAGTTCCGTTGGTCAATCCCTCTATAACCGCGATCAGGTTCCCCTCCTTCCAAACATCGGCCACCTCGGTCCAGGCGGTATCGTCGCTCTTGTCGGTGACATTCGAGTTGATGTAACGAACGTCGTAGCCCACAATCCCCGCGTCGTTCGCAGGAGGCACCCAGACAATCGTCAACGAACCCTCACCCGCCACCACCTGCTGCACCGTCGGTACCCCGAGAGACTGCGCAACCGACGGTGACCCTAACGTCAGCGCCAGGGACCATACGGCGATAGCCGACAACGCTGCCGGGCCGCCGCGCCACCAAAGGGAGAACCTATTCATCTGTTCCCCGGCGATCTAAAACTTGACTGTCCTATTCGATCAGCCCTTCTATCCACCAATTAGGACTGGAGATGACCACCCCGCCTTGGCCGGCCAGCGCGTTCGCCAACTGCAGCGAAGGGAAACCGGGGGCGGTCTCTACCAAGAACCAATTGGGGAGCCCTTCGAATGCCTCGGCATCGGAAGGATCGATGTTGTTGGAACTCAGGAACGCTTCTACGGCTGTCGTGTTCCAGGTCGGGTCGAGCACCAGCACCACTCCTCCCGGAAGGGCCATCAGCTGGTCCGAATCCGACCAGAAAACCGGTCCGGATGGATCATCCCAACCACCTTCCGTAATGACATCGGACACCACCAGCTGTGTGTCCTGCCAGATAGAAGCCAAGCGGTCGCCGTCATGCCAGGTGAACATGGTTCCCTTTGACGGTGTCGGGCCCGGTGATACGACCTCATTACGCTGAACCGCGTCAACTTGAGCCGTATCCGCTTCATCAAGGCCGCTGATGATCACCGCATTGTCGCCATCCAAATGGGCATGCAGTACCTGCGGCCGGGGCGGATCCTGGTCATTATTTAACGCAGACGCGGGGCCACCATCGGACCGATCCTCCAACGGCACCGCCGCAGGCAACGGTAAAACTTCAGGCCCGTTTTCGGGCTGTGCCTCGGATACGGGAGCGAAAAAATCGTGCGCGGTAGTAGTCCGGGCCGGTCCGATAGAAGTTGACGAACCCGGCTCGGAGGAGAAGGGGTCTGGCTCGGAGGAGGAATCAGGATTCGTAACCGGGGGAACAGTTGATTCAGGCACCGGTGCAGCGGTTTCGACAGCCTCGACCTCGCTCACAGCAATCTCGGCAGACTCGATTCCCCCGCACGCCACGAGCAGTCCGACCAGCACCAACCAAGCGGCCACTGCCAACGAGGTGGGCGGAAGCGCCCCGGGCGTTCGGCGGATAGAAAATGCGCCCTCCACAAAGCCGTCATCCGAATATCGCTGTTCTCGCACCCTTTCGACCTCCCTTTTCTACGATAATGATAATCGTTATCAAACCTTAGGTTGGGGAGGAATAATCAAAGGTGTGTGGGAGGGGCAGGGGCTTTTGAGGGAGAGGTCTTGTTTAGTGTCGAGGCAACTTCTTCTAGACCTGTGTTGAAACCGGTCGAGGGCCAAACACAGTTCCGACCTGGAAGCTACTGAGATCGGGAGAGGTCTGAATCAGGGTACCTTCAGCCTGGCTTCCATCGTCTCTATAAAGCGGCGGAAATGGGGGAGAGTCCGACCAGTACATTCAATTTGCCCGACGCCAATGAGGGTGTCTCAGGACCGAAGGAAAGCAAGCCCTGGGGCCGGATACTTTTAATCAAAGGCTGATCGATCATGGCTTACAGTCAGATGGTCAAATACCTTGCTTATTCTACGGGAGTTCGGTGGGTTGATGGAGGGAAGATCCGTTTCCGGTGGTTATTTGATCAGGTGGGGCTCGGCTGTGATCCTCTATCAGGTAAAATATCTTGCAGACATCTGGTACCGTTGAAAGGGAGAAATAGCTATGAATCAGGGTGCCAATAAAGTAGCGACCGGCACCACCCGGGTGAAGAGGGGTTTGGCCGAAATGCTCAAAGGGGGCGTGATCATGGACGTGGTCAACGCCGAGCAAGCCCTTATTGCCCAGGAAGCCGGGGCGGTGGCGGTCATGGCGCTGGAACGGGTACCGGCCGACATCCGTGCTCATGGGGGAGTAGCCCGGATGGCCGACCCCGCCAAGGTGGAAGAAATCATTGAGGCGGTGTCGATTCCGGTGATGGCCAAGGCCCGGATCGGCCATTTCGTGGAGGCTCAGGTGCTCCAAGGCCTCGGGGTGGATTACATAGACGAATCCGAGGTTCTCACCCCGGTCGACAACAACCACCACATTGACAAGTGGGCCTTCACCACCCCCTTTGTATGCGGTGCTCGTGACCTGGGTGAAGCCCTCCGCCGAATCGCAGAAGGGGCGGCCATGATCCGCACCAAAGGCGAACCTGGAACCGGCAACGTGGTCGAAGCGGTAACCCATATGCGCAAGATGAACAATCAGATAGCCAAGACCATCTGCGCGGGCGAAGACCAGATCATGGCTTTGGCCCGCGACTGGGCGGCCCCGATCGACCTGCTCCGGGAAATCGCCGCCAAAGGTCACCTTCCGGTGGTTAACTTTGCCGCCGGAGGTATCGCCACCCCCGCCGACGCCGCCCTGATGATGCAGCTGGGTTGCGACGGCATCTTCGTCGGATCGGGAATCTTCAAAAGCGGTGACCCGGCCACCCGGGCCCGGGCGATCGTCGAAGCCACCACCTTCTACGAAAACCCGCAGATCCTGGCCAAAGTGTCCCGCAACCTCGGTGAGGCCATGGTCGGAATCGAAATCGACGAGATCCCGGCCGGCCAGAGGATGCAGGAGCGGGGCTGGTAAAAAGTGTCCGAAAGGGCTGCGCCCAGGGTAGGGGTGCTCGCCCTCCAAGGAGACTTCCGGGAACACTCACGGATGATCCAGGCCGCCGGTGCCGAACCGACTGAGGTACGAACCCGGACCGACCTGGAATCGGTGGAAGCCCTGATCATCCCGGGAGGGGAGTCCACCACCATCGGGCGGCTGGCCGACCTATACGACCTGATCGAACCGCTACGCAGCCGGATCGAATCCGGGCTTCCCGCCTTGGGAACCTGCGCCGGGATGATCTTCCTGGCCTCTGCCGTAACCGAAGGCACCCAACCTCTGTTGGGAGTCCTTGATATGGTGGTGGAACGTAACGCCTTTGGCAGGCAGAACGAATCCTTCGAATGCCGGTTGGATGTTCAAGGCTGGGATAGCCCTCTCCAGGCGGTGTTTATCCGGGCTCCTCTGGTGGACGAGATATCTCCCGACATAGAGGTTCTGGCGAGACATAACGGCCGGCCGGTACTGGTCGGAAAGGAGCATATTCTGGCCTGCGCCTTCCATCCCGAGCTCACCGACGATCTAAGGCTTCATAAAATGCTTATCAACCTGATCCAGGAGCAGTGAAATGGCAGGGCATTCCAAATGGGCGAACATCAAGCATCGCAAGGGCCGTCAGGACGCCGCCCGCAGCAACCTGTTTGCCAAGCTATGTAGGGCCATCGAGGCGGCCGCCCGTCAGGGTGGGGGAGACCCGGCCGCCAATGCGGTGTTGTCCACCGCCATAGACAAGGCCAAATCCGCCTCTGTCCCCAAGGACAACATCGAAAGGGCGATTAAACGAGGCACCGGAGAGTTGGTCGGCGAGCGCCTCGACACCGTAGTCTACGAAGGGTACGCTCCCGGCGGGGTGGCCCTGCTGGTGCAGGCCCTCACCGACAACCGGAACCGGGCCGCCTCCGACATACGTTCGGCCTTCACCCGTAACGGAGGGAACCTCGGAGAACCAGGATCGGTCGCCTACCTGTTCGACCAGAAGGGTTACCTTCTAGTCGAAGGTGATGAAGATGAAATATGGTCGATCGCCCTGGAGTCGGGTGCCGAGGATGTCCGACCCAGCGGAGACCAGTTCGAGGTGATAACCGATCCTGCCGACTTCAGAGGTGTTAAAGAAGCCTTCTCCGACACCGATCTGGTGGTACAAACTGCCGAGGTAACCCAGCTTCCTTCATCCACCATCATCTTGGACCGTTCCGGTGCCTCCAAGGTACTGCGCCTGGTTGACACGCTTGATGACCTGGCCGACGTGCAGGGAGTGTACGGCAACTTCGACATCCCGGACGACTACCTGGCCTCCCTGACCAGCTAACCTTTCGTTTTCACCACCGCCGATACACCAACCCACCACTTTTGGGGCCGCTCGAAGGCGAGGTGGTTGAGGAAGGGTTTAAACGGCTCTAACGCCCACGATGTGGTAGCCGGTGGCACCATCTGGTCGAGGCGAGACAATTTCGGAGGTCTGGGTGTAACCGGTTCGGTCGGTGGCTCGAACCGCAATGGCATAGGGCCCCGGAGCGAAGTCATACTCCACATACCATTGCCGCCAGGTGTCGATGGATAGTTCTTCCGGCAGCGTGGCCTCCATCCAAGGTTCTTCGTTTACCTGAATCTCAACCCGATCGATCCCTCGGTTCTGCGACCAGGCCACCCCGGCGATGGCTTGCGGGCCGGCGGCGATTTCGCCCGGCCGAGGGGTGTCGATCCGGGAGTGGGTTTTGATCGGGGCCTCCTTGGACCAGCCTCTGGGGATCCAATAGGCGTTGAAGTCCTCCCAGCGGGCGAACTCGATTTCGGACAGCCATTTGGTCGCCGAAACAAACCCATACAGGCCGGAAACGACCAGGCGGGCAGGAAAACCGTGCTTGAGAGGAAGCGGTTCTCCGTTCATCCCCACCGCCAGCAACGCCTCTCTTCCGTCAAAGGCGGCGCTGGTGGGGAAACCCACCGTGAAACCATCTACCGAACGTCCGATGAGTTGGGTACCTTCCGGCTGAACCCCGGCCCGTTCCAGCAGGTCCTTAAGCGGAACCCCCAGCCATTTGGCGTTGCCGATCAGCTCGCCTCCGACCTGGTTGGAAACGCAGCAGATGGTGATGAACCTCTCCACCATCGGCAAGGCCAGCAGCTCGTCATAGGTCAGAGAGAACGGCGCATCCACCAGCCCGGTAAACCGCAGCTGCCAGGTATCCAGCTGCACACGGGGAATGGTCAGGGCGGTGTCGATCCGGTAGAAGCTGTCATTGGGGGTGACCAACTCCGAAACTCCTTCGACCGGAGCAATCTGGGCCGAGGTGGGATCGGCAACGGCACGTACCACCGGTTCTTCGGCCATCGTAGAGGCAACCGGTTCGGAGGTGGTAGTGGTGGAAGAGGCGGCCGCTTGCTCCTGGGCGGCGGAGGTGGTAGCCACAGTGTTAGGAGTGGTGGTGGCCGAGGTAGTGGTCGAAGGTGAGGTACCGACCGTAGGCAGGGTGACCTGGTCGCGGGCGGCAACCGCTTCCTGGGTCCGTCCGGCCGAGAGTCGACCGACCACGACCTGTCCCAGGGATAGGGCCACCGCCGCACCCGAGGCGGTCACGAACGCCCGCCGGGATTCGGCGAAGCGCTCGGGTAGATCGGCATCAGAGGCGGAGTCGGGCTGTTGGAGCAGGTAGCGGAGATAGGACAGCACCGCAATACCCGATATAGGTGCCGAGGCGGCCGCCATAAAGGTGGCACCGGTGGTAGCGAGCGGGTCGGTGAGGCCAAGAACGAAACCGAGTGCCCCGAAAGCGACAAATCCGGCCGAAGCCCAGAGCAGCCGGTCCTGAGACACCACACCTAAAAGGCCTCCGATCAGGATGGTTACCACCACGATCCCGCCGATCAGCGCCGCCTTATCGTTGGTGCCGAAAACGGCTATCGCCCAATCCTTGAGGGCGGCGGGGGTGATGTCGATAAATCTTTGGCCGATGGTCACCACCATGGACGGTGCCGAAAGGTAGAGGCCGGCTATCAGCTCGGTAAGGGCCAGCGAAAACCCGGAGGCCACCAATCCGGCGACGAAATACCAGCGTCGAGAGTAGGTGGATCCGCCCGAAGTCGCGGGCGTGTCCGGTGAGCCTTCCCCCAAGGGGGTGTCGGCGGAGGCGGGTTCTGTGTGTTCAGTGGGTTCGGTATCCATAGGTTAAATGTTAGAATCGTCGGGACGGTTATGTCAGGTGATCGGGCATAAGAATACTCGTCCGACAGAAGGGGAAGGATCGGGAATCATAATGACCACCGGCTCTAAGGAAGACCATAAGACATCTGTCCCGCAAACCGAAGAAGAATGGCGGGAAAAGCTCACCCCAATGCAGTATTACGTAGCCCGTGAAGCCGGCACCGAGCGGCCCTTCAGCGGAGAGTATTGGAATACCAAGGAAGACGGCACTTACCTGTGCGTTGGATGCGGGGTTCCGCTGTTCTCCAGCGACACCAAATACGACTCGGGAACCGGATGGCCCAGCTTCTACGAGGCGATCGACGGGGCTCCGGTCGAGGAACACGAGGATTACAGCTACGGAATGGTTCGCACCGAGGTGGTTTGCAGCAACTGCGACACCCATCTGGGACACGTCTTCCCGGACGGTCCCCAGCCCACCGGTAGGCGCTACTGCATGAACTCGGCCTCGCTCGACCTGGAAAAGGATTAGCTCGGGAACCTCCCTTCGCCGATAAAGCCCCTGCTAAATCCAATCCTGGCAGTTCAGTATTGCCGGTTCACCACGAACTCGGCCAGATCCATCAGCTCCTCTTCGACCCGGGCTTCGATCCCCGCTTGGGAAAGCGCCTCCGCAGCCTTATCCATATCCTCCCGGGCGGCAAACAGGCAGGCTTCCCGTCCTCCGGCTTCTTCAACCAGGTCTGCGGCTCGGGCGAGGTCGGCATCGTCCAGGCGGTCCTGGGCATACAGTTTCTCCAACCGGTCACCCGCCGGCGTACCGGAATGTAGGGCTACGATCACCGGGATAGAACGCTTCCTATTGCGCAGGTCGTTGCCGACCGGTTTGCCGGTAACCGCCGGATCACCCCATATCCCCAGCAGGTCGTCTACCGCCTGGAAGGCCCGTCCCAGATGATCTCCGAATCGGCCCAGTAACCTCACCGTGTCGGTCGGAGCCCCGGCCAGCATTGCCCCCACCCCGCAGGCGTAGGTGAGCAGAGCGCCGGTCTTGAGCGACACCATCTCCCAGCATTGTTCAACATCTACCGAGCCGGAACGGTCAAAGGTCATGTCCAGGTATTGGCCGGCGATCATATCGGCGGTTGCCCTTACCAGCTCGGCGGCGGCAGAGGTGCGTTCCGGGGTACTTTCATCCAGCAGCACCTCCATTGCCAGCAACATCAGCGCGTCCCCGACCACGATGGCGTCACCGGTCCCGAACACCTTCCACACCGTGGCTCGATGCCTTCGTTCCGGGTCATCGTCGATGATGTCATCGTGCACCAACGAGAAATTGTGCACTAGCTCCACCGCCACAGCACCTGGAAGACCAACTTCAGGAGGGGCTCCGACCGCTTCTGCCGATAGCAGCGCCAAGGTGGGACGCACCCCCTTGCCGTGACCGCCGCCGGGGACGGTTTCACCCCTTTGGTCCGCCCATCCGAAGTGATAGCGCCCGGGACGGCGGATGCGCGGCGAAAGCCGATTTACCGCTGCTTCCAGAGCCGGCCCTACCAGGAGCCGGGTCCGCTCTAACGCTGCCGGAACCCGAGGATTCATTGGCTTAACGGTAGCCGACCAGAGCCGCCTGTCTCCCTGCCTCGGTGCCGCTACGCACCGCTCCCTCCATCGTGGCCGGCCAACCTGTGTCGCACCAGGCACCGGCCAGGTACACCCCCGGAACAGCACATCGGGTTCCCGCCCGTAGGTGATGGGTGCCGGGTACTCCGTTGAAGGTGGCCGAAGGCTCCCTGGTGACTATCGAGTCGGTAATCCGGGCCTGGGTGGCTGCAGGCAACAGTCGTTCCAGCTCGGCGGTGAAATGGCTGATCAAATCCACCGGGCTCCAACCGATGAAGCGTTCCGCCGCCGACAGGGAGACGGACAGACACTGGCGTCCGTCCCGTATGTCCGCCCCTTCGGTTCGGTCGAACACATATTGGGCATCGCTTCCCACGGTGGCGAACATCCTCAGGTTGGTTACCGGACGGTCGTATACGAGATGGACGTTGACGATCGGGGAAACGCCCAGCTCCTCCAACCGATCCTGGCCTTCGACACTTCCCGAGGGCAGAAGTGAACCCACAGCATCATGGGGGACCGCTATCACCACCGCGTCCGCCCCGATGGTTTCATCTTCTAGCCGAACCTGAAACCCTCCTTCTATATCGGGTTGAACCGCAGTCACCCGGACACCGGTACTCACCCGTGCACCGTCGGCTTCGAGAGCCCGCCTGGCCGCATCACCGTGCAGAACGGATAAAGGGACGGTCGCCCAGCCCACGTCAGCAGCCGGAGCCTCGGTCAAAAGGCCGGTAACGAACACCTTGGCAGCCAGTTTCAGGGAGGCTTCCTCGGCGGTGACGTTGACGGTAGGTAGTACCACCAGGTTCCAGAATGTCTCTACCGCCCGCCGGCCCTGACCGTGTTCAGAAAGCCAATCCCCGAAACGGGTCTCATCCAGTTCCGGGTCGGTCGGATCAAGGCGCTGCAAAGCCCACCCCGCTCGCAAAACCTTAAGTCTCTGGTATAAGTTGAGATGTGGGTAGGTAAGAAGAGAGGGTGCCAGATGAAGGGGGGCCGGGCCGGGGGTACGGCGGATCGAGCCTGCCCTTCCGTCCGGACTTAGTACCGGAATGTCCAACCGAGGTTGCAGGTAAACCTGGTCGGAGGAACCGATCCGTTTCAGAAACCTCAGGTAGGCGGTGCAGCATCGAAGGAAAACGTGCTGACCGTTGTCGAACCAGATCCCTTTACGGCGAAACGACCAGGTAGCACCCCCCAGACGAGGACGCCTTTCCAGCAAAGTTACCGCTGCCCCCTGGTCAAGGGCTTCTAGGCCGGCTGACAAACCGGCCAGACCGCCGCCGACCACCACCACCCGGGTGGCCCGGTCGCTCACGGACCCAGGCCGGACACGCTTCGTACCGCTACCAGCCCTTTCTCCCAGACCGGAAGGCTGACCCGTTCGGTGAGCGGGCGGGTGGGTTGGCTGATAATCCGCCGAAGCAACCGGCGATATATGCCGGCCATGGCGGCGGTGCAGGCCCGGCTGCGATGATCCAGATAGCCCAGTAACTCCAAGCCCCGGCCGAACCAACCCAAAGCCTGTTCCGCCACATATTCGACCAGCGCACCCACCTGCTCGGGCGGCGACCATTGGCCTTTATCGATCCCGAAACGGTCTCGGATCTGCTCCGGTAGATAGATGCGACCCATCCGATGATCTTCCACCAGGTCACGGAGCATGTTGGTCAGCTGTAGGGCCACTCCCAGGTCGTCGGCCATGCGAGGGGTTTCGGTTGGTCGATCAAGATCAGGGCGGTCGGTTTTGACACCGAAGATACCTAAAGAGAGACGGCCCACCGATCCGGCTACCAGACGGCAATAGTTCACCGTGTCCTCCATGGTCAGGTAGGTGGTGCCGGCCACGTCCTGTTCGCAGCCCTCCACGATCTCGTGCAGTGCAGATACCGGAATCGGATAGGTCTCGGCTGCGTGGGCAAGGGCGATCAGTACCGGATCTTCCGGGTCGGCTACCCGCCCTTGGGACAGCGTTTCGATAACCGAATGAAGATCGTCCAGGGCGGCCAGTTTCCGATCCTGTGGCCAGCCGCCGTCACCGATATCGTCGATGCGGCGGGCCATGGCGTAGAGGGCCGCCATAGCCTGACGCTTGGGCCGGGGAAGGAGTCGAATACCGTATGCGAAGTTGCGGGCTTCCGACCAGGTGACCTGTTCACAGTGACGATAGGCGGTCTCGGAAGAGATCATTCCTCCCACCTTTCCCGCTTAATAATCCCGCCCACATACAAGGGAAGGAAGCGTCTGATCTGTCTGATCCGGCCCGCCTGCCGGAGACCTCCCAACACTTCGTATTTGGCGGCGGCCAGGGCGTCAAGGCCGGCCAGACCACCCGCTACGTATCCGCCGATCGCCACCCTGTACCAGCCGCTTAGCGATCTGACCAACGGCTTCCCAGGTTCGAGTAGGCCCACGGTTCGTTCGGCCAGAGAAGCCACCATCCGGCGCAGATCCGGTCCGGCCTCAGGGGCCAGAAGATCCTCCACGGTGCAGCTGTATCTGTCCATATAGGAGGCGGGGATATATATCCGACCGGCTCGGGCGTCCTCACCGATATCTTGAAGGTGTTCTAGAACTTGAAGCCCGCTACATACCGAATCCGAGGCGGCGACCCGCCGGGGGGTATCTGCTTCAAACACCGCCAGCACCAACCGTCCGACCGGGTTGGCAGAGAGTTTGCAATAGCCCATCAGATCATCCCAGTCGGAGTAGCGGGTTTTGACCTGATCCATCCGGTTGGCCTCCAGCAGACGGTCGAAGGAAGTCCTTGACAGACCGAAGGTTTCTACTGCGGGGGAGAGCCGCCGAAAGATGGGATGATCCGGCGCACCGGCAAAGAGAAGATCCAGCTGACCTTCCAGCCAGTCCAAGACCTGAGCGCGATCACCTCGGTATTCGTCGCCCAGGTTGTCGACCAGTCGGGCGTAACCGTAGATAGCTTGAAGATGACCCCGGATAGAAGATGGAAGCAGGCGCAGCGCTACCGGAAAGTTCTCGCTCCCGGCCCGGGACATGATCGCCTCCAGGCCTATCTGATCCTCTCCAGGCCGCGACTCGGCCCCGACCTGGGATCGGTGTTGGGATCGTTCCATCGGACCTGAATCTTCCATTGCGTTTATGAAAGGCTCAGGTTACCGGCTCAACCCTTATCGGGAAGGCTAAATATTGGTGGGAACGGAACCTTGCCGCGCTATCCGCCTTCGGTGGGTGACGGGATCCGGCTGATGACCTGATCGACCAGTTTGTTGAACGGCAGCGACTGCAGCCAGACCCGACCGGTACCGGATAGGGTGGCCAGAAACAGCCCTTCCCCGCCGAACAGCATGCTGGAGGCTCTACCCGCCCGCTCGATCGAGAACTCAACCTGCGGTTCGAACGCCACCACGCATCCGGTGTCGATCCGTAGCGTCTCACCGACCAGCCGCTTTTCGACAATGGTTCCGCCGGCGTGGAGGAAGGCCATTCCATCGCCGGAGATGTCCTGGAGGATAAAACCTTCCCCACCAAAGAACCCGGCACCCAGCTTGCGGTTCAAGCTGATATCCAGTTTGGTACCTCGGGCGGCACAGAGAAAGGCCTCCTTTTGGGCTCGGATTCGTCCTCCGAGTTGGCCGAGGTCAAGCGCCACAATCTTGCCCGGATATGAGGCCGCGAAGGCAACCGTCCGCCTGCCCGACCCCTGGTTGGTGTAATGACCGAGGAATATCGATTCGCCGGATATTGCCCGCTTACCGGCCGATTTGAGCTTACCCCAGGTGCTTTGGTTGGGTTCCGAACCGTCACCCAGTTTCACCTCGAAGGAAATACCTTCCTCCATAAACATCATCGCACCGGATTCTGCGATCACTATTTCCCCCGGATCAAGATCCACCTCTACGAACTGCAGATCGTCACCCGAAATCCGGTAGTCAACCTCGTCACTTCTCATTCCGGTTCCCTTTCCAATCGGCTTTTTACCCTTGCTTCAACCGTATTTGAGGAGCCGGCAAGGGTGGAGGAAGCCCCAGGTTAGCCACCGAGGGAGCGGACATGATCTATCTTAAGTTCCATGGAAGACCGGTCGTCGGCCCATGAAAACCCTTTCGCCCAGGATCAGGGAAGGTTGATCTCCTCACCCGACGCCATCTTCGCCAAGATTGCCCATCGCTACGACCGGATCAACCGATTGCTGGCTCTGGGACGGGATCAGGCCTGGCGGCGTTCGGTGATCGAACACCTACCGCCGGGTCGGGTACTCGATCTCGGTGCCGGAACCGGAGCGGCTCTAGACCTGTTCGGTGACCGGAAGGTGGTAGCGCTTGATCCGGTCAACCAAATGCTCTTGCTCAACCGTACCCCGGATCGGGTGACCGGAGTGGGGGAGGCCCTACCGTTTGACGATGCCGGCTTCGACGCGGTCTTCTCGGCTTTTGTCTTCCGCAACCTTGACTCGGTGGACGTCACCTTGTCCGAGATCGCCCGGGTGCTCCGCCCTGGAGGGGTGCTGGGAGTGGTCGGTTTGTCTCGACCGAAAGGCCGGACAGCCGTCCGAGTCCACCGGCTTGGTACGGCAATAGTCGCTCCTATGGCAGGTGCCTTGATCGGAGCAGTGGACGAGTACCGATATCTCCATCGCTCCTTGGACAAGCTCCCTCCGCCCGAGCAAATGTTCCTTAACCAGCCACTTCGCATCGCTCAGATCTGGCGTATGGGGCCGCTCGATTTCGTTTATGGCGCGGTGATGATCCGCTGAAAACCTGGACTGAAATCCTCTAAGTTAATTTTGGAACGCTAAAAAAGTTCCGCCAATTCCATCATCTTGGTTTCAGAGTTAACATATAATAAGATTAATTCGAGGCGCATATAGGCGATCGGGTAGACACTTCCTCTGTTAAACCACCCGACTATACTGGAAGGGAGCGAAATGGCAGATTCAAACCTCATAGAAATACTCGGCGTGATCATCGTCGTGTTCTCCGGAGGGATCCTCACGCTGATGATCTACTTTGCCAATGGGATAAAAGACCAGGTCAGCGAGATGGACGAGAAAATAAAGGGTCTTAGTGTAGAAATGAATGCCGGGTTTGCGCAGGTGAACAAGCGCATCGACAAGGTGGACCGACGTATAGACGGGGTAAATCAACGCATCGACAAGGTAGACCAGCGAATCGACAAGGTAGACCAACGCATTGACCGGGTGGATCAGCGCATCAGCAGCCTTCTCCTCCATTTGGTACCTCAACCCACTCCAGGAGTTGTCCAAGCTGTCCCTGAACCCCCTGCGGCGGCACCGGAACCGGAACTACGTACCGGAAACGACTGAGACCCATGGCAGATTTACCACTCATTGAAATATTCGGTGGGGTCGTCACCGTTTTCTTCGGAGCGATCATCTCTCTCCTGATCTACTTCGATAAGGCGCGTCGTAAGGACATGACCAGGTTGCGCAAGGAGGTAAAGAAAGAGATGAGCGCCGGATTCGCCCAGGTAAACCGACGCATTGACCTAGTAGATCAGCGCATCGACCGGGTAGACCAGCGCATCAGCAGTCTGTATCTCCACTTGGTACCCAAACCCACCCCGGGGGTCGTCCAAGCCCTCCCAGAACCCCCTGCAACACCACCGGAACCCGAATTGCGTACCGGTACCGACTGAGATCGAAATGGCAGATTTACCAATTATTGAAATACTCGGTGGGGTCATCGTCGTGTTCTTCGGAGCGATCATCACGCTCCTGATCCACTTCGATAAGTCCCGGCGTAAAGATATGACCAGGTTGCGCAAGGAAGTGAAGAAGGAGATCAACAAACTGGAGGGAGCAACGAACGCCGGGTTTTCCCAGGTGAACCAGCGCATTGACAGCTTGTATCTCCACTTGGTACCTCAACCCACCCCGGGGGTCGTTCGAGCCCTCCCAGAACCCCCTGCAACACCACCGGAACCCGAGCTACGTACCGGTACCGACTGAGATCGAAATGGCAGATTTACCACTCATTGAAACACTCGGCGTGGTTATTGCTGTGTTCTTTGGAGCCATAATCACGCTCCTGATCTACTTTGACAAGGGCCGCCGTAAAGACATAACCGACGGCTTCGCGCAAATGAATAAGCGCCTCGACAAAGTGGGCCAACGTATCGACCGGATAGACCAGCGTATCGACAGTTTGTATCTTCACTTGGTACCTCAACCCACCCCAGGGGTCGTCCGAGCTGTCCCTGAACCCCCGTCAGCGGCACCGGAACCCGAACTACGTACCGGTACCGACTGACGCGGTATCCCCGCTTAGCGGACACCATGGTTCGTTTGTGGTGCGTCTAGTCGGGTCTCTCGAAAATGGAGCTATTGAGGCCCGCGGCTTATCCGGAGGAGAGAGGTTGGCGAAACGTTGCCACCGCCTCGGTGGTAGGAGCTGTGGGGGTGGTTGGAAAGGTGGCTTGGGTCGGTGCCGGCGAAAACGTCTCAAACCCGCTTTCGCATCCTTGGCCCAGTAACCCGACCAAGACAGACACCGCAACGTAAGCCACCACCAAGGTCAGACACCCCACCCCAACCGGGGCGCACCCCTTTTTCCGGCTTCGACGTCTACGCACGGGCCGCCTACGGGTGCTTCGCCTCGGAACGTTCCGCCTACGGGTGCTTCGCCTCGGAACGTTCCGCCTACGGGTGTTTCGTCTACTAACGGTGCTTGTCGAAGACGACTTCGAGTAGGTACTGCTATCCATGTATCCGCGCAGCCGGTCCTTCACATCCCAGCCCTTGTTAAAGAGGTCCTCCACTACCTGGACAACTGCTCTCGTCTCTGAGTCAGGAACCGCAGTGACCACTTCCACGTTGTGATAGAGACCCTGTTTACTCAGATTCGCCGATCCGTTCAGTGCGGCGGGACGAGGAGAGTCATGAGCCACCCATACCTTCAGGTGGGCATCGGGCCCTTTCCCCTGCCCTCCCGTCCCCTGCCGGCTGTACCAATTACGGACTTTCACATCAGATCTGGCCAAGAACCGCAACATTTCGTCGCGGTCTTCACGGCTAGAACGTTCAAAGCGCTGAGGTTTGCAGTCGCCTATCAGCAGCCGCACGGGCCGGTTCCTGGTCCTACGAGCTAGCCACGCTATCCCGGCAGGACTGGCAAACCCGACCGCAACAGTCAACGGGACGCCGGGATGCTCGGCCAGGAACCTATTGATGCGATCAGCCACCGACATGTAGATCAGTACCCTTCCACCGACCCGAGCATTTTACAAAGGGTTGCCATCACCTTGTCCGGTCTGCAAGCACCAATCGGGGTAGAGTTCGCGAACCGTGGTCTATTCTCGTGATACAAGTTCCCGTTCCCTGGGTTTCCTAGGACCCGCTGGCACCTTCACGGAGGAGGCTCTGGTTACCCGCGAGGATCTGGCCGGGTTGCGCAGGCAACCGTTCAACTCGATGTTGCAGGTACTGAAGGCCGTGGAGTTCGGCGTGGTGGATGTCGGGTTCGTCCCGATCGAGAACATGATTGAGGGGGCTGTGACCTCCAGTATCGACACTCTGGCCTTCGGGAACCGGACTGCTCATCCAGGACGAGGTGATAATGGATGTCAATCTCGCGCTGATGGCGCTTCCGGGAACGGAACTGCAGAATGTCAAGTACGTCCTTTCCTACCCCGTAGCTTCCGCTCAGTGCAGTCGGTTCCTTGCCCGACGACTACCCGAAGTCGTGACAGTTGCGGCCAACTCGACTGCCCGCGCGGCCCGCGATCTAGCAGACAAAAAGGACGTGGACACGGTGGTCATCGCACCGCAGAGAGCGGCCGATGTCTATGGCCTGGAGGTGATTGAGTTGGGTATAGAGGATCGACCCGGCAACAAGACACGCTTCCTACTGGTAGGCCGGGATACCATTCCACCACCTACCGGACAGGACAAGACCAGCCTGGTCGTTTACCAACGGGCCGACGCTCCGGGGTCGCTGGTGGGCATCCTGGGCGAATTCGTGGCCCGGTCCATCAACATCACCAGCCTGCAGAGCCGCCCCACCAAGGCCGACCTCGGTAGCTATTGCTTCCTCATCGATTGCGAAGGCCACGTAATGGACGAGGATTTGGGCGATGCGCTGCGCAACCTCCAAATGAGGGCGGCCAGCGTCAAGTTCCTCGGCTCCTACCCGTCAGAATCGGTCAGCGGCCAGGTAGATGGCCCCCCAACCCGGGCGCTGCGCGAGGACGTGGATGTCTCCTATGTGGACGATGAGGGATACTTGGTCCTGGCCGGCGTGCCCGACCAGACGAGCCGTGAAGAGGCCGATGCGTGGCTGGCCGCGGTACGTTCCGGAGTCGTCTGACAAGGAGTCAGAGCGTTCGGGCTCAGGATTCGATCAGACCCTCCTGAGGCTGTGTCCAGGGCAGTGTGTTGACATACGCGGGCAGCGGGGCCGCTGGAATTCGCATGGTGCCAAAGGGCACGTCGATGACTACCGGCGCATCGCGTTCCAGTGCACGCGGGATCAACGTCTCAAGATCGTGGGGGTCGTTCGCTCTCATCCCTACTGCTCCGAACGATTCCGCGAATTTGACGAAATCCGGGTTATGCAGGTCGGTTCCGTAGGTTCCGCCGAACGACTCGTCCAGATCGCGAGCGACGTTGCCGTATGAGTCGTTCCTGAAGAGAACCACCACCACATTTAGACCGTACTGAACCGCTGTGGAAAGCTCCGAGGAGTTGAACATGAAGCCTCCGTCTCCGGCTACGCACACGACGGGGCGGCTCGGCCTTGCAACCTTAGCGCCCAGAACAGTAGGGAACGCGTAGCCGAGGTTGAAGGAGTAGCCGGAGTTGATGTACGTCTTGGGCCGATACACCTTGTAGTGGGTACGGGCGTAGAAGCCGAACTGAGTGACGTCCCAGACCACGAAAGTATCTTCCGGAATGCCGCGCTGCATAGCCTCCAGGACGGCATACTGAGGTTCCTTGAGCCGGATGTCGTAGTAGGCGATGAGTCTGCGGGCCGCAGCTACCGCCGCGGCAGGTGACGGGCGATCTCCCGCTCCGGCCGCGACCAGGAGGGGAAGCAGCGCGTCGATGGTGGCTCTGGCATCGCCATGCAGGGGGAGTGTGTTGGACTGGATCCTGGTGAGGTCACCGTCGTCTATGTTGATGTTCACCAGCATGGACGATTCGCCGGCCGGATTGCCGAGCGAGAATCGTGAGCCGATTCCTATGACGACATCCGCGGCCTGCATCACCTCGTAGAGCTGGTTCATCTCCTGTCGCTCTCCCCTGGGACTGAAGCACGAGCCATAAGACAGCTCATGGCTGTCAGGAATGGTTCCCTTGCCTCCGCTTGACGTCACCACGGGTATGTTGGTGGCCTCAGCCAACTCGATCAGACTGTTCTCTGCGTTGGAGCGTGCTACACCCCCACCGGCGAATATCAGCGGCGTCCGCGACGCGGTGATGACCCGAGCGGCTTCTCGAAGGTCTTCGGGGCCGGGCACGATCCGGGGAATCCGGGCGGGGGTCCGCAACCGGACCTCCTCCCGCTCCACTCCGGTTTAGGGCGGGATCTCGATCAGTACCGGGCGCGGACGGCCGGTCCTCATCTGCCTGAACGCTTCGAATACCGCATCCGGCACCTCCCGAGGTCGCAGTACCCGCCGCTGCCACTTGGTAATTGATCGAACCGTGCCCGGCTGGTCCAAGACCTCATGGACGGCCCCGATGTTCTTGTCGATTGCCTGGCGAGGGATCTGGCCGGCGATGAGGAGTACCGGCGAGGAGCGCGCGTACGCGTTGGTCAAACCGGAAGCCGCGTTGTACAGACCCGCTCCCGGAACCACCAGTGCCACTCCCGGACTGCCCGAAACGCGGGCGTAACCGTCTGCCATGAAGGTGGTGGCCTGCTCGTGCCGGGTTGCGATCATCCTGATACCCGGCTCATCCCTCAGCGCCGCGACAATCCCGTAGACCTGTATGCCCGGTACGCCGAACACGACCTCTATACCCTCGTTGACAAGGGATCTCGCCAGCGCTTCACCGCCGCTCATGCTCACCATCGGGACACCACAACTCACCTTTCCCTCAGATCAAAGGCAGTCTCGCCCCAAAGGATAGACCACCACCTCTGGCAGGACCACGCCACCTATGCGCTCGATTGGCGCATAGGAGTGGCACCCAACCCCGTCTGAATAAACTGTCTGACTCAGGAAGGAGATCCCCACAAGGGGCTCTCGTAACTCGGTATTGTTTCAGGGATGACCAACGCCCGACATGATTAAGGCCGTTCTAGCCGCCACCGGAAACGGAGGGGGTTCCTCCGCCCTCCTGGACGAGCACCAGGTGCTGTTGTTCTTGATCCAGCTGGCCCTGCTGGTAGGTGTGGCCCGACTACTGGGCGGGATAGCCAACCGGTTGAACCAGCCGCCGGTGGTAGGCCAGATCGTGGCGGGCGTACTGATCGGCCCCAGCGTCCTGGGCAATCTCTATCCGAGCTTTTACGACTGGCTTTACGCCGACCCGACGGTGGGATCGGTGGTGTACGGGGTGGCTTGGCTGGCGGTAATCATGGTGCTGGTGGTGATCGGCTACGAAACTGACCTGGGGATCATCCTTCGTTTCCGTCAGGCGGCCATCACCGTATCCGCCGGTGCCCTGCTGGTACCGCTGGTAGTGGTGGGGTTGGTAGCGCTCTTTACCCCGTCCTCCTTCATAGGTGACTCCGGACGAGGGTTGTATGCCGCTTTCATGGCCCTGGCCCTGTCGGTGGCCGCCCTGCCGGTAGTGGCCAAAATCCTGCTCGACCTGGGAATGCTGCGGCGCAATTTCGGTCAGATAACCCTGGCGGTAAGCATGACCATGGACTCGGTGGGATGGCTCATCCTGGCCGGTCTGGCCGGGATCGCCCGGGAGGGGTTCCAATTTGTCGACCTGCTGGCCTCTCTGGGGGGTCTGGTCCTGTTCCTGGTGCTGGTGGTAACCGTGGGACGATGGATTCTCAACCAGTCGATGCGCCTCGCCCTCCGTCAGGGTCGTAACCTGACCGCCGCCCTGACCGTGAGTCTGGTGGCCGCCCTTGCCGGCGGAGCCGCCACCCAAGCCCTCGGCCTCGAAGCCATCTTGGGGGCGTTCATAATCGGCATCATCCTCGCCACCCTCCGCTACCAGGTGGGCGAGGTTCGACATGTGCTGGAGACGGTCACCGACTCTTTCTTCGCCCCGGTCTTCTTCGCCTTTAGCGGACTCCTGATGAATATCGCCCTGCTGTCCAGCCCCGGCGCGATTATCTGGACGGTGGTTCTGATCATCCTGGCGGTGGCCACCAAGGTCTTCGGAGCGGTTTTAGGTGCCCGCCGCTCCGGTCTCAACCAAAAAGAAGGCCTGGCCCTGGGGTCAGGCCTTTCGGCGCTGGGGGCGATGGGGATTGTGGTGGCGCTGGTGGGCTTGAGTCTGGGGGTTTTAAGCGACACCGGATACACGGTGATTGTCCTGGCCGCCATCGTGACCTCGCTGATCGCCCCGATCATGCTGAGGCTGGCGGTCAGAGGAATGGAGGCCGGTCAAGAGGAGCAGTCCCGTCTTGATTCGGAGGCCATCCGATCACATGCCCAGGTGCTGGGTGCGGAGCGAATCCTGCTACCCACCCGAGGGGGCTCCAACAGCGTGTTCGCCGCCCATCATCTGAATGCCTTGTTCCCGGACGCCGAGGTGACCGTCCTAACGGTTGACGACCAGCCCACCAACTGGCGTAAGCGCCTGCTCGGGACAACCACTCCGTCGGATTCGGCACCGGACCAGGTGATGGAGACCTTAGGGCAGGAGCGGAGTCGGATCATCCGTAAGAGACAGGCCGATCCGGTGCAGTCGATCCTAAACGAAGCGGCCTTGGGATATGACCTGGTGGTTCTGGGTGCCACCGAACCCTCTGACGACAGACTGATGTTTTCTTCGGTCATCGACCGGGTGCTCGCCAAATTGGATGTGTCCGCTCTCATTTTCCGCTATCCGGCATCGGAAATTCCCGACCCGAACCCGGAGGTAGGGGAGGAGACCTTAGATGATGCTCCGGCGGGAAACGTCCTGTTGTCGGTGGAGTCGAACCGGGCCTCCCGAGCAGCCGAAGAGGTGGCCTACTCCTTAGCCGCCCACGCCAAGGGGTCGGTTATGGCCATCCATCTGATCGACCTGGGTTCCGAGGCCGGTTTTTATCCCGACCCTTCCGTTGGCGACAGGAACTATCGGGCCGGTTTGGAGCTGGTGGAGGCTTCGACCGCTTTCGGGGAGCGTTTGGGAGCCGAAGTCAAGGTCAAGATCAAGGAAACCAGCCACCCGTCCAAATACCTGGTGACGATGGCCAACAGCGGCACCTGGGATCTGATGGTTATGGGCGGGGTGAACCGGCCCTTAAGCCGTCAACCCTTCTTCGGGTACGACAGGTATCACGTCATCGAAAACACCGACATCCCGATGGTGATCGTGGCGATACCCGACCTGGTATCAAGGTATGCACCGTCCCATTAGGGCAATCAACTTCCTCGCCTTTGATGAAGGATTAACTCCTCCGTTTCAAGGATGGGGGTAATCCCGGCGGGAAGGATGGAGCAGCCACGTTCGCATAACAGGATGGGCGAAGCAGAGCCTCCCGCGGCCCTCCGGCACCACGACTCCGGTCTGTATCAGCCGCGCCCGGTAATAGTTGACGTAGTTGCCGTCCCTGCCGAGACGGTCGGCGATATCAGCTATGTGAGACACCGTGTCGTCCTGCGCCATTGCGAAGAGGAAGGCCTTGTCCACCGGCGATAGTGCCTTCCATAATGGTTGGATGATTTGCTCGACGAGCACCTCCAAGGACTCAACCACGCCTGCTTCGACATCCTTAAGGGCGATTCCTGCCGCCGGATCGACACAGATATCCCAACTGTGGAAACCGACCAGCTGCACCATGAAAGGAAATCCTGCCGTATGCTCCACCGCTGCTGCCAAGGCGTCTGCGTCGATGTGGCCGCCGCTGTTCCGGATCGGATATTCGATGGCCAGATGGGTGTCGTCCTTTGAGAGAGCGCTGAGAGGAGCCCGCGCACATCGCTGGAAGAACGTCATGCCGGGATCGGCGAGCAGCGTATCCTCCACCTCGGGGAGCGCGGCACCGACGAACGCGAGCGGCCTCAACTCGCGACGTGTTATGTGCTGGATGGCGTTGGCAAACTCCCGCATTTCCATAGGGTCCACGGCTTGGAGCTCATCGACCGTCACCAGCAACCCGGCCCCCTGCTCGGCCATGTGATCGGCGGCGGCGGTAAGCACGGTACGAATGAGGGGCGGAATTGAGGCGGGAGGGGAAGGCTGACGCTCCGCCACCGATCCACCCACTCCGCTGAGCAACTCGCTGCGAAACCTACCCGAAGAGGCGCTTAGTGACACAACGCTCCACCCGTTGTCTCTTGCTATCGCCTCAACCGAGTTCAAGAGGACGGTTTTCCCGTAGCCCTGCCGTCCGGTGAGCAATAACGTGTAGTCGGGATGGGTCGGCCCGTGCTGCAAGGCACTTTCGAATCGGGTGATGACCCTATTCCTGCCCGCCAACAGGGGAGGGGTGGCCCCGTAAGTCGGTACAAACGGATTGGTCAATGACACAGGACTCCTCCACCGCCGGCGCTTGCCCTTGGTACTACATTACTACAAAGCCCTATATTTCCGACTATCGGTTCAGATGCCTTTGACAATTCCTTGCTATAGAGTTCTATTTCTAGTAAAGTTATTAATTAAATTATTTTCCATCAGAAAGGGAAAAAATGAGTCCTGCAAGTATTTTACTTATTTATTTTACTATATATTTCTTTTTTGGATTAACTCTGTTTATAATTTTTAGTACAGACAATATGAACAGCGACTCCAGAGAATATTTGGAGAAGCGTTTGAAAAGGAACATCAAATATCTGAAAGAGAGCACTGGACGAGACGCCGAGTACTTGGAGGAACGGATGGAACGGAAAATCGGGTACTTGGAAGAGAGCACGGAACGAGATGCCGAGTACTTGGAGGCGCGTATGGAACGGAGAATTGAGTACTTGGAAAATCGAGTGAAGCGGATCGAGCAGCGCTCTTAACCCAACCAGGTAGACCCCGCAGCGCTAGCGCCCTCCTGCCCGATATTCTTCGTTCTGGCGGGAGGGCGGCCGGCCCTTATTCTCCTGGTTAGTTTCGTACCTCATCCAGGAAGCTTATTCTGGTCGGGCAGTTGAGCGTTTACCTCCATTAGCAAACCGTTGAGTTGATGGTCGTGTTCCGGCAGGTGTGGCTTGGTGATGATTTGTTTATGAGGGAAGGTCGGATATTTACTCTTCACCCGCACTCCGGTTTTGGGCTCACATATCAGGACGGTACGGGGCCCGAACCAAGGTGGGAGGTCTGAATTCGGAGCCAGCCGCTTAATAACGGCACCGGCTTTGTTCAATCTGGAAGCAAGTCGCCACAAGCTACGGGCGTCGAAGCCTTGATCTAGAACCACTACCGGAGGTAGAGGGAAAGGTGCCGGGTCGGTGGGGCCGCCGGGCCAGCATTGCTGGTAAAGAAGCTTTTCTTCGGACGTGGTAGGCGGGTAGTGGTGGTCAAGTCGGATAAGAACGGCGGGATCTGCACCTACCGTTTGCCTAATTCGGGCGCGGAGTGAACTATCGACCGCGGGATTGCCCGATAGGGATGCGGCGATAAGCAGCAGATAACGATCCTCTGTGTCATCGGCAAGATGCGCCACGGTGTCGGCGGTCTCATATAAATCGAATCGAGCGGCGATCTTGGCTGCGAAGCGCATCCGCTCAACGTCTCCTCGTAGGAGTGGAAGGACCCCTTTGATTGCGGCGGGAAGGCTCTCAGTCTGATCTTCTGTGAGTTCCTGGGTTAGATCTGTCCACGTAGAAGCCAGAGAGCGCGAACGAGGTGCCGCTCGGTTAAAGACGTGGAGCACCGCCGCATAAAGCCCAGGGGACGGATGCATTAAGATCACCATTCAAGACACCTAACATTGTCCATGATATAAGCGTAACAAATTGAACCTTCTAGCACTCTCCTTGTCGGAGCCGACTAAGGAGACCCAGAGGCCACGAACGTCAAGCAACCGAGTCGGCGAACTCTCCAAGTATCTCGGCGTTTACATATTGCTTGAACGCTTCAACGCTCGTGTGGCAGTCGAATCCGGCTTGGCTGACTGTCCGATAAGTCTCCGCAGATTCGTTAAGGAGGAGTGCTACTGGTCGCCCCTGACCCTCCGGGAGGCCGTTCGGCCAAGCCAGATCAATCGTCGCCTGGATTTGGTCGGTGGCAGGGTCGCGAAGCTCATAACCCAACTTGCCAGAGGCCAACCCGCGTTCGGATATCCAGCCCTGAAGCTCCTCCAACATTTCTTCTTCGTCCTCAACGGAGACCTGCGGCTGCGAAGTCTGCGGAACGGGGTCAACAGCAGACAGCAGTTCGGCATGCGCCGGATACAGAGCAGCCAGGTGAAAATTAGCGGCGTCGGCGAGGAGATGTCGACGGGCCTCAAGGAACGACAGATAATTTTCGACCTTCCACAACTCCTTGTCCATGGGAATCCACTGGGACTCCAAAACGCCGGGGTTTTTTTGGTCTAAGACGAAATAGCCCTCGCGGCCGATACGGCGAAGACAAGCGTCGTGCTTGCCCTTCACGAAGGGAGATGGCTCTGCGGGGCAGGCTGCCCCGATCCACTTGTTGCATTCGGAAGTGAGGAAGCAGAGGTTGCCGAGTGCGTTGACCTGAGGTCTCTCATACCCGGCGTCATAGAGAACTGCCTTCGGAAAGATGTGATGTACCTCCAGATTCGCCCCTTTGCCCAGTAGGTCATCCTGGAGTTCAATGCCATCGCAAAAGTTCTTGGCACCGCCCACGCGGGTCAGCCAGTAGAGCACCGGGTAGAGCCGGGCTCCGAGGGACCAGGCGTCGAAGTCGGAGGCATACACTCGTTGTCGCCCCCACTTCGTTCCGATGTCCGCAATCAACCGCTCAATCCCCGCCACCGTGCCGTCAACCGTTACGAGATCCTGTCTGATCTTGGTCTCGGTCGTCCCGGAGAAGCGACCCTGCATCCCCGCCTGAAGAAACCAGTAGAGAAGCCGATTCCACTCCTCGGCGCTCATCACTCCAGGTGGGTGCAATTCCAGATGTCGGACTAGGACTGGAATCGAGAAGCGTCCGAAAAGAACGCGGTCGTGGTCTAGCCCCAGCTTCTTTGAGATTTGGTTCAACACTGCATCGACATGTTTGACAGTGCGTTGCAAGCCGTCCCTTACCTCGTCACGCGGGGTGTCGTGCAAATGCTGAAACGCTGCTTCGCCGTTCACTACCGCGTTCACGCACCGCAGCAGCCAGTCATAAGCGAAGTTGAAGCCGTGCGTTCGCCACTTTTCTACGTACCGGCCCATCTCCTTGCGAGCCTCCGGCCACTTCGCGGCGATTCGCGCCAGTGCCAAGTCGCCGCTCGATAGCGTCGTACCTGCACTATTAAGGCGGTTGAAGATATCTACCACTGTGTCGATACTCTTCGTAGTGTCTGTGACCTGTTCTATATGGATATCCCTATCCTTGACACCGAGGAGTTGGAGCAAACGACTTCCTACCTCGATGTATCTGGTAGCGTCGATTTGGTCATCAGGTTTGCCCAGCTTTTCCTCTAACAACCCCGCAAGTCCGCCGACACCGGCCTGCATTACCTCCGTCACATCAAACCAGAGCGGGTCGTCCCTCATCTTGATCGGCTGGTAGAACTCGAACCTCTCGTTTTCGGCGTGAAACCTTAGCCCGGTGAATGCATGGGAATCTCCGCGGAAGAATTCTGGTGCCTGGCCTCTGATCACGCCGTAAAGCGAGCTTACCCTTTGCTGGCCATCCAGCAGGAGTTCTTTGACCGTTCCGTCGTCAAGCTCGGTCAACCAGGTCAGGAGACTCCCCACCGGGTGCTTCCTGTAGAGCGAGTCGAAGAGCACCCGCACCTGTCTGCGTTTCCACACGTACCCGCGCTGGAATCTGGGGAGATCAATCTTTCCCAGTTCGACTTGGGTGAGAATTGCATCAATTTTCATCAGTTGTCTCTTTTCTCTGTCGGTCTTCATTGTCCGGGCGGTTGGGCTGCTTTTCGGGGATTAGGGCTATCCAGCAGATCAGGTGGACGTCTTCTTCGGTTATTTGGGGGAGGGGGCGGGGTGGTTGGTAGCGCTCTAGGCCTAGGTCTTTAATGACTGCCAGGATGTTGGCCGCCTGTTCTTTTGGGTCTTCCGACTTTCTCCAGGCTGCGCTGATGGTGCGGATGGTGCGCTCGGGGTAGGGGGCTTGGATGGTGTCTATCGCATCGTCGATTTCATCCTGGGCGAGGTCTGGGGGATGGTGCTTCCGCACGATCTGGGCGGCTTTGGTCAGGGCGGGACGAATTTCGGGGGCGAGGTTGAGCGGATCGGCCTGGAAGTTCCATTTTTCTACCACGTCGGTCCGGGCGACATCCCAGGCGTCGAACGCCCCGCCATAGGTTTCGTCGTCCATGTCCACCAGAGGGGTGTCTGCCCCGGCGAGAGGGCGGGCCCGGTCCAGGCAGGCCAGGGTGTCGGCTATCGGTGTCCCACCGTCATCGGGACCCACATATCGGAACAGCGGCTTTTCCGAGTCGGCCACCCGCAGACAGAACACATAGCCGGGCTCCGCAGCCTCGGTAGAGGTGAGCGCCATCCCCGATCCCGAACCCCAGGGAAGCTGTTCAATCTGCTCCCTCAGGCCTTGATCAACGGCTTGACGAAGCGCTTGGCGATATTCCTCGCCCGAAATGGTGCCTCTCCGGCTCCCGCCCTGCTCGAACAGAGTGGAGTCCTCTTTACGAAGATTTTCGATCTCCTCGCGGGTTTCGGAGAAGACCACCTCGCGGCGTTCCTGCCCGGGTAGCACCTCGCCCACCCCGACCGCAGCCGCCGCCTGACCGATCTTGCGGTTGAGACGCTCCTCCAGTTGGAGTAGATCGTCCAGCTTTTGGTTGGGGAACACGCAGCGGATCACCACCTGAGAGTGATACGACCCGATCCGGTCGATCCGGCCATGCCTCTGGACCAGGCGCATCGGGTTCCAAGGCAGGTCGTAGTTGATGATCTGGCCCGCCTGCTGCAGGTTGACGCCCTCGGCCAGCACGTCGGTGGAGACCACGATGTCGTAGCGGTCCTCGTCCTCGCCTGCGGGGGCGTCGGCGGTCTTGGGAGCGAAACCCCACACCACTTCCCGCTTGTTCGGTACTCCGGTCGAGCCCGACAAAGAGGCGATCCGGCCTCGGTAGTCCGCCAGCCTGGGATCGGTTTCGGCCCGGGCTTTCAGATGTTTGACAATCCAGTCCACCGTGTCGGCGTAGTAGCTGAAGATGAGCACCTTGCGCCGGTTCCTGGCATCTTCCGGACCAATCCCGTGGCTCTTGGCTTCTTGTGCGATCTTGGCCAGCTCCTCGACCAGCACCGCCAGGTTGGGGTCTTTGTCACGGGTGACCTCCCGAGCACGGCGTGCAAAGTAGAGGAGCGTTTCCCGATCCTGTGCCGCATGACGCCGCAGTCGATCGAGGTCGTATTCCTCGGCGTCGTCTATCCGGTCTTCGTGTTCTTCCAGGTAGGAGTCCACGTCGTCCGAGTCGGTAGCTATCCAGTCGGCCAGCGCCTCCCCGGTAGCCACCTTGCCGTGATCCAACAGCTCCAGGAAATCGTCGTGCTTGGCGGCCATGCCCTCGCAGGTGCGGGCGAACGCATAGGGGGACGACTCGAACCGTTTCAGCAATCCCGAACGCAGCAAGCCGGCCAGCTGCACCTCGTGGGTTTCGATGTCCTGTTTGAGTCGATATTGGGAGGGGGCGTAGCGGGCCAGGGTGAGCGGCTTGACACTCTCTGAGTCGATAGGGGAGGCATCAAGGTCGGAGTCGGGATCAAGCGCCCAGGCGAACTCTTCGAAGAAGCCGGGCAGCACCTGGTCGAACCGGTAGGTCACCCGCCGCACCTTCGGAGTGGGGAAGATGATGTCGGTCTCCTTCCCTCTGATCGGCACTCGACTGTTTGGGTAGTAGCGCCGGACGAACGAACGGGTACGCCGCACCGCCACCGCATCCAACACGTCGAACAGATGTTCCGGCGACAGGTCCTCCGGTTTCTTGGCCATGGCCTGGGCGAAATGGTTCCGCATCGAAGGTATTCCCTCATCGGCGAAGGCGGCATCGTTGCGCAGGAAGAAGCCCAGCTGGTGATACAGATCCATGAGGCTGTTGTTGACCGGGGTGGCGGTCAGCAGCACCAGCTTCTTGGGTGGGGAGCCCTGCAGCAGACGCCGCAGCGCCTCGGAGCGCTTGGTGCCCGGGTTGCGCAGGTTATGGGCCTCGTCCACCACCACCATGGCATATTCGTTGGGGTCCGCATCCAGTCGGATGTCGGTGGCATTGGGGTGAAGCCGCCTGTCCAGCCAAAGGTCTTCGTAGGAGACCAGCTCCATGGGCAGCATGAACTGGGATCGAAACGCTCGCCAGGGGCCGTCTTTCAGGGTGGCGGGTGCCACCACCAAGACCCGTTGGCGATTGTCCAGGGCCGCCTCTTTGATCAGCGCCCCCGCCAGGAAGGTCTTGCCCAGGCCCACCTCATCGGCGATCAGTACCCCGTTCCTTTTGGCCAGGATTCGCTTGGCCCGCCACACGCCGTGGGTCTGGAAGCCGGCTAATTGGATTTCCAGCCCGTCTTCTTCGGCCTCGTCCTCCAATTCGTCTCGGTAGCGTTCCCACAGCATCCGCAGGTAGATCAGATAGGGGGAGTGGGGCTCGAAGCGGGCCTCATACAGGGCGGCCAGGTCGAACTCTTTAGCCTCCGTCCAGAGCTCGTCGAACCATTCGTTCACCTGCTTCACCACATGGGGGGTGTAGTTGCCCAGGTTGAGCTCCACGTTGTGGGCCAGTCCCGCCCGGGTGAAGTTGGACGAACCGGCTATAACCCCGCGAGCCTGGTCGGCCACCAGAAAGGCCTTGCCGTGCAGGAAATTATCGGCCAGGCGGCGTACCTCCACCTCTTCGGACCGTAGCCATTTCACCAGCCGCCTGGTGTCGGAGTCGATCTCTCGGGCGAAGCCCAACAGGTCACGCTCGGCGGTCAGGCCTTGCTGATGTTGTTCGAGGGCGGTTCGGAGGCGGTCTTGGACGGCTCGTTCGGGATCGGCGGATTCGTTGGCCAGTCGGCGGGGACGGGTTTCCGACCGGTGGGGCTCGGCACCGATCAAAAGCCGGACGGAATGGGCTTGGTCGAGCGAGTCGGCCAGCAGCTGATAGCCACCCAGGTTGAAGTAGGCGGTGGCGATGTCCAGGCGGATCCCACCCACCAGACCTCGGGCCGCAGAGGAAACAAAACCGTTCACCGCCTCGGCCACCGTTTGCCCGTCCCGATTGGCAACAAACTCCGGCTTGGCTACAGAACCCGTGTAGTCGGTGACGGTCAAAGCTCGCCCCAGCGACGAAAGTGTTCAAGGACGGCGGCGTGCCGCTCCGAATAGTCAACCGTCTGGCTAAAGGTGGTGTAGATGACTTCCAGGTCGCTTTCGTCTAGGCCGTAGAGGTGGGCGACACAGGCGTCAAGCTCGTGGATCAGGTCGCTTTTGGTGGGTTCTTCGTTGGCCGATCCGACCGGCACACCCACTTCGTCGGCCCACTCTGTGAAACGGTCATCTACTGCAGCAAGGCGGCCTGCTATCTTTACCACCCGGTCCCTTATCGGATGCCCTGCTCCTGGATCGGGTATGGAAAACTGACCAATCTGGGCGAAAGACATACCCAGTTCAACCGTCCTACGAGCCTGCCAATCACAGGGCATGGAGCACAACACTCCTAAGACAAATGCCTCATCTGCAGACTCACCTTTTATGCGTAACAAATAAGGTGCCTTATGCACTATCACCCGGTTTCCAGGGAGGAGCGCGGTTATGATTGTGCGGGTGTTGGTCGGGTTGGTTACATCTCTAAAGGCGATGCGCGCTGATAGGCATGGAAGGGTCGTTGGATCATTTATAACTTCCTCATCCAGCTCATAGAAGGCGGATGACCTGGTGCGACTCTGGGAAAGCCTCCTCTCCTGCAGAAAATTAACCATCTCTTCGCTATCGGCAGAGTCATAGTAAATGCCGGTGTCCGGAGTCCACAGATTGAAGGAAGTGCCCGTATAGACCGGCCACACTACGCCATCCCCGCGTTCATTCGGGTGAGTGTCAACAGCCGCGCCGTCGTCGTTCATAAATCGTCTCCGGTCGCGGGTAGCATCAAATTCGCGGACCGGGCGGAAACGCCATCGTCGTTCACGAAGTTGTCTCGGTCGTGTGTTGCGTGTAACTCTGCGACCGGGCGGAACTCCCACCGTCGTTGTACCACCTGTGTCGATCTGTCGCTGCGTTGAAGTCCCCCTGAACCGGGCGGAATCTCCAGTTTCTCCGCAGAATCTCTCTCTCTCTCTCTCTCTCTCTCTCTCGTTGATCGGTGCCATCGAAGCGAGGCTGTCTTTTTATCTTCCGCCAGACACGAAATGCCGATCGAGTTGGGATTTGAGGAAAGGCCGCAGAACTTGACCACCTGGAAAATTCTGAAACAGGAATTAACTCCGGCTTACCGTAAACAACCTCACGGAAATGGGGGAGTGAGTTAGCCGGACCGGGGTAGATAGCTACATGAGGTTCGTCGATTTCCTCAAAGCCACCCCCTAGGGTCGGCTCGGCGGTTGACCTTGTGGACTGTGACCAGCGCGACCGTGTACCGGCCGTCGATTCCATTGAAGGCCCACTGTCTGGTATTGAGGCAGGTGATGACCGAGAGGAGCGGGTGACCCCCACCAACGCCACCGTATAGGAGTTGTGCACGCCTTCGAATACCCATCCCTTGTGGTTGATAAGCGTCGCCACCGACATCTGCCCCCCCCCCTGCGCGCGCGGGGTCTCCGTTACTGAGGAACCGACAATCTCTGTGCGCCAATTGGTCATACCGGCGTCAGACACGGCAGAGCGGGGCAGCACAATTCCTATCTTTCCACCGTCTTTGCAAAGGGCCAGGTTTGCCCAAGAGAAAGCCTTATAGAGGTCGGTCTGACCGGACCCGAGTTTTGGAAACGTCGCCCTCAGAATCAGCTTGAGATCCTCGGCCCGTTCCTTCTCGCTATTGAACATCGCAGCCAAATCAGGACGAGCAGCTTCTAGATCATCAATTTGTGCGCGTCGCTCTGCCACTGGAAGAGCCCTGACTCCCGGTAGGTACATACCCCACCAGACCTCCCGATCTACTACTACCTTTTCCCAGGGTGGGTTTCCTATCACGCAATCAAAGCCCGGATTCTCCTTTAGAAAAACTTCGGGAAAAGCCGCCGGAAAGTGCACCGGGTTTAGGTTTTGAATCCGCTCTACCACCTCTTCTACCTGGCTTAGACGGATGAAGGTACATTCGTCGAAGTTCTCCGGCAGCGATTCGAGGACACCGGCTCGATAGGCGGATACCAGGTCGAACACCGCCTTGGCACCTGCTACCGCCTCGGTTGCCTCCAGGTGGGCTTCTCTGGCCTGGTCTATTTCCCGTTTGGTGGCATCGGAGGTTCGGGCCAGGCGGATAAGGGATGCTTTCGAGCGTTCCAGCAGCTCCTCGATCTGTCCCCTCCACAGGCTGGGTCGGTTGGGATCGGCGTTGGGATCGAGTTCGGCCACCACCTCGTCCAGGGTTCCCACTCCGGTGAGGCTGTCTCCGCACACCAGGTTGTGGTCGAGGAACGATAGCGGAAGGCCGGGGACAAAGGTATGCACCCAGATGGCGAGGCGGGCCAGCTCCACTGCCATCGGGTTGAGGTCCACCCCATACACACAGTGGCGGGCCACCTGACGGCGGATCAGAGAGCTGGTCTCGATTTCCCCCGGGCTGCCCAGCTCGCCCAAGGATTCCAGCGCCGTCTCCCGTAGGCGGTTGAGTTCGTTGGTGACCGACGGCACCGGATGCAGGGCCAGCCAGGCCGACAGTCGGGCTTCGATCCGGTCCAGGGCCGCTACCAGGAAATGACCCGACCCCATAGCGATGTCGGCGCAGCGGAAGTCGAAGAAGGCCTTTTCCAGCAGCTTCTGGGCGTCGGCGTTAAGGAGGCGATCCAGGAGTTCGATGTGATGATCCAGGGCGGCTTCCAAGGCGGTGTCGAGCAAGTGTTCCACCGCGAACGGCTTGGTGAAGTAGGAGCCGGTGGCCTTGCGCACCCCTGATCGGTTGTGGAGATACACCTCGCCCGCCTCGATAACCACCTCATCGTTCGGGCGGGCCGGAACGTAGGTGTCCTGATTTCTGACCCTTTTGACGGCCAGA
Source organism: Acidimicrobiia bacterium (assembly GCA_009841075.1). Lineage (GTDB taxonomy): Bacteria > Actinomycetota > Acidimicrobiia > Spongiisociales > Spongiisociaceae > Spongiisocius. The sequence continues at coordinate 23,644 of VXMP01000088.1, read as the reverse complement.
TCATGGGGGGCGACCGCAAGGTTCGACTCCAGCAACCCCTCATAGATGGTTCCGAACTCCCGTACCGACAGCGCCCGGAAGTCCACCGGCCCGTAGCCTTCGTCGGTTTCGTCGAGGAGCAGCGAGTTCAGCACCGGCACCAGCTCGGCGTCGGGGATAGAAAGGTCGGATAGGGCGGCACCGGCGGGACTGATCTCGGGATCATGTGAGAAAAGGCCTCCGTTGTAGGCGGGGACACCCCACCCACGGTTGCCCTGATCGACCGCATTCCAAAGGGTGTTTACCCGGTCCCAAAACTGAGTTCCCCGGGGGTCATACCGGACCTCTTCTTGCTCCATATCCTCTCGGAGCCGGATCATCAGTTTGGTCAGAGAAGCATCCTGATAGTGATTGTTGGTGCTGTAGGGGAGGAGGTCCTTGGCTTCGGCGTAGGCCACGAACAGCAGCCGGAACAGGATCAACATCACCTGCTGATAGGCCTCTTCCAGTTGTCTGGGATCGGGAGAGCGGCCGATTTGTCGGGAAATAGCTCGGGCCAGGTAGGGCACCGTTTCGTAGTAAACCCGCTCCCGCAGTCGGGAGGCCAGATCTACAGCGTAGCGTTCCGAGGAGGCCAAAATGTCGGCCAGCGTCCCTCCGTCGGCTAGGGCTTCGGAAGAGAACAGCAGGTGTAGGTATCCGGCCCGATCGGGGGAGAGGAGCGCCAAGTTCAGCTCCACGAAGGTTTCTGCCCGACCCTTGCGGCCCACTCCGGTGTCCCGCTTGGCGGCGTAGAGGCGTATCTCGGAGGCTCGGGTGAGGATCAGCCAGTCCACATTCCTCTGGTCGGCCATCGCCAGACCTCGAGACACCGGCGAGGCACCATCGAAGCGGTCTGAGGCGGAATCGAAGGGCTCCTTATCCTGGCAGAACACGGCGATAGCCCGGTCAGCCCCTTGGATGGCCAGCATGGAGGTGTTGGCCCCTACCTGACTGATGGTGAAGCCCAGCTTTTCGACCAGATGTCGGCCCCGTTCCCTAAGCAGGGGAGTGGAGCGGCGTAGTGCGTCCGGCCATTTTTCCAGTTGGTCTACTCCGTGGTGAAGCTCGTGGGTCGCCAAAAGGCCCTCGTTGCGCAGGCCCGGCACCGGCGAATCCAGACCCGACAGGGTGCTCAACAGGAACCGGGTAGCGGCGTGTTGGTTGGGCTCGTCCAGGGCTACCTCGGCCATCCGCTCTACCTGGGAGGGGTCCAGGTCAAGGTGGACCACCGGATTAGGGTCAAGCGGTCCGCAAATAGCAGCCTTTGTCTCGGAGGACAGGAGAGTGCCACCGCCGTCGGTGGGGTAGCAGGCGACCACCAGCACCGGATTGGCCCGCCCTTGGTTGCGCGCCTTCCAGGCCAACCGCATAGAGACCACCCTGGGTCGCTCGGAGGACTCCACCAACACCACCTCTAGGCCGTTGGGTTCCGGCTGGAGCCAAACCCTTACCGGCCCCAGCGAAGGCGGAAACCCCGAAGAGGAGGGGGAGGTCAGCAGGGGCTCGCGAGAGGCGAGAAAATCTTGAATGAGGGAGAGCATTAGTCGTCTATTTCGGGTTTCCGGAGCAACAGTCTTTCACGATAATTTATTCAAGCCCCAAGTCTACGGCGTCTGACCAGGGCGATGATCAGGCCGATCGGTCCCAGGAAAAACCCTAGAAGGAACCCTATCACGACGCTATGGCCCTTCTGGAAGCAATCCAGGCGGTGACGGCTCCGAAGACGAACGGTGCAAACAATCCAAATTCCATAAATCTCTCCTCTCTTTGCGGAGATTATCCCTCGGTCGTGAGAGCGATGGTCAATGTTGGATTCCTTTCTAGTCAGGGTTTGGGTTACCGCCCCGGGTACGGGTGTTGAGTATCCGACTCAGCATTTCGTACTCGCGTTTCATACGTCCGTAGTCTCGCCAATCGATCATCCCGTGTTCGGGGAATTCTGGGCTGTCTAACCATTTCCGTAGGTAATCGACCCGTTCGGCTATTTCGGCGGTCGGCATATGTTTCACCGGAGGCGTTAGTCCTCTCATTGTTCGACTGTTTGCTTCGGAGTGATCACGCATAGATGGTGGCCCACCCTTTCTTACGCTTCTAGGGATGGTGGTAAGGCTAGAAATCGGGCGTGACAGTTTTTTCAGGGGCGGATAACTCTCATGGCCTGGGAAGGTCGGAAGGGTCTCTCACCAAGGAAATCAAGAACTTTCGCGGTTCTCGTCCAAATCCTCCGGTTTTTGTCCCAGGGTCGTTATACGTTGACCTCTACCAAAAACCACGCAGTTCGAGTCATAGACGTCGCCCGACTGCCGGTAATTCTCGGGACGCCAATCCGCTCAGACCTTGGCGGCGCGCGTCCCGACCCAAGGTGGTGGAGGTGGGGGCGGGCCCAACGGGCGAAGCCCGCGTGCGGCGTTTTTCGCGTTCTCAGACCAAAGTTTCGACTGCTTTTGACATTCTCCATGAACTCAAGGCCCATAGCACCACCAGTAAAGCCCTTTCCACCTTTTCAAGGCAGGTTTATAGACAAAAGGGGGAGGGTCAATTACCGAAGGAGTCTCTGCTTTCCGGGTTCCCTCGGAGGTTGCTCCGCTGGGCAGGGGGGCCTGGGAGGAATGTCCCATAATACCCGTTATGTAAAGTTAGGATGTGGGCCGTCCGGTGGAAGAGCCAAGACCTGTGGATTGACCTTTCGATCGGTTGAGCGGCCCAGAACTGGTTCAAGGGATACGTCGGTCAGAAAGTAGGAACGCTGAATCAAATCCACCCCCTTTAGGTCACCGGATTCGGCTTCCCATTCCACGTCTATGGGGTCACCTATCTCGCCTTTGATCTCCAACCGTTCTCTCTATCCCGAACAGTGTCTCGGGTTTCTTCATCAGCGGCTGTTGCTTGGTATGGGACCAGCCTGGCCACGGGCCGACCGTGTTTGGTCATGACAATCTCTTGGCCGCTTTCCGACACCTTGTCCATTAGCTTTAGGCACCTGGCCCGAAAATCAGAGGCCGTGACGATCCTAGACATTGGATTATTGTTTGTTGTCATATTTCTGCATTCGTCCTTTTACTACAGCCTATCAGTATAAATATTGCCAATAGGGCGTTGCCGCTTGGGACACGGGCTCAGTCGGTAGGCTTGGGGTATGGCTGATCGAAGGCAGGCTCATCTGGCCATGATCCAGGGAGTGATCAACCGCTTGGCGCAGAGCTCCTTCCTGCTCAAAGGGTGGAGTGTGGTTTTGGTGTCCGCTCTTCTGGCGTTGGCTGCCGGGCAGGACGAGGCCTTGCTGGTGGCGGTGGCGTTGCTTCCCGCCCTCACCTTTTGGGGGCTGGACGGCTACTTTCTCTGGCAGGAGCGGATGTACCGTGCCCTTTATGACCAGGTGCGTACCCTTCCGGAAACCGAGTTGGACTACGGGATGGACACCCGGTCGCTACCCAACCTCACTTCCCGCCATAAGTGGAGACGGACTGTGGTGTCACGGACGGTTTTACTGTTTCACGGAGCGGTGGTTCTCACCGTTCTGATCGTCTGGTCAGTCATATCAAGGTCGGCCGAAGGCACCGGACAGGCGGGCCTCTTCTAGTCGGGTTTCGTCCCAGCCCAACTCTCGAAACACCTCTTCGGAATGTTCTCCCACCGACGGGGCCGGACCACTTGGACCTATGTCGGCACCCTCCATCTCGAAGGGAATACCCACCGTGCGAAACCGGCCCGCGGTCGGGTGCTCGATCTCGGGGAAGAGGCCCAACGCGTCGGCTTGCGGGTCGGCTACCACCTCGGTCAGGCTGTAAACCGGCCCCCACACCAGCCCGGCATCATCCAGGATCCGGCCCCATTCCGCCCGGGTCTTGGAGGCGAAGGCCTTATCGAGACGTTCCACCACCAAACCCATATTCCGATAGCGGGCCCGGGCGTCCCGGAAGCGCTCGTCCGTGACCATATCCTCCACCCCTAGCACCTCGCACAGCTTGGGCCATTTCTCCCCACCAGGCATGGTCAGGTATAGCCACCGATCGTCGGCTGTACGGTAACGGTTGTTCAAGGCGGTGATCTCGGTAGACCTGGACCGCCTGCCGCTGTCTCGTCCGTCCACCAGGGTGGCGGCCAGCATGGTTCCCATCGTCCATATACCCATCGACAGCAGGCTGGTGTCCACCACCTGACCCTGGCCGGTTTTATCGACAGCCCGTAAACCCAGCAGGATGGCCGCCACCAGCGCCATACCAGTGGCATGATCGCCGGGCCCGGTGGGAGGTTTGGGAGCGTCCCCATCCGGCGGGGTCATGGTGTGGATCATCCCTCCCCGGGCGAAAAAGGCGGTGATGTCGTAGCCGGGCCGATGGGCGTCCGGTCCTCGCGAGCCGTAACCGCTCACCTGCGCTACCACCAGCCTCGGGTTCACCGCCTGCAGATTGGAAGCCTCCAGACCGTATCTACTCAACCGGTAGGCCAGCATGTTGGTCAGAAACACATCGGCGGAGGACACCAGCTCCAAAAGGGCGGCCCGGCCTGCCTCTACGTTGATCGCCAGCTCAACAGACCGCTTGCCCCGATTGCTGACCGTGAAGGGATAGTCCACCTCGGCGGCCGGGCCGGATACCTGGGCGGGACGAAGAAATCCCCGCACCGGATCGCCACCCGGTGGCTCCACCTTGATCACGTCGGCACCCAGATCGGCCAGCACCGCACCGGCGGCCGGGGCGGCAATCCAGTTGGCCAACTCGACCACCCGCACTCCGGCCAGAGGCTTCAAAACCAGCCCCCCGGACTCAGGTAGTGGAGGCGGCGTACACGTTGCCGATCAGCTGGCCCAGTACCTCGTCGAAATCTTCTTTGGACTGGCTTACGGTCAGACCCTCCAGCAGGGCCCGGCTGAAGCTGGCCACCATTCCGGGTTGGCGGGCCAGTCGTTCGCAGGCCTCGGTATGGGAGTAGCCGCCCGACAGCGCCGCCACCCGCACCACTTTGGGATGCTCTACCAACGGCCCATACAGATTGTCCTGGTCGGGAATGGTCAGCTTGAACATGACACCGGGTTCGTCAAGGCCGCCTATCCGATCCATGATGGCGGCCAGCAGCATATCCTCCGCCTCCGACTTTTCCGGGCTGTTGATGTCAACCTCGGGCTCCAGGATGGGGACCAAACCGGCTGACAATATCCTCTCCCCCACCTCGAACTGCTGTTCCACAATGGCTTCTATCCCCTTCGGGTCGGCCATCTTGATCACCGAACGCATCTTGGTGCCGAAAACGCCCTGCTCCCGACCTTCTTCCAAGAGCTGATCCAAACCGGCCATCGGCTTCATAAGCTGGACGCTGTTCTGTTCCGAAGCCAGACCTTCGTCGGCCTTCAGGAAGGGCACCACCCCTTTCACCTTCCAAAGGTATTCGACCGAGGACACCCCTTCTATCTGCCGTCGGATGGTGTCGGCGAACAGAATGGCACCGATCAACCGATCCCCGCCGAAGCTGTCGCTGGTGATGATCCTGGTCCGCATCTCGTGGATCAGGCCGAACATTTCTTCATCGGTGGAATAGGCGCTCTCCGGCACCCCGTATCCGGCCAGGGCCTTCGGCGAGCTACCTCCGCTCTGGTCGAGAGCGGCGATGAAACCGCCGGCTTGCTGGACTTTTTGCAGCTGTTCCTGGTTCATGTTTGTTCTACCTGATCCTCTCCAAATATCCGGCCCCGAGCGGGACGATCAAAGGAAGCGTCGTACCATAGCGACCGCCGATTTAAGTGCCCCGAAAAGTCTCCGGTCGCCGTCCGGCATCCACTACTTTAGATTGCATGGAAGACCATTCTTCTACACCAGGCACCACTCTCTCCCGGTTGAGACGGATGACGGGGACGGTCGGGCACTTCGTGTTGACAAAAATCGACCTGCAGTTTTCCGGACATGGGCCTGCCTTCAAACTGCTGGCCGTTTCCCACACCACCAACGTGGCGGGCGATCTTCTGGTAGCCCTGGCCCTGGCCGACACACTGTTCTTTTCGGTGCCTACCGCCGAGGCCCGAGGCAACATGGTGGCCTTCCTGTTACTCACCCTGGCCCCGTTCGCCCTGATAGGCCCGCTGCTGGGATCGCTGGCCCACCGGAAGCCGGGCAGCCATCGGGCGGGGTTGGTCTTCGGGTCGCTGGGTCGGGTGGTACTGGTGATCGCCATCCTACGAGCCCAAAGCGACCTGGTCATGCTGTCGTTGGTGTTCGGGGTGCTGGTGCTTTCCCGTACCTACGGGATAGGTCGTAGCTCCCTTCTGCCCGCTCTGCTACCCGGATCGGCCGAGCTGGTAGAGGCCAACGCCCGTCTGGCCCGACTCGGCATCTTCGCCGGCGGAGCGTTCCTACCGATCGGCTGGGGTGTTCTCAATCTGCTTGGCAATCAGGCTGATTTGGTTTTGGCGGCGCTGGTCTATGCCTGGTCGGGGGTGGCGGCGCTGAGATTGATGCAAATAAAGACCGTTCCAACTCCGGTTGACCCGAAGGAAGACATCGGACGAGCCGCCCCTTCAACCCGCTCCCCCGCCCGGCCCAGGTCGATCGGGCCGGCCAGGATCGCTACCGCCATCGTCCGCCTCCTGAACGGCTATCTACTGGTACTGGTGGCGTTCGCCTTTAGGGAGGGGGAGCAAGGAATAGCCGGATTCGGGGCTTTGATGGCGGCGGCAGGTGCCGGATACGCCATCTCGTCCTTCCTGGCCCGGTTCCTGGCCAGACACCTGCGGGAAGAACCAATGGTGGCGGCGGCCCTGGCCCTGGAGGCGGCAGCCGCGTTTATCAGCTCCCATGCGTTCGGAGTTTGGTCGGCGGCCGCCGTGTCCTTATTCGCCGGTCTGGCCTGGGGTACCGCCAAATTCGGGTACGACGGCCTCCTCCATGCCGGCGTCAAAAGCTCCTCGGCACGAGCCCGAACCTTCGCCTATTCGGAAACCCTGTTCCAGCTGGCCTGGGTGGTCGGAGCGGTGATTCCGGTGTTGCTTACCATCCCCACCACGCTTGGTCTGATTTTGGCCGGATGCGTGGCGCTGTTGGCCCAGGTGGTACTGATAAGCACCCTGCTGATCTCCCTCACCAAACCGGCTTGAAACCGGACGTAGAGCTCAGTGCCGTTCGAAGATGTCGATAACCCGTTGGATGGTGTCGGCCTGGGAGGGCGGCTTGTCGGGGCGATATTGTTTTACCCTGGCGAACCGCAAGGCTACTCCCCCCGGATATACCTGGCTGGCCTGAACACCGTCGATGGCTACTTCAACCACTACCTCAGGTTGAAGGTAAACCACCCGACCTTCCCGATGCGACTCCAACCCGAGGAACCGTTCGGTTTGCCAGGTCAGCATCCGGTCGGTCAGGCCTTTGAAGGTTTTCCCCACCATTACGAAACCTTCCGCTTCTTCGTCACGGGCACCGAGATGCAGGTTGGAGAGCCATCCGGTGCGGCGTCCGTGGCCCCATTCGGCGGCCAGAACCACCAGATCGAGGTGGTAGGCGGGTTTCACTTTCAGCCAGGCCGATCCTCTCCGGCCTGCATCGTAGGTGGAGTCGATCTGTTTGACCATCACCCCCTCATGATGGTTTTGGCGGGCCTCGGCCAGGGTCGCCTCGGCCTCTTCGGACCGGTCGGTCACCAGCCGGGGGACCAGCCATTCGGAGGAAACCAATCGGGCCAGGATTTCGATCCGTTCTACGAGCGGTCTATCGATCAGGTCTTCTCCGTCGAGATGGAGGATGTCAAAAAAGTAGGGCAGAAGCGAATCCTGTTCATCGGTTTGGTGTCGCCCGAATCGGCTCATTATCTGTTGGAAACGTTGCGGATGTCCTTGTAGGTCATGGGCCAGCGCCTCTCCGTCCAACACCACGTTGGAGACCGGAAGGGCCGACAGCACTTCTCGGACCAGCGGAAGCCGAGCGGTAACGTCGTTGAGCCGGCGGCTGAAAACGGCCACCTCCTGGCCGTTCCTATGGGCCTGGATGCGCACCCCGTCCAGCTTCCACTCCACCGAGGCGGTCCCGATGGTTTCCATCGCCTCGGCGGTGGAGCCGGACGTAGAAGCCAGCATGGGCTGAATCGGCCTCAGAGGGACGATGCGCATCTCGGCCAGGGCGCTCTCACCTTGGGTCAGGGCCGGTACCGCTATGGAACCGATATCGCCACCGAGCATTGCCGCCCTTCTTACCACGGCCGCCTCTATACCGGCGGCCTGGGCGACCGCGTCCATCATCAGGCCCTCCAGAGCCCCTTGCCGGAGCTCTCCCATCAGCAACCGGCGGACGAATTCCTGCTCTTCTGCGGTGGCTTTGGATAGCAGGGCTTCCAGCAGGTCCTGGCGGACGGCCTGGGAACCGGGCCCGGTGGTGGCGGCGATCCGCTCTAGAACCCGGTCGACTTCTTGGACCTGAAGCGTGGGTGCCGGGGCGGGGGCGATTTCCGACGACCACAGCGCCTTGGGGCCGATCCCGATGCGTCCTTGGCGGGGTCGTCCGGTCAGGAACCCCACCAGGATGGCTATGTCGCCGGGTTCGGTCTCGCTGAGAATATGGGCCAGACCGTCCACCTTGACCCGCCGCGACCTGGTGGCGGCGATCTCCAGGGAGGTTGAAACTACCGCCGCCAGCCTCAAATCGGTTTCTCCAGGGGATAGTTCAAAGGAAGGTTCACCCGGCGAGAAGTCGGCGCGCCAGATAGCCGACCACTAACGCCGGGTAAAGAGGGTGGAAGGGACGCCCGAAGTTCTGGGCGGTCATCTTCTCCCTGATTCGTTGTTCCGGATCGGAGGAGTCGATCTGGAAGGAATGGTTGCAGCCGGCAATGATCCGCAGCTCGACATCATGGTTACCGGCCGCTCTCAGCGTCTTGAAAGTCTCGAAGGCATCAACTACCGGAACGTTCTGATCGTCGCCTCCGTGCAGGATCAGGGTGGGGGCGGTCAGGTGCCGGAACTGGCCCTCGGGTGGGTATTCCAGATCGTAGAGGAAGCCGGAAATATCCCGTTCGATTATGGATTCTTCCACATCTACCCGAGCAACTGTCGTCCCGTTTTCCATTATCGCCAGGGTCTCCTCCAGAAGGAGCGCCTCTCGGTAGTACCTGGGGGCGTGATCGGCCACCCATCTCTTCCGATCAGGGGAACTTGCCATGTATTCGATCACCGGACGCAGGTTGTAGTCGAGTAGGGCGGCGATCGAACGATAGAGTGCCCCTTGGAGCACGGCCACGTCTGGTTGTCCGAACGCGTCCGCCACCCGGCACAGCACATAGGATCCGGCGCTGTGCCCCAGCATGGCCTTGAGGCAGCCTTCAACCTCCGGTAAAGCTTTAACCCACTGCCAGACCTCCCCGGCATCAGCCACTTCCTGTGCTCGGCCCAGGGCGAACTCGCCGGTGCTCTCCCCCGCCCCTCTCCGGTCGAAACGATAGGAAGCAATCCCGTTGTCGGCCAGGGCTCGGGCCAAAAGGGCGTACATTCCCCGCTTCGGGGCGTTCGGGGAAACCCGAGGATCCACGTCGCCGTCCCGTAAATCGCCGAAGGTTCCGCCCAGCAGCAACACCACCGGCCACGGACCTGAGGAAAGCGGATGGGTAAAGGAACCGGCCAGCTCCGCTCCTGCCGAGACCGGGACGGTCCGTACCTCTTCCTGGTGGCTGTGCTCTGTCATGTAGCGGTTCACCATAGCCACCGCCGGCCTGCCAATAAGCCTTTAGAAGTGCCCATAAATAGCTATTCTGGTCTTGGATTCGGGAACGGGAGGAGCAGGCAAATGGACCCTAACGCCATGATCGTGGCCATCGGCTTGGTGTCGGTGCTGATCGTATACGCCGCGGTACGGGATTCGCAGGAGGGCTGGGACGGAACCGTGGGGCCTTTGAGGTGGTCTTTTTCGGAAAGCTGGGCATCAAGTATCGCCGTGGTGCTCGCCCTGGTGCTGGTGTTGTTGGGGGTGGGCTCGCAGGCCAATTTGGCCGCGTTCGGAATCTTGGCGGTGCTCACCCCGCTCATCTACCGAGGAATCGGCCCGGCGGATGGTGCGTCCAAACCGGTCTTCTTCGTGGCTTCCGCCCTTATAACCTGGTCAATCCTGGTCATACTGTATTTGGCCGCTACTGTGGTACCGGTGTTGGTTAGCGCCCTGCCGGTCGGCACCAAACTGGTCATCCACGCCGCCTTGATCCTGGCCTTGTTGGGTGCACTGGCGACCACCGTAAGAAACCTTTCCACAGCCTTGTCGGGCAGGGGAAGACATGGCTGGACCCTGCCCTGAGTCAAGTCAGGCGGATCAACCGGTAAAAGGCGGGTTTCCGCTGCCAAGTACGGAAACCTGGCGTTGCCTGCCCGCCACCGGACCAGGTACCAACAGGGCGGCGGCTCGGAAGGAATCCGGAACCTCCAGCTCGACCATCATGGTCTTGCCGTCGAGCGCTCCCCCACTCCACACCGTCAACGTCCCACCCCAGCGATGGCCGGGCTCTTTGATCTCTCCCAGCGAGGCTTCGGCCACGTCCAAGATGTTGCCGCCCTCACCTATGACCCTTACATAACCTTGATAGCTCACCGGTTGATACCTACCTTGCGTGTGGAAATCCTACCAACCCCTATCGCCTAACCCACGTCTATCCCATGCCGGCCCGAAGGGAGTCCACCGGTGCCATACGGGAGGCGCGCCAAGCCGGATAAAGGCCGGCCACCAGCCCGACCAGTCCCCCTAGAAGCGGTGCCGCCAGGGCGATTCGGGCGTCCATCACCGGCGTCCAGGTACGTACCGCCGACACCGAAACCACTACCAGCACCCCCAGCGAGGCACCGATTACCCCGCCGAAAAACCCTACTCCGGTGGACTCAAGCAGGAACTGGTAGGCGATGTGACGCCTACCAGCACCAAGCGCCCGACGCAGGCCGATCTCTCCCACCCTCTCCAGAACCGAGACCAGGGTGACGTTGGCGATCCCGATCGCCCCCACCAGGAGCGAAACTCCCCCCAGCATCAGGAACAGGGCGTTGACGTCTTCTTCTACGTCGGCTCGTACCTCCTCCGGCTCCAAGGGGGCCTGCACCTGGACGGCACCGGGATCGTCAGGAGACACCGCTATCGGGGCCTGGGTGGATATGAGCGAGGCAGCACCGATCTCGGTGTGGATCTGAACAGTGGTAGGTGACTCCAGCTCATACAGCTCACGGGCGGTACCTTCCGGGACGATGATCGAATTGAGCAGCTCGGGTTGGCGGCGCACATCTTCGAGGATTCCCAGCACCACATAACTGTCGTCGCCGACGAATACGACCGGCTGCTGATCTACTCGGGTCACGTTCAGGCGTTGGGCTACCCCGTTGCCCAGCACCGCCACCCGATCGGCCCGCACCGAATGGCCGGAGTCGAACCATCTTCCCGACGAAAGCTCCCCGAGAGAGGCGGCCAGGAGTCCGGGCGAAGCGGCGATCATCGGTACCTGGAACTCGGTCAGCCCGAGCGGGTCGTTCACCGGCACGGCGGAGGTCAGTCGGCCGGCCAGGTTCACTTCGGCCATTGTGCCGGCCGCGATCACCCCGTTCAACCGGGCGATGCGCTCCTCCGAATCCCAGGGAAGCGCCACCCGGGTTTCGCCGCCGAAGAACCCTCGTTCGTTGGTTACTACCACCGAGGTGGCCGCCAACTCGTCGAAGGCGGTGACGATCTGGGCACCGGCGGTTTCGGCGATACCCAGGGTGGCTACCAGAGAGGCGATCCCCAGCACCGCCCCGAGAGCGGTCAGCAGAGAACGTCCCGGACGGGTAAACAAACCCGCCAAAGCCTCGGCGAGGAGGTCCTTCAATCGGAAGCGGGCCCGGAACCTGGCGGAGGTCAATCTCTTATAAGGGTTTCAGGACGGCTCGGACAGGCGACCGTCATGCATTTGGAGTGTCCGTTCCGCACGGGCGCTCACCGCCGGGTCGTGGGTCACTACCAGCAAGGTGAGTCCGTCCGAGCGCAGCTCATCGAACAGGTCCAACACCGATTCGGTACTGGCCGAGTCAAGGTTGCCGGTGGGTTCGTCGCATATCAGAATGGCCGGACCGGTCGCAATAGCCCGGGCGATAGCCACCCGCTGGCGCTCCCCACCCGAAAGCCGGCCGGGCCGGAAATCGGCTCGATGGGAAAGCCCGACCCGCTCCAAAGCAGCCCGGGCCCGGGGTTTGCGCTCTTTGGGCGGCAGCCGGTTGTAGAGCATCGACAAGATCACGTTCTCGGTTACGGTGCGATGCGCCAACAGGTGGAACGACTGGAACACGAACCCGATCCGGTGGGCTCGTAGACCGGTCCGATAACCTTCCGAAAGTTCGGTTACCACCGACCCCTCGAACCGGTAAACGCCCGAGGTTTGCCGGTCGAGCAGGGCGATAATGTTGAGCAAGGTCGATTTCCCGCTACCGGACGGCCCCACGATAGAAAGGTACTCGCCCGGCTTGATCTCCAGGTGGGCGTCGCGTAGGGCCTCCACTTCGATGGTGCCCGACCGAAACCGGCGGCCCACTCCTTCCAGCCGGATGAGAGGAGCTGCGTTCAAGAAGCCACTCCCACCACTACCAGGTCGCCTTCGGTGATTTCGCCGTCCAAGGGGGTGATCTCCACCAGGCCGTCCGCCGACAGCCCCGGCTCTACCCGAATGAATCGGGTGGTTTCGTCCGGGTTTTGAACCTCCACCCGGGACGAACCATCGGCGGTGGCCGACAGGGCGGCGGCAGGCACCGCCAGCACCTCTCCGGCGGTTCCGCCCACCGGTATCACCACCTTGACGTTGGAGCCCACCAGATCGTCGGGAATATCGGTGGCGATGATCTCCAGGTAATAGCGACTGGAGGCCACGTTGTTGGTGCCAGGACGGTCGGCCACCTCCCTTATCTCTCCGGGCAGCGGCTCCACCAGCAGCGGGTCGTCGATAAAGACCACGCCCTCCTCCCTTACCAGCGCCACATCGGTGTCGGATACCGAACCTCGGATGGCCAGCTTCGAACCGGTAACGGTCATAAAAGAGCCGCTCACGATGCTGCCGGTATCGGCGGTAACCAGGTCGACCCGAACCGGCAGCCGTTCCAGGAAGATCACCTCCCCGGCCGGAACCCAGGTTCCCAACTCCGCTTCGAGTTCCGCCAGGTCTTCCTGGGCGGTTTTTACGTTCTCGCGAGCGTCTTCCAGGTCGGCTCGGGCATCTTCAATGGCAGAACGGGCGGTTTCTATAGCAGCCGAAGCGTCATCCAAGGACTGTCCGGCCGCTTCCACCGCCCGCTCCTGGGCGTCCAGATCGGGCGGCTCCAAGAGGTCGTTTAAAGCCGACTGTGCGTCGGCCAGGCCGTCGGAGGCGTCCCGAAGGGTGGCGTTGGTTTCGACCTCCCGCCGGTCCAGGTCTTGATAGGCCTCGACTATCAGCCGCTCGGCGGTTTCCAATTCCGCTTCGGCAATATCTGCTTCCTGTCGAAGGCTTTCCAGATCGGCCCCGGTGGGCGGAGATCCGGTATCGGGGTGGACCCCCATTCGGGCGCTTTCCCATCTGCCGACGGCACGGGTGTAGGAAACGGCGGTTCGCTCGCGATGGGCTTCGGCGTCGATTATCGCCCGTCGTGCCGCCGCCAGGGTACGGTCCACGTCCAGTTCGACAAACATCGCACTTTCCTCCGCCGAGGTCAGCGCGGCCCGGGCTCGGCGGACGTCATCCGGGTCAGGTCCGACACCGGCCTCCTTCAAGGTGTCTTCGGCTTCGGCCAGGTCGTAGCGGGCGTTTTCTTCCTGTCGGATGGCCAAATCCAGCCGATCCTCGGCATCGGATTGGCGATCCCGGGCGGATTCGACCGCCTTCTCGGCGAGGGTAACCGCCTCCTCTGCTGCATCCAGCTGTTGCTGTTCGGCCTCGCTCAAGCCGTTGGCCTGGTAACCGGCCGCCCCGTACCAGGCCTCCACCGCCGTTTCCGTGGCCGGAGTCCACACCTCATCCGGATCTTCCGACAGGTAGCCGAGCCGATGGAGGGCCGATTCGAACTGCAGAACGTCGGGGCCTTCGGCCTGAGGGAGCAGGTCCCTATAGACCGGAATGTCCCCTTCCAGCAGAAAGACAGGCCGGCCGGAAACTTCCACCGCTACCTCCCCTTCGACTATTTCGTCACCTTTTTGTCGGGCGGAGGTAACGATCGGGGAGGTAGAAACCCCTCCTAAGGAACCACTCAACGAAAGGAACACCGGGTCGTCGTACCCGATGTCGGCTCGGGTTATGACGTCGGCCACCAGCTCGGTTCGTTCCACTTCCACGGTGATCAGAGACGGCTGAGGGGGCTGGGTTTCCAAAGCCACCTGGGTGGGTGAGCGGATATTGCTCGCGGCCATCCAACCCAGACCGGCTGCCAGGGCGATCCCCAGCAGCACGATGACCAACGACCAGGCTCGTTTCATGCCTTGATCCCGGTTCCCGAGAGGGGATCAGGACCGAAGCTGCTCAAGAACGTCTCGATTATCTCTGACAAAATCGGCCTCATATTCCCGGTAAAGCTCCTGGAGGAGATCGTCTAGGTCCTCGCCACATTCAAACGCCGCCACCGCCAGGTCTATCTCCTCCTGCTGAAGAGCCTCTAGGGCGTCCTGATCTATGTCGGCCCGGGCTTCCTGAGAGGCCTGATCGAACAGGTTTTCCATCTCTTCGACGGTGAGCGTCTCTATCTCCTCTTCGCTCATCCCGACAAACGGGTCGACAAACCCTCCGTCGCCGGTTATCTCGTCCAACTGCCCTTGGAAATAGTCGAAGATTTCCTCATACATGGCGTCCTGACTGCTGTATGTATGCCCCCGATCGGCCATGCATTCCGACCAGTCTTCGTTGGCTTCCAGGTAACGCGGATCCGCTTCAACCCGTTGGGTCAGATCCTCAAATTGGGGGGCAAGCTCCTCAAACACCCGGAACTGGGCACCGTAGACCTCATCGAAGGCCTGTCCCCAACATCCCCGTCCGGTAAAGCTGTCGACGATATTGACCTCACCGTTCTCACTACCCAGGCTCCCCTCGTCAAAACCGCCATGAAGCACCTGGTTGTAGGCTTCCAACTCTGACTCGGAAAGAGATTCGGTGATCTCGAGATTAGGATCAACAAAGTTCTCTTCTTCGGTGAGGACGTCCTGTTCCTGCCCGTACCAGGTGGTGATACCGAAACCGCTTTCCCGGGCGAATTCCTCCTCGTTGAAAGCGAAATTGGCACCCAGTCCGGGCGTGGCGACCGGGATGTATTCGAACCCTTCCTGCGCCATACACGAGACAATCGACTCCTGCACCTGTCGCTCCAGGTCGGCGGCAAAGGCGGCGCTGGCGTCCGGGTCGTCGAAGTCAAACCCTATATAGTCCGACAACGAGTCGGGCTCTTCCTCTTCCTCCTCGGAACCTTCTCCGTTGTCTATCTGATTCGCTACCGAAGCGGCCTCACCGTTCTCGGTGACCGGGGCGGTATCCGTCGATCCATTACCTTCGTCCCCTCCCCCTCCACAGGCAGCGGCCAGAAGAGCAACCACCAATCCGGGCGCTATCCAAGCCGGTTTTATTCCGAAGCGTGCTGATTTTTTGGTCATTTAGTCATCCCAGGTGATAGTGGTCTCGTCCGATAACTCGGCCGGACCGTCGTAAATGGAGTTCTCGTTTTTGTCCCAGAAGGCCCGGATCGTCTCCACCATCGGGTCGTCATTTTTGTCGGAAGGATCCTTCGGGCCGAAATAGCGGAAGTTCACCCTTCCGGTGCGGGGAGTGGTACGCGAGTCCAGATGCACC
Source organism: Acidimicrobiia bacterium (assembly GCA_009841075.1). GTDB lineage: Bacteria > Actinomycetota > Acidimicrobiia > Spongiisociales > Spongiisociaceae > Spongiisocius. The sequence goes on along the minus strand of VXMP01000088.1, from coordinate 7,858 downwards.
ACCACCCCATCACGGATGATCATCAGCACCAGGCGTTTACCCAGCCTTTGGGAGCCGATCAATTCCACGTAGATCTCGGCGGCGTCTCCGTAGTCCTCCTCCAGCGGGCCTTCTATCTCCAGCCGCTCCGGACTGTCGACCCATTTGATGTCGGCCCAGGCCTGATGGGGGTAATAGACCTGAAACTCCTGGCCCAGATCACCTGTCCAGGCGAAAACCCGGTCGGTCTCGGCGCGGGGTCGATGGGTGATGCTCACCTTAACCTGCCCTTCGAAGTTGGTACGCGGGTCGGCCTTGTCGATGATGCAGTCGACCGACGTGCCAGAATCGACGCCGTTGATGGTTGCATCCACATCCAACCGGCAGGTGCCGTCCGGTTCCTGGCCTCGCCAAGCTACGAAAACGTCTACCAACTTCCCTCGATAGGGAGTTCCATCGCCTCGGGTTACCGTGACGGTGGCCACTATTCCTTCGTTGTGCATGGAGGTTTCGGCCGACAATTCCAGGTGCATTTTCAGGGGCCGCGCCCCGCCTGCCTCGAGAGCGGCGGCCAACAGCAAAGCCATCTCCTCTCGATTTACCGGGCGGTTCGGATCAAAAACCTCCTCCACTCCAGGCCATTCCACCCCCCATCCGGCCAACCTGCCGATAGCGTTCACCACCTCTTGGGACATTCCTTCCAGATCCTGGTAGGGCGGGGGTTCGGCCGCGGTCGGTTCCTCCAGGCCGGCCGCCGACAAGGTGCGGGATAGAAAGAGAGCCATCTGCCATCGGTCTACCAAGCCGGTCGGATCAAACAGATTGGCCTGGCGTCCCTGGGTGATACCCAGTTCGTAGAGCCGGGCTACCGAGCGCCGTCCATCAGAATTGAGACCGCCTATGTCTTCGAAAGGTGCGGAAGGGAAGGAGGAAAGGGTAATCCCCATCGCCTCGACGGTTCTGACCAGGAAACGGGCCATCTGGGATCGGGTCAGCTGTTCACCAGGCGAGAAGGTGGTAGGGCTGGTCCCTCTGGTTATCCCGTAGAAAGCCACACAGTCGATAGCAGAGATCGACTCGGCGCTCAGATTGTCCAGGTCGGCGAAACCGGCCGACTCCAAAGACGAAGGGCAGGCCTCCCCCGACTCCTGGGCTAATACGGCAGCAGGAAGCAGGCAAATCGCCAGAACCCCGAGGATGACCGACCACTTAGTGCTCACCGGGCCAATTTTAGCCCGGATATATGGTTTAAAGCGAGGTGGTCAGAGCCGGCGCTCAACCAGAAAACGATGCTCCTCAAGGATGGGGACCACCACCTCCGCCGGTGCCGGAGGAAGGAAGAGAAGCACCTGTTTCACCCCCATCTCCTCCCATTTACTCCACTGATCCTGATCGTATTTCGCCCCGTAGATTCCGATTTCAACCTCGGAAGGACTCCGGCCTCGCTCCTCCATCATCCGATGCAAGGTGGCGATCTTCTCGGCCAGGTTCTGCGGATAAACCGGAACCCAGCCGTCGCAGTATTCGGCTATAGCCGCCAACCCCTTGGGCCCTCCCCCTCCCCCCATATATATCGGAGGATGAGGCTTCTGGTAAGGCTTCGGCCACGCCCAGCTCTCTTCCAGTTGGATCATCTCCCCCTGAAAGGAAGCCCGCTCCTGGGTCCAGAGCGCCTTCATCAACCTGACCTTCTCCCTGACCAACTCGAACCGGGTGCCCGCATCCACGCCGTGGCTAGCCATCTCTTCCCGGTTCCAGCCGAAGCCGATCCCGAAATCGAACCTTCCTTTGGAGATGTGGTCGAGCGACACCACCTCCTTGGCCAGCCAGATCGGATCCCGCTGCGCTATCAATGCGATCCCCGTCCCCACCCTCAGCCGGTCGGTGGTGGCCGCTATCGCCGACAGCGACACGAAGGAGTCATGTGTGTGCCAGTATTCCTTGGGCAGCGGAGGGGCGTTCTTCCGTCCTCCCCACGGGGTTATCCGGCTGGTAGGAATGTGGCTGTGCTCTGCTACCCAGAGTGACTCGTAACCCCGAGCCTCCAGCTCCTCGCCCAAATGAACCGGCTCGATAGAGTAGTCGGTCAAAAAAATATTTACCCCGACCCGCATTTTCTTTAGCACCTCCAAAACTTGGCACCGGAATCTCAAAGGGTAGGTTAGGAGGGAGTAGCCGGTAGAATCGCCTGGATACCTAAAGGCGGTGAAAAATGTTTGGTACCAAGAGTATGCCGGTAACCCCAGAGCAGGCCCTAACAGGCCGGGAAACCCCCATCCTGTCGCCGTTGCCCCATTTCGTACACGGGCGGCCGATAGCACCTCCCTTCCCTTCCGATATGGAGACCGCCTATTTCGGGATGGGCTGTTTCTGGGGGGTGGAGCGCATCTACTGGCAAATCCCCGGCGTCTACACCACCGCCGCCGGATATCAGGGGGGATACACCCCCAACCCCACCTATCGGGAGGTTTGCAGCGGTGCCACCGGCCACACCGAAGCCGTGCTGGTGGTGTTCGATCCGAACCAGGTTTCCTACGCCGATCTGCTGAAACGATTCTGGGAGGAACACAACCCCACCCAGGGGATGCGGCAGGGTAACGACCGAGGTACCCAATATCGGTCGGCTATCTACTGGACGTCCGACGCCCAGTCCAAGCTGGCCGAACAAACCAGGGAAACCTACGAAAATGACCTGCAGGCCCGAGGTTTCGGACCGATCACCACCGAAATCAGAGAAGCTCCCCCCTTCTACTACGCCGAGGACTATCACCAGCAGTATCTGGCCAAGATCCCCAACGGCTACTGCGGGTTGAAAGGTACCGGCGTATCATGCCAGGTTCCGGCAGCCAGGTGACCCCATCCCATCCGGATCTGGCCCGACTGGCTTTTCTGTTCGGAACCTGGAAGGGCCAAGGTAGCGGCCGATACCCGACCATCAGCCCGTTCGAATATCTGGAGGAATCTTCGTTTAACCCCGGGCCCGGTAAACCGTTCGTCACCTACCGACAACGAACCAGACGGGTGGGAAACGGCGAGCCGCTCCACTCCGAAACGGGTTATATCCGAACTACGGATCCTGATCGGATCGAGTTGGTGATCGCCCAACCGATCGGAATCGTCGAGGTTCATACCGGAGAGATAGACGGCTCTCGGATCCGGTTCCGGTCGGAGTCGGTGGGGTTAAGTCCTACCGCTATAGAGGTATCCCGGGTGGAGCGTCGCATCGAAGTGACAGGCGATACCATGCGATATCAACTGGGGATGGCAGCGGTCGGCCAACCCCTTCAAACCCATCTTGAAGCCGAACTTATCCGGCTGTAACCGAGAGGCCCCCTTTCTAATTTTGTTCCGAAATGTGATATAGTCGCCCGGTGTCACAACAGGGCGGAAAGGGATTGATCCGCCTCCCGCTTCGCCAACGACATGAGTCGCTCGGTGCCCGTTTTGCTCCCTTCGCCGGATGGGAAATGCCCCTCCAATATCAGGGGATAATCGCCGAACATCAGACGGCGCGGGAGGGTGTCGGGGTTTTCGATATTTCCCACCTGGGTAGGGCTTGGGTCAAAGGACCCGGGGCCGGATCGAGGCTTCGATCGGTCACCACCTTCGACGTGACCTCCATTAAGGTCGGTGCCGCATACTATTCGCTGTATTGCAACGAATCCGGAGGAATCGAGGACGACGTCATCGTCTACCACGTCGGCGAAGAGTCCTGGCTGGTAGTTCACAACGCTTCCAATGCCGTTTCCGACTTTGAGCGCCTTCGAGCGGTAGCACCCGACCAGGCGGTCGAAGTGACCGCAGAGACGGTGATGCTGGCAATTCAAGGTCCGGATGCCGTCCCCCTGCTCAGCCAGGTCTTCGACATCGACGTCGGTGGGTGGAAACCCCGCCAATGTGGTGAGATCGACTGGAAAGGCGGTAAAGCTTTTTTCGCCCGCACCGGCTATACCGGAGAAGAGGGCGGGGAATGCGTGGTCCCGGCCGAGCATGCCGAAGCATTATGGGATGCCCTACTTTCGGGCGGGGCCACCCCGTGCGGTCTCGGCGCCCGAGACACCCTCCGCCTGGAAGCCGCCCTACCTCTATACGGCAACGAACTTGACCCGACCATTCTTCCGTTTGAGGCCGGTCTAGGTTTTGCAGTCACCTTCCAAGACGGTGCCCCGTTCACCGGACGCTCGGCCCTGATCGATGCCCAAACCTCCTCGCCCATCCGTAAACTGACCCATCTTGCGGCCCGTGACCGCGGGGTTCCCAGAGCAGGCTTTCCGGTACACGCGCCGGAGGTGACCGAACCGATCGCCTACCTCACCAGCGGTACCTTCAGCCCCAGTCTGCGGCACGGAATCGCCATGGCCTACCTTCCGGTCGCGTATGCTAAGCCGGGATTGATGCTGGAGGTGGATGTACGAGGTCGTGCCCTACCGGTTGTGGTCGTAAACCGCCCGTTCTATCGAAAGTCGAGACCTTCATGAAGATGGACTACGAGACTCCCGACCACCTTTTGTACACCGACTCCCACGAGTGGATCCGCCGCGACCCGGATAATCCGAACCTGATAACCATCGGCATCACCGACTACGCCCAGGATCATGTCGGCGATGTGGTGTTCCTGGATTATCAGGTGGAAGACGAAACGGTAGAAGCCGGCGATGTGTGCGCCGAGATCGAGTCGACCAAAACCGTAGCCGACCTCTACACCCCGGTCAGAGGCGAGGTGGTGGCGGTCAACCGGAACCTCGAAGACCAGCCGGATTTGGTGAACACCTCCCCCTACGATGAAGGTTGGATGGTCCAGGTGCAGGTTGCCGAGGAGTCGGACCTGGACGGACTCCTGGACGCCGCCGGTTACCTCTCGTTTCTGGAAACCAACTGAACGGTGTCTCCTACCAAACCCGCCGCCTCACCCCATCCTTATATACCGGCTACCCCGGCCGACCGAGCCAAGATGTTGGCGCGGGTGGGGGTGGATTCGGTTGAAGACCTGTTCGCCGATCTACCCGATGACCTACGAAACCCGGCCATTGATCTGCTGCCCTCCTTAACCGAGCCCGAATTGGTCACGCTGCTGGGGCGGCTGGCCGACCAGAACCGAGCCCCTACCGAGCCCAATTTCCTCGGAGCGGGTGCCTATCGGAGGTACATACCCTCTATCACCGATCGTCTGGTCTTCCGCTCGGAATACGCCACCTCCTACACCCCCTACCAGCCCGAGATCAGCCAGGGAACCCTGCAGTCCACCTTCGAATACCAGTCGGTGGTGTGCGAGCTGACCGGAATGGACGTGTCAAACGCCGGTCTATACGACGTGGCCACCTCCACCGCCGAAGCCTGCCTGCTGGCCACCCGGGTTACCAAACGAAAGACGGTGGCGCTGCTCGAGCCCATCCATCCCGGAACCGCCGGGGTGGTAGGAACCTACGCACATGGTGCCGGGATCGAGGTGGACCTGGTGGCAGGTGTCGATGAAATCGGAGAGGAACACGCCTGCCTGGTCGCCCAGCAGCCCGACTTTCTCGGCACCATCGTCGACCTGGAGCCGATGGCGCAGGCCGCGCATCGGGTGGGTGCCTTATTGGTGGCGGTGGCCGACCCGTTTGCCTTGGGTATGTTGAGATCACCCGGAGAAGCCGGTGCCGACATCGTTACCGGCGAAGGCCGTGACCTGGCCGGTACTCCCGCCTTCGGAGGCCCTTCGGTGGGATTGTTCGCGGCGCGCAAAAAATATCTTCGCCAAATGCCTGGGCGTATCGTCGGTCAAACCAAGGAGCTGTCTGCCCCACCCCACAGCGAATCGGGACCAAGAACCGGCTATGTCCTCACCCTCCAGGCCCGCGAGCAGTTCATCCGGAGGGAACGGGCTACCTCAAACGTGTCCACCGCCCAGTCCCTGATCGCCCTGGCCTTCACTATAACCATGCAAACGCTCGGGCCGGTCGGGCTGCGCGAATCGGCCGAGCTGTGCTACCAGAAAGCCCATCATGCCGCTTCCCGCATCCAAGCCCTGTCGGGGTATGAGATACCGGAGCGCGGTCCCTGGTTCCAGGAGTTTCTGGTGCGCGGCCCCATACCGGCCCCCGAGTTGGCGGCTCGGCTCTCCGAGCGAGGCATTGTCGCCGGCCTGGACGTATCGGAACGGGCCGAACCGGAAGCTCGGGATGCCCTGCTTTTCGCCGTCACCGAAACCACTCCCGAAGCCCATGTGGACGTCCTGATCGACGCTCTGGCCGAGATCGGAGGGTCAAGGTGAGCGCCCCCCGACCCGGTACCGCCGACTTCGGTGCCCTCCTCAGCTTTGATCGCAGCGCACCGGGACGGCGGGCGGTCGGGATTCCCGCCTGGGAAGGTCCGACCACGCCGCTGCCCGAATCCCATCTGCTCCGAGAATCGGTAAAACTCCCCGAGCTGAGCCAGAGCGAGCTGGTTCGCTACTACACGGAGATGTCGGTCCGCAACTTCGGTATTGATTCCGGTACCTATCCGCTCGGTTCCTGCACCATGAAGTACAACCCTAAGGTCAATGATGTGATGGCCTCCCTGCCGGGGTTCGCCCAGGCGCATCCTTTGAGCGCGCCGGAGGATGCGCAGGGAACCCTCCGCCTCATGCTGGAGCTGCGCCAAGGATTGGGCGAGCTAACCGGATTGAAAGGGGTCAGCCTGGCACCGGCGGCGGGAGCGCACGGGGAGTTGGCCGGCGTACTCATGATCTCTCGGGCGCTTCAGGATCGAGGGGAGTTCGAGCAGAGGCGGCGCATTCTGGTACCGGATTCGGCTCACGGAACCAATCCGGCCACCGCCGCGATGGTCGGCTACCAGGTCACCCAGATCCCGACCGCGGAGAACGGGTCGCTCGACCGCAAAACCATCGAACGCGAGCTTGACGACACGGTGGCCGGGGTGATGGTTACCGCCCCCAACACCTTGGGCCTGTGGGAACAAGACATCGAAGAGGTGGCCGACCTGATCCACGAGGCCGGGGCCTACCTGTACGGAGACGGTGCCAACTTCAACGCCATCATGGGCCGGATCCGTTACGGCGACCTGGGCTTCGACGTAGTCCACCTCAACCTGCACAAAAGCTTCAGCACCCCCCACGGAGGCGGCGGCCCGGGTGCCGGACCGGTCTGCTGCAACTCGGAGCTGGCACCCTACCTTCCCACGCCGATCGTGGAGGCAGACCCGGACGGTCTGGTACGGCTTGCCGAACCGGAGCGAACCATCGGCCCTATGCAGCAGTTCCACGGTAACGCCGGGGTTTTGGTCCGGGCCTACACCTATCTGCGGGCTTTGGGTCTGGAGGGTCTGCGGGCGGCCTCCGGGCAGGCGGTTTTGAACGCCAACTACATGCGAGCCCTGCTGCATGGCCACTTCGACCTGCCCTATGACCGTCCGGTGCTGCACGAGGTGGTCTTTTCGGGGTCACGCCAGCGCCGAGACCATGGGGTGGCTACCTACGACATAGCCAAACGGCTGATCGACCACGGTTTCCATCCCCCCACGGTCTACTTTCCCTTGATCGTGGAGGAGGCGCTGATGATAGAACCCACCGAATCGGAACCCCCTGAGGAGATCGAAGCTCTCGCCGAAGCGATGATCGCGGTGGCAGAGGAAGCAAAGCAGGATCCCGACATGTTGCATCAGGCACCTTGGACCGCTCCGATCGGCCGCCTTGACGAGACCACTGCCGCCCGCCGCCCCGTACTGAGGTGGCAGGAAGACGTTTAGAAGGCACGCCGAACCCCAGTATTGTTTGGGAAACCGGCCTCCCTTTTGCCATCAGAAACCTTCTTGAATCGGCCTTTCGGGGCACTCCAACCGAAGCCCAACGAACTCCCCTTTGAGGTGATTTTGAGCTGCTTGGGAAGCGTTTTTTCGC
>VXMP01000084.1 GCA_009841075.1 Acidimicrobiia bacterium | reverse complement strand
GAACGCCAATAAAAATCACACACAAAAAACTCTCCGACAAACACGGGGCGGCTCAAGGGCTCAAGGGTGACGAGGTTTTCTGCGGTGTGTGGTCCTCCGTTTTTTTGGGGGATGATGTGATGGGTTTGGAGCCGGTAGGTTCGTCCGCATGAGTCGATCACACATTGCCGTCTCGGGCTAGCACCGCTCGGCGTAGTTTTCGGGGGATTTGTCGGCTGGTGGGACCTGGTTCGACTTTTTGTTCGTCATGTTGGTAGACGGTTTCTTCCCGTCCGACACATTCGATCTCTTCCAAAGAATCCGGTCCGATGCGGATTCTTCCGATTTCTATCCCCTGGGTGTTGTCGGAGGCTTCGGCAAGGTCATACTGTTTGACGACTGTCACTACGGGTTCACGTCCGTCGCAGTCACCGGAACGGTGAGATTCGTTTAGATGTCCGTCGAGGTCGTCGGCGGCCATGGTGGTCAACCCGATCGCTTGTTTCTGGGCGGGGGTTAGCTGCCTGTCGGGGCCGGTCGCGATGTCGGGAACCTGGTCGGTTCTGCGGTCTAACGCTTTTCTGATGATCTCCCCGTCTATGGCGGTCAAACGTCCTGACAGGAACCATTGCCGTCCGTCGTCTGATTCCCGTAGGTTCACATACTGGCTCTCAAAAATTTTCTTATCATCCGCTTTCGACATTTTCCGGTATCTGGCGGCTAGTTTTTTCACCCCCAACAAATCCATCTTCTCCGATTCGGCAACCGCCGCTTGGTCGCCTCCGGCGTCAAGGAGCCGCTGTTTGGACAGGGTGCGTGAGAACGAAAAATATCCTTCTGTGATCATGCTGATCGTCTCATCATCCAACCGGCGAGCCAAATACGCCAAATCGGCGGCGTCTTTATGTGGTATGTCCAAACGGGATGCGGTCCAGTCGATTAGTGACCGGTATCCGTCGCGGTAGGTTCCGTTGCGGCGGATCACCAACTTCAGCCACGAAACCTGACGTCCCCTCAGCTTGTCTATATCACGTTGGTCTTGTTTGATGCGGTCCTCCGCGGCGCGGATCGGGTCTTCTCCGTAGAAGCTGATCGCCTCATACAGCTCGGAATGATCCGTTTGGCCGATGTCGTCGGTGGTGGTTGTTTGGTTCATATGAATGATTATACCAGCTATGTAGGACATATCCCACCAATATGAGCCTATTTCTTAGAAAATTAGAAGAAATTAAATCAAAACAGCTCCGGATAGCATCAGAAACGGTCAAAACGGTACCTACACGACCCAAACACCCTCTATCCGAGGACCAAACCCCAAGCTAGGGCCGGTACCGGAGCCCCCAAGGTACAGACAGTGGTCGGATCAACCTGGCCGGGGCGGAGGAATCTCAGCCCATACCCTCAGTGACTCTTCGGTGCAGACCATATCGGTAGGGCCTGACCTTCTTGGTCGGCCAGGGCTTTTAAAAGGTTGAGGCTCTTGAGCAACCCGGCGGTGATGGGGCGTTTAGCATCCCAGAAAATCCGTGATTCATAGAAGTCGCGGGCCGTCTGGGTTTGGAGTAGACCGGTGAGTCGGGCGGCGTCCTCGCGGGTGTGACAGGGGAGGAAATAGCAGGTGTCGTTGAGTACGACCGGCTTACCTTCGGCGGGTCCCACCTGGCGAAATGCAAGCTGCTTGTAGAAACCGGAGATCGCCACCTTCCAGGGAGCGAAGCTATACGGCCCTACCCCGAATATCGAGAAGCGAGGACGGTTTCTGTAGATAGAACTGGCCCGACTGTCAAGGAGACCGGCATGCGACTGGAGATAATCCCAGGCGAGAGGGGCTTGTCGGGCAATCTGGGAAGTGTCATGGCCCACCCCATCTTGCGTGACGAGCATGAAGCGGGAAGTTCTGTCATTCGGCTTGGCCAGATCGGAACTCTTGAGCATCGGATACAGAAAGGTTGCTTCCAGCCGAACCTTTTCGCCGAAGCCGTTTTGGTAATGTCCGACTCCTTCAGGCCGCAGTTCGATGACCCGTGCGCAGTCGTGTTTGATACCCGACCGCCACCGGACGGGGGATGACCCCTTCGGATAGATGGCCTTTGGAATCGTAGAGATCAGGATCAACCACCAATCTTCCGGCCCGATAACCGAATACCGTATCGGACGACAAAGCTTCTAAGCCGGGATAGACCTTACATTGGTCGGAGGTGGCTCCCGGGGCCAGAAGACAGACCAACAGACAGGCATCAACCGAAGCTCCGAAATGTTCCGAGGCGTTGATGAGATACATCCTGGCGTTGGATATCTGCAGGTTGTTCTCCCAGGCGGCTCGGAGTACCTTCCTGGCGACGGTGGTCTTGCAAAGCATCGCCAAGGCCGCCTCCCGTCCGGACAATGACTCCAGGAGATGGATCAGCATCCACTCGGAAATATCAAAATTGCTCTCTCCGGTTAACGCGTCTATCCCCCGCCGGTGGTGGAAGTTGGACTTAGAAGGCAGGTTCGAGCCTCCCACCGCCCCGATCGTAGAGTTGGTTACCCAGGGCGGATTCCCCACCACGAGGATAGGCGCCGGAAGATCTGCCAGGGTTGAACACCAGTCCTGCTCAAAGAAATCGGCACAGAAGACGGTCGCTTCCCGTATCGCCTGAGCGGATTGGACATACCCAGGGTTTATCTCGAATCCGAGTAACCGTTGGAACTCGGGGAAGACCGCTACTGCTGCCCTCAGGAACGACCCTTCCCCACAGGTTGGTTCGACAACCGACCGCGCCGATACCTTCAGTCGACGCAGGGTGTCACACACCGCAACCGCCAAGCTGTCGGGAGTCTGGTAATCACCGAACTCCGCCCGGTTTCGTATGCCCATTCTCAAATCACCCGCCTTACTCCATCAACCGACCCGGCCCGGTCGATCACCCGCTTGTACTGTAAACGCCACTGTAGGGCATTAGAGATGGTCAAATACCCCAGCTTAGGAGGCTTATTCAACATAATTCAGCAATGTGGCGTCTAGTAAATCAACAAAGAGGAGGGGATTTAGGCGGCGATCAGTATGAAGCGCCAGGAGCGGTTGGTGGCTTTAGTTATCCCGATGCGGTTGGTGGCTTTTATTCGGGAAGGGTCGGGGGTAGGGCCTTTTTCCAGGTGGATCGGGCCGGTATGGACCGAGGTTCCGTCCATTTCACCGGTGATGGCGAGGGCCTGGGTTAGCTTGCCGGGGCCGTCGCTTAGGTGATCGGAGCGTCCTCGTCTTTCCATCACCAGCTTCCGGCCTTCGACCACTCGTCCGCCTCGAATCAGCACCGCCTCACCTACTCCTTCGGGGCCGGTCACCAGGTTGACGCACCAGTGGACGCCGTAGGATCGGTAGACATATAAGGTGCCGGCCGGGCCGAACATGGAGGCGTTGCGGGCGGTTTTACCCCGATAGGCGTGGGAGGCCGGATCGTCGGCACCTCCGTAGGCCTCCACTTCTTCGATTACCACCGAGACTCTCCCGCCCAGGTCGGTGGTAATGCACCCACCCAACAGGCTGAGCGCCACCTCTTCAACCCGACTGTATCGGTCAGGCAATATGGCCTATCCCAGCAGATCCAACAGGATGGCTTTCATGGAGTGGAGACGGTTCTCGGCCTGGTCGAAAACCCGTGACCTGGGATGATCCACCACTTCGTCGGTCACCTCTTCGCCTCGGTGGGCGGGCAGGCAATGAAGAAAGATGGCATCCGTACGGGCCCGGCCCAGCATGTCCGCATCAACCTGATAGTCGCCGAAAGCCTCTTGTCGCTGTCGTGCCTCAGCCTCCTGGCCCATGGACGCCCACACATCGGTGTAGATCACATCCGATCCGTCCACCGCCATCGGGTCGGAAAAAACCGTGACCTGTCCAACTACCTGGGCTAACAGGTCCTGGTTCGGTTCGTATCCGGGTGGGCAGATCACCCGCATCTCCCCGCCCAGCTTGGCCACCCCCATCATCAGGCTATGGCAGACGTTGTTGCCGTCTCCCACGTAGGTCACTACCGAATCGGCCACCGGTTTGTGCTCGGAAATGGTCAGAAGATCGGCCACCGCCTGGCAGGGGTGCTCCAAATCGGACAGCAGGTTCACTATGGGTGCCTGGGCGTACTCTGCCATTTCCGCCAGGTTGCGGTGGTCGAACACCCGCATGGCGATCAGATCCAGGTAACGATCCAGCACCCGGGCCACATCCGCCACGGATTCCCTCGACCCCAGGCCCACTTCCGTCTGGCCCAGCACCACCGGATAGGCACCCAACTCGACGGCGGCTACTTCGCTCGACACCCGGGTTCGGGTGGAAGGCTTTTCGAAGAACAGTCCGATACGGCCGCCTGCCAGCGCCCCTTTCCCGTAGTCCCGGCTGCGGCGGAATCGGGTGGAGGATTCGACCAGGCGCTCCAGGGTCGCTCGGTCCAGGTCGGCGATGCCTAACAGGTCGTTCACATGCTGCCCCGTAGCTCGCCGCCCAGCCGGGCCGCAACCGCCTCCGAAATAGCCCGCAGGGTGGGGGCGGCTTCCTGGTCGGAGAGTGTGCGAGCCAGGGCTCGTAAGGTGACCCGCACCGCCAGGCTTCTATGCCCGTCTGCGATCGACCCCCCTTTGAACTCGTCGAAGAGTTCCACCTGTTCGAAATGGGTGCCCGACACCTCTTCGACCAGATCCAGGAGGCGGGCGGCCGGAATAGAGTCTTCCAGCACGAAGGCCAGGTCGAAAACCAGCGGCGGAAAGACCGATACCTCCTGCAGGACCCAATCCGGAGTCGCCGACACCAGGTCGCCCAGCCTTACCTCCGCCACCGCTACCCGACCTTCCAGCCCGAACTGTCGAGCGGCGGCCGGATGGAGCTCGCCGACCAGTCCGATGTCGGACTTTCCGTCGCAGGTCACCACCGCCCCCCGACCGGGATGCAGTACCGGCAGGGTCTCCTGGCGAAGCTCCAGCCGCCGGTTGGTAACCCTCGACAACAGGTTGAGCAGGCCGGAGACGGAATACACGTCCACATCCGGACCGGACCGGACTATCGCCAAGTGCAGCGGCTGGTGCGGGATACGGGGGTCTTCGGGGTCGTCTACCGGGAAGAAAACCCGACCGGTCTCGAACAGGTGCACCTCTTTCAGGCCTCGGGAAAGGTTGCGGGCGACCCCCTTTAACAGCCCGGGCAGCAGGGTGGTGCGCAGGATGGACTCTTCCTCGCGAAGCGGATTTTTGACCCGGATAGTGGCTTGACGGGCATCGTCGGGCGGCAAGCCCAAAGCGTCCAGGTCCTCCTGTCCCAGGAAGCTGAGGGTCTGCGCCTCGGTCAGTCCGGCCCCGACCAGGGCTTCGCGGAGCCGCCGGGTGGCCTGCTGCTCCTCGGTAAGGCGGCCGTGGGTGCCGTGACGGATCAGGTCGGGGAAACGATCGAAGCCGTACAGACGGGCGATCTCTTCTACCAGGTCGGCCGGTCTGGTTACATCGGGCCGGAAGGTGGGGACGGTCACCTCCGCCGAATTTCTACCGGTTGCCTCCACCCCGAAGCCGAGCCTCCCCAGCAAGGCCTGGCCCTCCGAGAAGGAGGGGGTGGTACCGAGCAGGCGGCTGACGTCGGTGGAGGTGAGCCGTACCTTGCCTGGCTGCCTCGGATAGGGATAGCAGTCCACCGCATTGGAACGAGGGAGGCCGCCGGAGGTCAGTGCGATCAGCTGCACGGTTCTCGCCACGGCCAGGGCCGAAAGGTTGGGGTCGACTCCCCTTTCGAAACGGGCCGAAGCCTCACTACGCAATCCCAACCTCCAGGAGGTAGCCAGGATGGAGGGAGGGTGCCAGTTGGCCGCCTCCACCAGCACGTTGGTGGTCGAAGGGGTCACCTCGGTGGAAGCACCGCCCATGACCCCGGCGAGGGCGATCGGGCCGGAATGGTCGGTCACCAGGATGTCGCCGGCCTCCAGAACCCGTTCCGTACCGTCCAGGGTTTGTAGCTTCTCGCCGGCCTCGGAGCGCCGCATGATGACCTCCCCGCCGGTGATGGCGTCGGCGTCGAAGGTGTGGATAGGATGGCCCAGCTCCCACATCACGTAGTTGGAGACATCCACCACGTTGGAGATGGGCCGCTGGCCGATGGACAGGAGGCGAAGCTGCATCCATAGCGGGGAGGGTCCGATCCGAACCCCTTCCACCTGTTGGGCGACAAAACGGGGGCAGGCCTCCGGGTCGAGAATCGATACCTGGAATCCGGTCGGGGTGTCGCCGGTGGGGAAGTCGGGAGAAACGTCCTTGAGGGGAATCTGCCAGTATCCGGCCATCTCACGAGCCAGACCACGGATCCCCATGCAGTCGCCCCGGTTGGTGGTGATGCAGACATCGAGCACCGTGTCACCGAGACCGATGACCGTTTCAAGGGGGCGACCCAGATCCTGTTCGCCGGCGGCGGCGAGTTCGTTTAAGACCAGGATGCCGTCATGGTCTTCCCCCAGACCCAGCTCCCGTGCCGAGGCGATCATCCCGTGCGAGACGATTCCTCGTATCTTGCGGCTTCCTACCTCCAGGGGCTGGTCGGTGTCGATAGCCAGGCGGGAGCCCGACCGGGCGTAGGCGATGACCGCACCCGCCTCGAAGTTCCAGGCCCCGCACACCACGTCACGGGTCTCGGTGCCGTCGTTGACCCGGCAGAAACGGATCCGGTCGGCGTTGGGATGGGGCTGAACCTCCTCCACCTTTCCCACCACTACCCCCTCGAAGGAGGGTTTGAACTCTTCGATCCCCTCCACCTCATGGCCGAGCGAGACCAGGATCCGCTCCAACTCGTGCGGATCCCGGGTAGGAAGGTCGAGAAAATCGGCCAACCAGCCGATCGGTACCTTCATCGGAACTGCCTTAAAACCCGCAGGTCGCTGTCGTAGAAATGACGTATGTCGGTGATCCCATGGCGCACCATGGCCAGCCGCTCCACGCCCATTCCGAAGGCGAATCCGGTCACTTCGGACGGGTCGTAACCGACCGCCTCAAAAACGTTGGGATCGACCATCCCGCATCCCAGTAGCTCCAGCCATTCGTCGTTGAACCAAACCAGCATCTCGGCGGAGGGCTCGGTGAACGGGAAGAAATGGGGGACGAAACGGGTACGGGCACCGGCCCCGAAGAACTCTTGGGCGAAGTAGGCCAGGGTGCCCTTTAGATCGCCGAAGGTGATGTCCGAATCCACTGCCAGGCCTTCGATCTGGTGGAAAACCGGCGAATGGGTGGCGTCCCAGGTGTCCGTCCGATAGACCCGTCCCGGAACCACCACATAGACCGGGGGTGGCTGCTTCTCCATGAACCGGGCCTGCATCGGTGAGGTCTGGGTGCGCAGCAGAAGCTCGTTCGGCCCGCCGGAGGGACGACCGTCATAAGGCTCCACATACATGGTGTCCGACTCGAACCGGGAGGGGTG
>VXMP01000006.1 GCA_009841075.1 Acidimicrobiia bacterium | reverse complement strand
GATTGTGGGGGTGGGTACCGGTAGCGAAATCCTTCATCTACGAGATTCTGCTCGGCGGGTTATCGATTGTCGGGGGAAGGTGGTTTTGCCGGGGATGACGGATGGGCATACCCATTTGTTTCAGTCGTTGGGGCGGGGCTTGGGGGACGGGATGACTTTGGTTCCCTGGTTGCAGCGTTTCATGCTGCCCTATTCCAAGGAGATCACCCGGGAGATGAGTGTGGCGGCGGTGCAGTTGGGGGCTTTGCAGGCCGCTTTGTCGGGGACCACCATGGTGGTGGATAACCATTACGCCCCGACCGACACCGAGACCATCCTGGCCGTGGCCGATGCGGTGGAAGAGGTGGGGATTCGGGGGGCGATAGCGCGGGGCATTTTTGGCGAGATGAACCCGGGTGGGGAGCTGATGGGGGTGGATCCGGAGCTGTTCGTCTGGACCAACCAGCAGGAAATGGCTATCACCGCCGAATGTATGGCGGAACGTCCCTCCGGTTCCCAGGTGGAGGTGTGGCCTTGCCCGGAGAACATCGTCTATGTCTGGCCGGAGATTATCGAGGCCTCCGCAGAGCTGGCCGAGGCGGGTGGGGTCCGTTGGCATATGCATTGTTCGGAGGTTCAGGACGAGATCGGGTTCTTCCTTGAAGTGCACGGGCAACGTCCGGTGGCGTGGCTGGCCGAGCGGGGCCTGTTGAGCCGTCGCACCACCTTGGCGCACGCCATCTGGTTGGAACCAGACGAGGTGGAGGCGATGGGCGCACAAGGGGCCACCGCCGTCCACAATCCCATCTCCAACCAGTATCTGGCTTCGGGGGTGCTGCGTCTGGAGGGGTTGCTGTCGTCCGGGGCCAATGTGGCTCTCGGCAGTGACGGGGTGGCCATCTCCGGCCAAGACATCTTCGAGGCGATGAAATCGGGGATGCTGATGCATCGGGTGGCCAACCTTGACCCCACCGTCACCACGGTGGAACAGTTTCTGGAGCTGGGCACCCGAGGTGGGGCAGTCATGACCGGACAGAATGCCGGCGCATTAGAGGTGGGCAGGCAGGCCGATGTGGTGGTGGTGGACATAGAACACGTCCGCCACACTCCCTTGAGCCGTCCGGTCGCTTCGGTGGTACATTCCGGCAACGCCGCCGAGGTGGAGACGGTGATCGTGGGGGGCGAGATAATTGTCGAAGGGGGCCGCTCGACCAGGGTGGACGAGGAGGAGGTTCGGGCCAAGGCGGCGGAGGCGGCCTCCGAGCTGTTCGGCAAGGCTCATCTCACCGAGCTGGCCCAGGCCTGGCGTTAAACCCTCCATAGGGGACCCCGTGCCGGAGTTATCCCTTATATTTCGGCCAGCCTTTCCAATCCCAGCCAGATCAACCAGTCGCTGATCAGGCCGGACAGGTCGGTTATCCGTCCGGTGATGAACATCCAGCCGAACACCACCATCAGCAGGCCGGACAGAACGTTGATGGTGCGCAGGTG
Source organism: Acidimicrobiia bacterium (assembly GCA_009841075.1). Classification (GTDB taxonomy): domain Bacteria; phylum Actinomycetota; class Acidimicrobiia; order Spongiisociales; family Spongiisociaceae; genus Spongiisocius. The sequence continues at coordinate 5,940 of VXMP01000006.1, read as the reverse complement.
TCGTTGGAGGAGCTTGATGCCGGAATAGAGTTTGGTGACCCCTATACCGGCGGCGATGAAGGGTATCCCCATCCCCATCGAGAACACGAACAGCTGCGACATGCCCGCCAACACCGTTTCCTGGGTGGCGGCCTGGGTGAGGATGGCCGCCAACACCGGGCCGATGCAGGGGGTCCAGCCGAACCCGAAGGCCAAACCCATCACCAAAGGTGCCCAAAAACCGATAGAGGACGGGCGGACGTGCACCCTCCGTTCCCGATAGAGAAAGGCCAGTCGGGGCGAGGTGCTCAACGCCATGATCAGGATCAGAAGGCCGAATATCACGATCATCCAGCCCGCTACCACGGTGATGGTCGACCGATTGCGGGCCAGCAGGCCGGCCACGGAGGTCGCACCCGCACCGAGGGCAACGAACACGATCGACAATCCGGCCACGAACATCAGGGTCACCCGAAACATGCGTCCTATGGAGGCGCTGCCCTGCTGGAGCTCGGCCACCGAATAGCCGGACATCAGGCCCAGGTAACCGGGTAGTAGCGGCAGCACGCAGGGAGAGAGAAAAGAAAGCGCCCCGAAAACGAAGGCGGTCAGATAGCCGGCCGATTCCATCCCTTCACTCCGCCGTCTGATCCGAGGTAGCCAGGGCGTGGAAGCCCGCATCAACGTGGACCACCTCGCCGGTTACCTTGGCGGCGAAGTCGGAAAGCATGACGCAGATCATGTTGGCTACCGGGGTGGGGTCGCTGCTATCCCAGCTAAGCGGTGCCCGCCGGTCCCAGACCTCCTGGAAACGGGAAAATCCGGCGATGCCTTTGGCGGCCACGGTCGAGAGCGGGCCGGCCGAGACCGCGTTGACCCTCACGTTGTGGGGCCCCAGGTCGCGGGCCAGGTAGCGGGTTACCGAAGCCAGGGCCGCCTTACAAACCCCCATCCAGTCGTAGGCGGGCCAGGCCTGGGTGCTGTTGTCGAAGTCCAAGGTGACCAACGCTCCACCTCCGGCGGCCTGCATGAGGGGTAACAGGCCGACCGCCAGGGTTTTATAGGAAAAGGCCGAGGTGGTGAAGGCCAGGGCGGCGCTTTCCGAAGGGGTGGTAAGGAAGTTGCCTCCCAGTGCGTCCTCAGGGGCGAAGGCGATGGCATGCAGGGCACCGTCCAGGCTTCCCCACCGATTGCCGAGCTCTTTGACCAGATCTTCCATGTGGGCCGGATCGTTGATGTCTAGCTCCAAAACGTCCGGTGGGTCGGGTAGGCGGCGGGCCGACCGTTCGGTGAGGCGTATCCCCCGTCCGAAGCCGGTCAAAACGATCTCGGCACCCTGCTCCTGGGCTACTTTGGCGCTGTACCAGGCGATCGAACCGTGGGTTAGCACCCCGGTGATCAGCAGCCGCTTACCGCTTAACAGCATCGCATTCGTGGATAGGCCGGTTCAATCTTCATCCGCCGGTGCCGCGGCCGCCTTCTCGGCGATTTCGGCCACGATGTCGGCGTTGGCCAGGGTGGTGACGTCTCCCAGCTGCCTCTGTTCGGAGATGTCGCGCAGTAGTCGGCGCATGATCTTGCCCGAACGGGTCTTGGGCACATCCGGGGTGAACACGATGCTCTTGGGTTTGGCGATCGGGCCGATCGAAGAGGCCACATGATCCCGTAGCTCGGACAGGAGTTCATTGCTGCCTTCCACTCCTCCTCGTAGGCTGACGAAGGCGGCGATGGCCTGGCCGGTGAGCGGGTCGGTTCTTCCCACCACGGCCGCCTCCGCTACGGAAGGATGCGAAACCAGGGCCGACTCCACCTCCATGGTGGAGATGTTGTGGCCGGCGACCAACATCACGTCGTCCACCCTTCCCAGCAGCCACAGATAGCCGTCTTCGTCCACCTTGGCACCGTCGCCGGGGAAATACAGTCCGTCGAAGCGGGACCAGTAGGTGTCGATGTAGCGCTGGTCGTCACCCCATACCGAACGCAGCATCGACGGCCAGGTGTTCCGGATCACCAGGTAACCGCCTTCGCCCCGCCCTACCGAGTTGCCGGCATCGTCCACCACGTCGGCCTGGATGCCGGGCATGGGGTTGGTGGCCGAGCCCGGCTTGGTGGAGGTGATACCCGGGAGGGGGGCGATCATGATCGAGCCGGTTTCGGTCTGCCACCAGGTGTCCATCACCGGTGCCTTGCCGCCGCCGATGTGTTCGTGATACCACATCCAGGCCTCGGGGTTGATCGGCTCCCCCACCGTGCCCAGCACCCGCAGGGTGGACAGATCATGCCGTTGCGGGTATTCCTCCCCCCATTTCATAAAGGCTCGGATGGCGGTGGGGGCGGTGTAGAGCTGAGTTACCCGATATTTGGCGATGATCGACCAGAGCCGATCCTTGTCGGGGTAATCCGGGGTTCCCTCATACATGACCGAGGTGGTCCGGTTGGCCAGCGGGCCGTAGACGATGTAGCTATGGCCGGTCACCCAGCCGATATCGGCTGCACACCACCAGATGTCCTGGTCTGGCTTGATGTCGAACACGAAGCTGTGGGTGGTTGCCGCACCCACCAGATAGCCGCCGGTGGTGTGCATGATGCCTTTGGGCTTGGCGGTGGTGCCGGATGTATACAGGATGTAGAGCAGATCCTCGGCGTTCATCACCTCGGGCGGGCATTCCGGTTCCTGTCCCTCCACCAGATCATGCCACCAGATGTCCCGTCCCGGCTTCATGGTCACTTCGTTTCCGGTTCGGTTCAGCACCACGCAGTGTTCCACCAGGTCGGTTCGATCCATGGCCCGGTCGGCCGCCACCTTCAGGTCGATCACCTGGCCTCTGCGCCACGCCCCGTCGCAGGTGATCAAAAGGCGGGCACCGGCGTCTTCCACCCGGTCGTAGATAGCATCGGCGGAGAACCCTCCGAAGATCACGCTGTGGGCGGCACCGATCCGGGCGCAGGCCAGCATGGCCACCGCCAACTCGGGGACCATCCCCATGTAGATGGCCACCCGGTCGCCCTTTTTGGTGCCGATCGCTTTCAGACCGTTGGCGAAACGGCAGACATCCTCGTATAGATCCTGGTAGGTGATGACCCGTTCGTCCCCGGGTTCGCCCTCCCAGTAGTAGGCCACCTTTTGGCCGTGGCCGGCTTCGATGTGGCGATCCAGACAGTTGTAGGACATGTTCATCTCGCCGTCGGTGAACCATTTATAGAAAGGCGGGTTGGAATCGTCCAGCACCACGGTGGGCTCCTTGAACCAGGTCACCCGGTTGCGGGCCTGCTCCTCCCAGTAGGCCAAGGGATCGGCGGCGGCCTGTTCGTGGAGGCCGGGTTGAGCGTTGGCCTGGCGGGTGAAGTCGGACGAAGGGGGGAAGGTACGGTCTTCCTGTAGAAGGTTTTCGATGGTTGGCTCGGCCACGTCTCCTCGCTTTAGTTTCTCGGTTTGGGTTGAGGCATTTGGGGTAGGTTACCCTCCGACACCGATCAGGGATCGGTTTGGATCTTGTGCGGGCGATTCGGAGACGACCGCCGCGTCCAGCGAATCACGGGCGTGGTAGGAGGACCTGACCAGCGGGCCGGATTCGATATGGGCCAGCCCGATAGCCCGCCCATACTCGGCGTATTCGGCGAATTCGTCCGGATGGACATAGCGATGCACCGGACGGTGGCGGGCGGTGGGTCGAAGATACTGGCCTACCGTGATGACGTCCACGCCAACCGCCCTCAGGTCGGCCAGAGCCCCCAGAACCTCCGCTCGGGTTTCGCCCATTCCGACTATCAGGCCTGACTTGACCACCCCCTCCGGCCGATACCATTTGGCCCGGGCCAGCAGAGCCAGGGAACGTCCATACCGAGCCGAGGTTCGCACATCCCTTTGCAGACGCAGCACCGTCTCGGTGTTGTGGTTGAGCACCGCCGGCCCTTCGGCCATGACCCTTTCCAGGTCGGCCCGAACTCCTTTGAAGTCGGGGATCAGCACCTCTACGTCGCATTCTGGAAGCCGACGGCGCACTTCACGGACGGTTTGGGCGAAAATCCCCGACCCCCCGTCGGGTAGATCATCCCGGTTGACCGAGGTAATGACGGCATGGCTGAGACCCATCGCCGCGATAGCCTTCGCCACCCGGACCGGCTCGTCGAGGTCAAGCCCCTGCGGTCGTCCGGTGGTGACATTGCAGAAGCCGCACGCCCGGGTGCAGACATCGCCCAGGATCATGATGGTGGCGGCCCCTTCGCTCCAGCATTCGTAGATGTTGGGGCAGCCGGCCTCCTCGCACACGGTATGCAAATCCAGCTCCCGCATCAGTCCGCCCAGCCGGCGGTATTCGGTTCCGAAACGGGCGGTGACCTTCATCCAGGACGGTTTTTTGGGTTCACCCGGTAGCTGCCTTCCGATGGTGACCGGCACCTCGTCCCTCCGTTGGGGAGAGAAGGTCCCGTTGGCGAGCAGCCGATCGACCTCGAAGCTTTTGGGACGGACCTGCCCACGGCTGAAAGCCCCCAGCTGGAGTTCGTTCTCCTGGTATCCGAACACCTCCACAAACCGGGGAACCAGTACCTCTATGACCTCTTCCAGAGAAACCGGACGGTCCAAGAGCCTGGTCAGGGAGGTAACAGGCCGGTCGGTGATCCCGCAGGGGTTCATATGGTCGAAGAAGTCCATGTCGGGGTCGACGTTCAGGGCGAAACCGTGCATGGTCACCCCTTTTGAAACCCGCACCCCGATGGCGGCTACCTTGCCTTGATCCGTCCAGACCCCGGTGTAGCCGGTTGTTCTCCAGGACGACACCCCGAAGTCCGACAGGGTACGGATCAGCACCTCTTCAACAGCCCGAACGTAGGGGACGATCTTTTTCATGTCGGACAGGGCCAGGATGGGATATCCGACCAGCTGGCCGGGGCCGTGGTAGGTGATGTCCCCTCCCCGGTCGATGTGATATCGCTCCGCCCCGATCTCGTCCATGCGGTCGTCGGTGATGAGCAGATGGGAGCCGTCGCCGTTGCGTCCCACCGTGTAGACGTGGGGGTGTTCCTGGAGGAGCAGGTAGTCGGATTCGGCCCGACCGTTGCCACGACCCTCCCATATGGCCCGCTGCAGGTCCCAGGCCTCCTCGTAGGAGAGGCGACCCAGCCAGCGGGTTCGCAGTCGGGCGGGGTTGGCTACCACCCGTTGGGACTGATCGGGTTCAAAGAGGTACGGGGTGGGGTCTAGCCCAGCTGCTGTTCCCAATCCCAGCTCTCCAGGTTCTCTTTGATGCGGCCCAGGAACAGCACCGCCGTGGACCCGTCGAAGGCACGATGATCCCAGGAAAGGCCCAGATAACCGAGATGGCGGATGGCGATGGCATCTCCCCCGTCCGGGCCGGTCACCACCTTGGGGCGTTTGGCGATGCCATCGGTCGACAGGATGGCCACGTTGGGAACGTTGATGATCGGTGCCGACATGAACGATCCGAAGGGGCCGGGGTTGGTGATGGTGAAGGTGCTGCCGGACACCTCCTCGGGGCCGACCCGACCGCTACGGGCCCGAACCGCCAGGTCGCGGATGGTGCGGGCCAGGGCTCGCAGGGACAAGGTGTCGGCCTGCTGAACGGTGGCCACCATCAAACCGTCCCGGTTGAGGTCGACGGCGATACCGAGGTTGACGTCCTTGTGGAAGGTGGAGGTGCCCCCTTCCTGATCGAAGGAGCTGTTGACCACCGGGAAGGCCCGCAGCGCGTCCATGGTGGCCCGGGCGATGAAGGGAAGGTAGGTGAGAGAAAACCCTTCCTGCTCCTTGAAGGCGCTCCGATGGCGCTGCCGTACCCGTTCCACGTTCTCGTAGTCAACCTCCATGGAGGTCCAGACATGGGCGGCGGTGCGCAAGGAGGCCACCATGTTGTCGGCGATGCGGGTCCGTATCCGGCTTAGCGGAGTGGGCTTATCCATCGGGACGGTCGGCGGGGTGGGTTGCGGAGAGGGAGCGGGAGC
>VXMP01000071.1 GCA_009841075.1 Acidimicrobiia bacterium | reverse complement strand
AACCTTTCTCGGAGGCTTGGAGCAGGTCACCCTCGGCTAGGTGGCGTCGGGCTCCAACCAATAACTTCTGACTGGTGCGTTTCGAGTCTATCTTTATAAGGGCCATTGAACAGATTTTACCGTATATCTGAGGTTATGCGTATTTCAGGAACGAAAATCTGCAATCAGGTCCTGTTTCAGCTTCGATAGTTGCGGACTGAGAGAAACATGATAGGTATGAGGGTTGACCAATCTTCTCACTCCCGGATCAAGGCGGGCAAGGTCCGCTACTCTCCGGTTCCGGGCCGCCTCGATATCGCCAAGGTTGTCGGCCACTCGCTCCCCGTTGTTCAGAACCTGGATCCGAAGGGGCTCGACTTCCGAGATCTGGGTGGCTCCAAGCGTGCGGCGAATATCGGGATGGCCGGGATGTACCAGGTGGATGGGCCGGGCCGCCGGGTCGTAATCGGACTCGGTTATCAGGTCAACGGTGGCCGTTCCCCGATGATCGTATATCCTCCACAGCCGTTTACGGCCGGGATCGAGCACCTTGGTGGGGTCCTCGGAGATCTTGATGGCCGCCGCCCAATTCCCGTCTGTCCCCTCCACCGCCACCAGCTTGAACACCCCGTTTAGGCTGGGACAACCGTCCGAGGTGACCAAACGGGTTCCCACCCCGTAGACCAGCCGGTTCAGCAGATGGTCGGCATCCACCCCGTAGCGTCCCGCCTCTTCCAGTATCTGGTTCCGCACCTGCCAGATGATCAGCTCGTCCAGGTCGGAGGACAGCACGATCGACACGTCAGGGAAACCGGCCCGGTCGAGGAGGGCGGCGGACCGAACCGCCAGATGGGCCAGGTCACCCGAATCGAGCCTGATCCCGACCGGCCGATGCCCCCGCTTTCGTAACTCTTCGAAGACGGTGATGGCGTTGGGGACACCCGACTCCAGGGTGTTGATGGTATCCACCAGCAAAAGGCAGTCATCGGGATACAGGTCGGCGTAGGCTCGGAAGGCTTCCAGCTCGCTGTCGCATTCGGCGATGAACACCTGCACCAAGGAATGGGCGTGGGTGCCGCGGGGTAGAAAGCCGAGCTCGTATGAGGCGGCGAAGTTGGACGATCCGGTGGCCCCTCCGATCAGGGCCGATCGGGTGGCGGTATGGGCGGCCGCACCGGGCGCTCGCCGCATTCCGAACTCCAGCACCCCGTTACCTCCGGCGGCTTCCACCGCCCTGGAGGTCTTGCCCGCTATCAAAATGGCGTAATTGAGCCGGTTGAGCAGGGCCGTTTCCAGGAGCTGTGCCACCGCCAACGGCCCTTCGACTGTTACTATCGGGGTCTGGGCGTGCACCACCCGGCCCTCAGGGATAGCCCACATCGAGAGGGATTGGAAGCCGTCCGATCCTTCCAGCCATTCCAGGAAAGGCTCCTTGAAGAGGCGCTCACCCGAGCTTGTTCTGATGGTGCGAAGGGCGGCTAAATCCTGCTCGTCGAACCAGGTGTTTTCCATCCAATCGACCAGCGGACCCAGGCCGGCGGAGATGCAGTACCCGGCCTGATGCACCCCATAATCGGGGTAGGAGCGAAAGTGATAGTCGAACTGGGCCCGGCGGTCGGCCAGACCGTAACCATGGTAGAGCTGGGCCATGGTCAGCTGGTAATGATCTGTGAAGAGGATGCCCTCGTTGAGCACGGGTATTACGTTACCTGAGAAGGTACTATTTGGCTATGACAGAATATTCGACCGACACCGCCTTGGTAGTGGTTGATGTTCAGAACGACTTTGCCGACCCGGATGGAAGCCTCTACGTTCCCGAGGCCGACACCCGAGTAATTCCGGCGGTTAACCGGCAGGTTTCTTCGGCGATCGAAGCGGGTGCCTCCGTCTTCTACACCCAGGATTGGCACCCGGAACGCACCCCTCATTTCGCCACGGACGGGGGTATCTGGCCGGTCCATTGCGTAGCCGGAACCGTCGGGGCCGAGTTCCATCCCGATCTGCTGGTTGAGGGGCCGAGCGTCTATAAAGGTGCCAACGGAGAGGACGGCTACTCGGGCTTCACCATGAGGGATCCCGTGTCGGGTGAAGAAAAACCCACCGAGCTGGAATCCATGATCCGAGCGGCCGGTTGCCAGAAGGTGGTGGTAGTGGGGCTGGCCCTGGACTACTGCGTCAAGGACACCGCCTTGGACGTCGCCCGGGGCGGATTCGAAACCACCGTGCTGTTGGACGCAACCGGAGCTGTCAACCTTGAGCCCGGCGACGGGGATAAAGCGGTTGCCGAGCTCCGCAGTGAGGGTGTGACGGTGGGATGACTTCCTTAGGCGAAATCCGGGCCGAGGTGATTCCACATATCGACGACATCGGGGTGACCCTCGGGTCAGTTGAGGCGATGGAAGAGTTGGCCGGCCAGGGTTTTGTTACCTCCGGTTCGATTATGGTGCCGTGCCCCTGGTTTCCGGCGGCAGCCGAGTTGGCCAACCGTCGGCCCGATCTCGATCTGGGTCTCCATCTGACCTTGACCTCCGAATCCGCTCAGATGCGGTGGCGACCCATGTCCACCTCCTCTCGAACCTCCGGGCTGATCGACTCGGACGGATACATGTGGGCAACGGTGGCGGAGCTACGAGCCCATGCCCAACCCCAGGCGGTGGAGGAGGAGCTGGAAACCCAGCTGGCCGCCGCCAAAACCGCCGGTCTTGAACTTACCCATCTGGATCATCACATGGGAGGGGCGCTCGCTCCGGAGTGGGCCGAAATCACCCTGCGGGTGGCGCGCCGTCACGGCCTAACGGTGCTGATGCCCCTTGATCCCGAAGGGTATAGGTCGGTTCTGGATTTGGGGCCTGCCGGGCTTTCGGTCCTGGGTGAGCTGAGAGACGATCTGATCTCCGAAGGCGGGGTGGGCATAGATCAGTTTCTGATGGGGCTCAGCTACGATCACCTGGATCCGGCTTCGGTCTATAAACGGTTTTTGGACCAAGCCACCGGGTTGACGTTCCTGTCGATGCATTGCAACGCCCCGGGAGAGGTGTCAAAAGTGCATCCCGGCGACGCGGCCTGGCGTATCGCCGAGTATGAATGGGTGCGCCAGGGTGGGATAGAAATACCCGAAGATGTGGTCCTCTCGGACTTCCGGTCACCGATCTTCCGCCGGCACACGAGCTAATACCTGAAATCCAAGGGTTCAGGCAGGTGGAGATCCGGGGTCGGGTCCGGTGGCGATAGGCATCCCCGAAGACGACCAATCCGACCATGATCCCGGATAGAGAATCCCCTCCGAAAACCCGGCCATTTGCAGGGCCATCAGGTTATGACAGGCCGTCACCCCGCTTCCGCAGTAACTGACCACCGGAAGGTTTGGGTCCAGGCCCATCTCGGCGAAACGGGCCGCCAACGCCGAGGCGGACTTGAAGGTGCCGTCCGGATTGACATTTTCTGCGACGGGTGACGGTAGGGCGGTCGGTATGTGTCCGGCCACCTGGTCTATGGGCTCTATCTCGCCCCGATAACGTTCCGGTTCTCTGGCGTCCAACACCTGGACGGAGCCCAATCGCTCCAGCAGCCGATCCCGGTCCACGATACGGGTGGGGCCGGTGTCGACCGTAAATACGCAGTGGGTGACCAATGGTTCGGAAGAGTCGATCGGATGGCCTTTATCCAACCACTTTCCGTAGCCACCGTCGAGCACGCTCACCGAGAAATGGCCCACGCTTCGCAGCATCCACCACAGACGGGCGGCTATCGCCCCTGGTCCCTGGTCGTAGACCACCACCTGGTGTTGGTTGCCTATGCCATTACGTCCCAGCAGATCGGCAAAGTCCTCTCGGCTAGGGAGCGGATGCCGGCCCGGGCCCTCCGTAGCAGCCAGGTCTTCGTCCAGGTCCATGAAGACCGCACCGGGGATGTGGTCTTTCTGATATCGAAGCCTCCCCACGCCGGGCTCGCCCAGGAACCAGCGGGTGTCCACAATACGCACCATTTGGTCGTCAAGACGATCTGCCAGCCAGGCGCAACTGACGATCGGCGAATCCCAAGACATTTCAGGTCAAACGCTCGGCTAAACCATCTGCCGACCCGAGATTCGAGTTTCTTAAGAGCATTCTAAAGAGCACTATTTCGGCTCAGAGATGTCTCACTTGGAGGCGCTGCTGTCGGCCTTTTCCGCCCCACCCTCACCGTTATCAGCGGCTGTTTCCGAGCTTTCGGATGTGGGTTCGGTCTGACCGGCCGCCCTCTCGGAACCGTCCTTGGTTTGGTTGGTGACGGTTCGCACCCGTTCCGCGGCGGTCTCGGCGGCTTCCTTGGCGATATTCCCGACCGTCTCCACCAGCGAACGGGTCGCGTTTTTCAGGTTGGCGCGCACTTCGGGGTCGCCGGCGGTGGCGGCCAGCGCTGCGCCCAGATCACGGCCGGCCTCGACGAACGCGATCCAAGCCTCACGGAGCTCGGCACCCGCTTTCTCGTCTTCAAATGAGGATCGCAAGAGGTCGCCCAATTCCGCGTACCGGGTGGTTTTCTCCTCTATGCTGTCGGACTGCGGTTCGGTGTTTTTGTCTTTCATTTCATAACCTCCAGGTGGGGTATTCTATCCGTTTGCAAACCGTAGATGTTGATGTGAGCTGCCTCGGAAGCAGAGCCGGACTACCCTGTCATTCTCGTGTTTCTCCATCTTCTAGACGCCACCTACGAGCTGTTCCGAGCCTATTTCGGATATCCCAGGCGGCTTTCTCCTGAAGGGATGGAGGTGGGTGCGGTCTACGGGGTGGTCGATTCGACTTTGCGCCTGCTGGCCGAGCCGGGAGTCACCCATCTGGGGGCTGCCACGGATGCGGTGATCGAATCCTTTCGTAACGATATCTTCCCGGGTTACAAGACCGGCGAAGGTATAGAACCGGAGCTGCTGGCCCAATTTCGTCTGGCCGAGGAAGCGCTGGAGACCATCGGGGTGACCGTCTGGGCGATGCGCGAATTCGAAGCCGACGACGCCATCGCCACCGCCGCCGATCGTTGGATGGACCAGGTGGATCGGGTGGTAATCCTCAGTCCGGACAAAGACCTTACACAGTGCGTGGTCAAGGATCGGGTAGTCACCTATAACCGTCGAGAACGGAAGCGATATGACGAGGCGGGCGTGCAGGAAAAATTCGGAGTACTTCCTACTTCTATTCCCGACTATCTTGCCTTGGTAGGGGACGCGGCGGACCGTATCCCCGGCATCCCCGGTTGGGGGGCTAAATCCGCCTCCACCCTTTTGGCCCGATACGGTTGCATAGAAGACATCCCTCCCTCACCGGCGGAATGGGATGTCAAGGTTCGGGGTGCCGCTCGCCTGTCCACCAACCTGGAATCCGCCCGTGACGAGGCCTATCTCTATCGGAAGCTCACCGTCCTTCGCCGTGATGCTCCGCTGGTCGAAACCTTGGAGGACCTGGAATGGAAAGGCGCGCATCGTTCCGGATTTATCGAGCTGTGCGAGCGTCTCGGTTTTCAAGGGATACGTCAACGCCCCACCCTCTGGCAGGACTAGACCACTCGGGTGCATCGCCTCGCCAAATGAGGCTACCAACCGGGCGCTTCTTTCCCGATGTGCCGAGGTCTTTGACATTCTTGGTAACATGTGGTCTAATTCAATCAACAACGCGCTCATCCAGAGCGGTGGAGGGACAGGCCCTACGAAGCCGCGGCAACCCTTGGAGGGGTGCCAATGCCTGATCGATGAGACAGCCGAGGCGGTATTCCGCTCGCGGCGCTCGACGAGCGCGTAAAACAAGCGAGAATGGAGACTGTCACACATGGATTACCTGCCCATCATCAAGCCAGGATTTCGCGGGTACATGTGTTGTCCAGGCTCCCGGGTGGCCTACCCGGGCGGTCCTGGCAACCGCCCCTAAGCCGCAGCCACCACTCGGGAGTCCCCCTTCTTCAAGGCCCGGCTAAATCGGAACCGCCTTCTCCGATCTCCCCTGCTGTCCAGAAGCAAGCCTGGGATTAATCAGGGTCACAAAATCGGCGGAGAACGGTCTCGAAAAACCAAGAAATATCCGACCAATCAGACAACCAAGAAACCAAAAGGAGAACCATCCATCATGAGCACAGGACAGATAAATGGGGTGAACACCACCCACCTATTAGGGGCCAGAGCGGCCGTAGGGGATGCCCCCGAAGCCGGCAAGTTCACCTGGAAGGCCCAGAACGAGTGGGTGCACGGAACCCACAGTAAGTCGACCGTCAAAGGCTATTTCGGCCTAGGAGAGGACCACGACCACACCGACACCTTCAAGTTCGATTCGGATCATCCGCTGGTTTTCGCCGCCGAAGACAATGCGGCCACGCCGGTGGAGATAGTGCTGGTCGGCCTGGCCAGCTGCCTGACCGCAGGAGTGGCGGCTGTTGCCGAAAACCGCGAGATCAAGCTCCGTTCGGTCAAGGCCAGCGTCGAGGCCGATATGGACATCGCCGGTATTTTGGGAGCGGATCCCGAAGTGCGGAACGGGTTCAGCGACGTGCGGGTCAACTATCAGATCGAGGCGGATGATGCCAGCGAGGCCGATCTGGAGGCTTTGGTAGCCCAGTCGCAGAAGGTTTCGGCGGTCTTCGACATCATGACCAATCCCACCAACGTGACCGTCAACGTCAGCTAAACCAAGGATTCCATTTTGGTGGTAGAAACCACTGCGGTTGTAATCGGTGCCGGACACGCCGGCCTGTCGGTCAGCTATTACCTGTCTGCTCGGGGAATCGACCATATAGTTCTCGAGCGAGGTGAGGTAGCCAATACCTGGCGAACCGAACGCTGGGACTCCCTTCGGCTGCTGACCCCCAATTGGCAGGCTCGGCTGCCCGGCTTCGCTTACGACGGCGACGACCCCGATGGTTTCATGACCATGACCGAGACGGTGGACTTCATCGCTCGGTACGCCCGGTTCGTGAACCCTCCGCTCTACACCTCCACCACCGTCACCTCTGTTCGCCCGGACCGTATCGGGTACGAGGTGGTGACCAATAATGGTGTGGTGTATGCCCGGTCGGTTTTTCTGGCCAGCGGAGGGTTCAACCTGGCCAAGGTGCCTCCAATTGCGGCGGCCCTTCCCGACCAGGTTCGTTCCATCACCCCGCTCGAATATCGCCAGCCTTCCGATCTGGAGGACGGAGGGGTGCTGGTGGTGGGGGTGTCCGCTACCGGAGTTCAGCTGGCCGAGGAAATCCATCGTTCGGGCCGCCCGGTGACCGTCTCGGTGGGTGAGCATGTGCGTCTACCCCGGGTTTATCGGGGCCGCGACATTCGGTATTGGATGGATGTAACCGAAGTCTCGACCGAACGTTTCGATGAGGTGGACGACATTGTCCGGGCTCGCCAGGTTCCCTCCCCCCAGCTGGTCGGGACGCCCGAACGCCGGACGCTCGACCTCAACGCCCTGACCGATCAGGGAGTGCGGATGGTAGGCCGTCTGGCGGGCATTAAAGACGGTAAGGCCCAGTGTTCCGGTGCCCTACGCAACAAGGTGAAGCGGGCCGATCTCAAAATGGATCGTCTGCTTAACACCATTGACGAATGGATAACCGAGCGGGACCTGGATGGAAGATACGACCCTCCCCATAGGTTTGAGCCCACCCGGGTGGAGTCCTCTCCTCCGCTGGAACTCAACTTGGACAACGGCCATATCCGCACCGTCCTATGGGCCACCGGCTATCGCCCCGACTATTCCTGGCTGCACCTTCCGGTTTTCGACCACAAAGGCCGGTTACGTCACCAGGGCGGGGTGGTTACCGACTCCCCGGGACTGTATGTAATAGGACTGAACTTCCTGCGCAGGCGCAATTCCAGCTTCATAAGCGGTGCCCAAGCCGACGCCCACGACCTGGTAGAACACCTTAACAACCACCTGGCCGCCCGAGTCCCCGTAGGAGTGCGATAAGCTCTTTGGGCCTCTGGCGGCGTATAACTCTTAACAGCCTGAATTATCATTCTGCCAACCTGCCTGCGACCAACCCTGAACGCTCATCGGGAGTTTAAGTTGTAACCCCACGGTGCTGCACCTGGTGGTACACTTGGTAGCTGTGCCTACTACTCGCCCCCGCCACGCTGTAACCGAAACCGATGAAGTCACCGAGATTCTCGACGAGGCCTCGCGGCGGTGGTCCGACGCACCCAGGGCCAAGCTGATTCTTCTTGTCATGCGGGATTGGGCCAAGGGTGGCCGGTCACCCTCGTCTCGCGTTCGAGCCCGCGAAGGCCTGATCGGCGCGCTGCCGGGCTCCTCGGATCTCTATGATCGCGCAGAGGAGTGGCCGACGTGATCGTGCTCGATACCAGCTGGGTAGTGGCGCTGCGCGATCCTCGCGACGCTCATCACCGTCGAGCGGTTGAGACGTCTCGCGAGATCGCCGAAGAGAATGCGGCGCTCCACCCGGTGACGCTCGCTGAATGCTTGGTTGCACCCGCAAGACTTGGAGTACTGAAGGAGGCCGCCGCCGCGCTCAGGGCCTCGTTCTCCGTGGTCGATGTCGATCCCGACGCTCCGCTGCGGTGGGCTCGATTGCGGACTACAACCGGACTGCGGCTTCCCGATTGCATCGTGCTCGACACCGCCCTGCACCTGGGGGCCCGAGCGGTCGCGACATTCGACGACAAGCTCGCATCACGGGCCGTCGGCCGCGGCCTTGAAGTTTTGGGTACGACCGCTTCTGTGGAGACGTAACTTACGGCAAATTCCAAATATGCGAAGGTCTCGTGACCGTCTATTGTGGCCGTATAGGGAGAGGGAAAGGGAATGTTTGGAATGCTACGCTCGATGGGTATGGAGGGTGCGGCGGCCTGGCTGGAGGAGATAGCCGGTAGTGGCTATGACTGGGTTGGGGTTGGGGAAGATCGAATCGAAACGGAACTTCGCCCGGGGTTGCCCTGTCGGATAACGGCGCGTGAAATCGACGGTCATCCAGTCCTTTACATGGCGATAGGAACCAACGGCACCTTCCATTACTGGCAGACCGCCACCATTGATCCGCACACCCGCCTTCCCCTTGCCAAGGAACAGGCATTGGGTGATCTGCTCATGGTAATGAGGCTGGCCTCTATTGTCTCTAAAGTTTGATGTAAGCCCCAAGCTGATCGACTGGGCAAAAGAGAAACCTTAATCAGAGCGATGCCTGCAGAGACCATCCAAATCCGCAATCCCTCTGACGACGCCACTACTGCCGCCGGGATGATTCCTGCTCCTCACAATGCCCGAAAGGCCTTGGAGTAAACCCTTACGATTTGTATGTTTGCATAGCTTAGTAGTGCTTTCGGGTTCCGATTCGTAGTAGAAGGTATCCGATCAGGCCTGCCACTATCGACCCGCTGAACACTCCCAACTTGGCAGTGTCCAAAAGCGGTTGGTATTCGCCTCTGAAGGCCAGCTCGCCGATGAAAAGCGACACGGTGAAGCCCACCCCGCCGAGCATGGCTACGCCGGTGAGAATCCGTCCGTCCACCCCGGTGGGCAGCTGGCCTAAACCCAGTTTGGCCACCAGCCAGGCCAGGCCGGTAATGCCGATGGTTTTGCCGACTACCAGGCCGAGCCCTATACCTATCGCCAAATTTGAGGTCAAGGAATCAAGAATGTCTATTCCGCCCAGCCGGACTCCGGCATTTGCCAAGGCGAAGATGGGAACGATAAGGAAAGCGCTCCAATTGTGAAGTCCGTGCTGGAGCCGGGACAGGGGGGCGATCGACTGGCGTGAGACGTCTGACAGCAGCCTGGCTTCATACTCCACCTTGGCCCGAAAATCTTCCTCCGCGGAACGAACCGGGAACATGTCAGAGATCTGGCGGGTGGCCTGGTCATACTCCTCGGAGTTGTAGAGGGAGGTGGTCGGGGTGATAAAGCCGATGATCACCCCGGCGATGGTGGCGTGGACGCCGGATTCATAGAAGCAGTACCAGGCCAGGATTCCCAGCGGCACGAAGAACATGGGGGATTGGATGTTGATATTGGCGCTAACCCACATGACGAACAACACCAGCAGTCCAAACACCAGGAAGGTCAGGTTGAGATCCGAGGTGTAAAAAATAGCGATGACCAGGATGGCACCGATGTCGTCGGCGATCGCCACGGCCAGGAGGAAGAGCCGGGCACCGACCGGAACCCGACTACCCAGCAGCGCCAAAATACCGAGCGAGAAAGCGATATCGGTGGCCATCGGAATACCCCAGCCCCTGACGGCTATGGAGTCTCCGCCGTTAAACACCAGATAAATGGCCGCCGGAAAAATCATTCCACCTAGGGCGGCTACTACCGGCAACAGGGCCTTGCGGGGGTTACGGAGCTCACCCAGTACCAGCTCCCGTTTGATCTCCAGACCCACCACCAAAAAGAAGAGAGCCATCAGGCCATCGTTCACGAAGTGCTTGAGGTCGTTCTCCAGATGGAACGGTCCGACTGAAATCTCGAGGTGGGTATGCCAGAAGTCGAGGTAGGAATCACCGAAGAAGGACAGGTTTGCCCAAAGGAACGCTACGACCGCCGCAACTACCAAAACAATTCCGGAGGAAGCCTCGATATGGGTGAGTCGCAGGGCCGGCCTGACGAACCGGCTAGGGATGAACCGATCCGAATCTATCCAGCTGTTTCTGGGTATAGGCACAAGAAGGCAGTTTAAACCAGGAGGGGTACTGAAAATATCCCCGTTGGCCCGCCGGCAGAAGCGCCCAAGGTTTAGATTTAGAGCGGCCAACTCATCCTCGCCTTTTTCAGCACCCTCCGCGGAGACTCGGCTTAACAGTGGTGGGGCTCAGGGTTCCGACTAACTGTCCCTAACCACTCGGCCTAAATTGTTTGCCTATGGAATCAGGAATCGTGCGGAACCGCGCCCTCAGGTTGGTGCTCCTTGTTTTGGGGTTGTTCTTTGTGGGAATCGGGATCATCGGCATATGGGTTCCGGTTGTCCCCACCACCGGCCCCATCCTTTTGGCCGCCTTCCTGTTCTCGAAGTCTTCTACCCGATTCGATCAATGGATTCTTCAACATCGGGTTTTCGGCCCCATAACCAGGGACTGGAGGGCGGGACACGGGTTCACCGTCCGCCTCAAGCTGGTGGCGGTGGTCGCCATAACCCTCTCGTTCGCGTTAACGGTGGTATTTGCCATCGATAGCCTGATTATCAGGGTGGGGCTGATCTTGCTAGGCATGGGTCTGATTATCTATATCCTCCGGCTCCCCACCAAGCCGACCGAAACCCCTCAGCCGGGTTCCGCCGTGCTCAGAGATGGGCGATAGCTTCGATCACCTTCATCCTGGCCGCTCGCCGGGCCGGATAGACCGCAAAGGCCACTCCCAGGATTCCGGTGGCGAACAGCCAGAAGAGCAGGCTTCCCAGCACCCCCGAAATGGTTAGTGAAGACGGGAGCCAGGGGATCAGGAAAACAGACAGACCCAGATCCTCAAGGGCTCGGATCAGCGCCCAACCGAAAAATATGCCGAGGCCGATACCCAGCACGGCACCGAACATGGACACGATCGAGGCTTCCAACCGGACCATCCATCGGGTGGTGCGCCGGTTCATGCCCACCGCCCTGAGCAGGCCGATCTCACGGGTGCGTTCGAAGACCGACAAGGCCATGGTGTTGGTGACCCCCAACATGCCGATGCCCACCGCTAAGGCCAGCAAGGCCAGGATGAAGTTGAGCAGACCGTTCAGCTGGCTTTCGGCCTGGGTTTGCAGGTCTTCTATGGTGTTGGCGGCCAGGTTGGGATACTCCGCGATTTCCTGTTCTACCACGGCTTTCAGTTCCTCTGCGCTAACCCCGTCTACAGCCTTGATGTAAACGGCGCTATCCTGCTCCACCCCGTAGTTGGCGATCCAGTCGTCTCGGGCAATACCGATCGTTCCCGCCCAGGCCGCACCTCCGGCGATGCCCACCAAGGTGAAAGACTGTCGGCCGGTTTCTTGGAACTCGAGCACCACGGTATCTCCGATCGAGACCCCGGCCGCTTCGGCGTTGGCCGGGTCCAAGATCACTTCTCCCGACTCGGGCTTAAGGGTTCCTTCCACCGATTCGGGTATGGCGAACTCGGCCAGGTTGGGTTCCACGCCACCCGCAAAGCTATCCGTCCAAGCCTCTTCAGGGCCGCCGTCGACCAGGAGCCGCACGAAGCCGATCTGGAGGCGAGAGAGGTCTTCCACAATGTCCAGATCAGCCAGGTTGCGGGCTACCACCGGGGCGAACGAGGTAGTCGGGTCGTTTAAACCGGAGGGTTGAACCGTGACGTCGGCTACCACGTCGTTGGAGATGATGTCGTTGATGGTTCCCCGGATCGAGCCGGTCAGTGTGGCCGCCAAGGCGACCAAGGTAATGCTGATCATCACCGCGGCGGCGGTGGCGGCGCTCCGGTCCGGGCTCCGTTGGGCGTTGCGTCGGGCCAGACGGCCGGGGATACCGGAGAACCTTTCCAGAGCCCAGCCGATGATGTTGGTGACCGGCTGGGCGATCAGCGGGCTAAGGATGAACATGGCTATGAAGATGACGCCGATCCCGATCCCGACGTAAACCACCGGGGAGGGGCCGGAACCGGTGTCGCCGAACAAGCCGAACAGTAAGGCGGCCAAACCCAGTAGGAACACCGTCAGACCGGTGATTATCCGGCGCAGGTTTCGTGCCCCCGCCGGTCCGGCCGGATCGTCCCTTAAGGCGGACATGACCTCCACCTTCGAGGCTCGGCGGGCCGGGATAATGGCTGAGAGCAAGGTGATAACCAGCCCGGCGGCCAGACCGACGATCACGGTGCGGGGGAGGATCGTCAAGCCGGCTTCCGGGAGCTCGATCCCCAGAGCCGGCAGAGCGGTCTGGATCAACAACGCGATCGCCACCCCGAATCCCAATCCCAGCACCGCCCCGATTGCTCCTATCAAGGCGGCTTCGAGGAGCACGATCGACAGTACCTGGCGGCTGCTAGCCCCTAACGCCCGCAGCAAAGCCAGCTCCCGGCTTCTCTGGCTTACCACTATGCGGAAGGTGTTGTAGATCAAAAAGGAGCCCACGAACAGGGCGATCCAGCCGAAGGCAGACAGAAACACGGTGAAGAACGACAAGGCGGTCTGAATGTCGGCGGCGTCCGCTTCTGCGGCGTCCTGTCCGGAGCGGGCGACGGCATCCTCGGGAAGGACGCTTTCGATACTTGGTATCACCTCATCGACCACCATCCCGGCGTCGACTTGGATGGAAGCGCCCGAGATCTTGTCTTGTCGTCCCAGCATCTCTTGGGCGGTGGCCAAATCAAACAGAACCCATCCGGTGCCTCCGATGGTGTCATCGCCACGGAAGGTAACCACGCCGGTGAGGGTTTTTTCCATCGGTCCCAGCAGGTTCGACAGGATGCTGACCGTTGATCCAACCGTAAATCCTCCTAGGTTGGCGGTGGCCCGATCCAAGGCCATCTCGTCCCATCCCATGGGGTAGGTTCCTTCGGCCAGCTCGAACCAATCGCGGTTAACAGCGTCGATCGATTTGGGTGCGTCCAGATTGGCCACGAAGGTGGGGGGGCCAAAGCCGGATCCGATTACCTCGCCTTCGTTGTCGAGGACGTCGACACCCTGTCCCTGAATGAAGGGGAAAACCTGGGCTACTCCTTCTATCGCGTCGACCTCGGCTACTAGACCTTCATCCAGATATCGTTCCAAGCCCCCAACCGGTCCGGTTTCCGTCTCGGAAGAGATTGCTATGTCGGTGTTGGCGTAGGCCTCTACGAAGATCTGGTCGAAACCCTTGCGTATGGTGTCGGTGTAGATGTAGACGCCGGTGATCAGACCCACGCCGAGCAGGATGGCCAGGGCGGTCAGAACCAGGCGAATCTTGTGTGCCCAGACCCCCTTTAAGGAAACCCGCAGCATCTAGTATTCCAGGCTCTTGAGACGGTCCAACACCCGCTCGGGGGTGGGGCCATCCATCGTGTCCACCACCTTGCCATCGGAAAGGAACACCACCGAGTCGGCATATCCGGCGGCTGTGGCGTCGTGGGTAACCATGACGATGGTCTGGGCATGATCCTGGACCGCTTGTTGGAGGAAGGTCAGCAGATCGGTGCTCGACCTGGAGTCCAGGTTGCCGCTGGGTTCGTCGGCGAAGATCAGCTCCGGCCGGGAGACCATGGCCCGGGCGGCGGCTACCCGCTGTTGTTGTCCGCCCGACAGCTCGGTTGGACGGTGTTTGAGCCGATCCTCCAATCCCAGTACCTCCACCACGGAGTCAAACCAGGAGTGATCGACCTTGGATCCGGCCAGGTCGAGGGGAAGGGTGATGTTCTCTCTGGCGGTGAGGGTGGGTACCAGGTTGAAGGCCTGGAAGATAAATCCGATCTGTTCCCGGCGGAGCTTGGTGAGCTGCCGGTCGTTCAGGTTGGACAGTTCCATATCCCCGATGAATACCGAACCGTTGGTCACCGAATCCAGACCGGCCATGCAGTGCATCAGGGTGGATTTACCCGAACCGGAGGGGCCCATTACGGCGGTGAAAACACCCTGATCGAACTCGATCGAAAGGTTGTCAAGGGCGGTAACCCTGGTATCTCCCCACCCGTACACTTTGGTCACACCCTCGGCTCGGGCGGCTGGTCCGCTCATTGGTTGTTTCCTTTCGATCGGTGTGCGCAGTTACTGTCGGATGGGTTTTGGTTCTGCCGGGGACGGTCTGACCGCCTTCTTGGTCCTGGTAATAGCGTTCTTGGGTTTCTACCGGATGTCGAACCGTTCACGCCCAACCTAAATCTAGACGGAACGGTTGGCTATTTTTAACCGAAAGGGCACGCAAGGTTCTAATCATATCATATTCGCTATACTTTCGGCCTATGTATAAGGAGCTCCGGGAGACTCGGTTGGCCAAGGGAATCACCCTCTCCCATTTGTCGGCCCTGACCGGCATTGCGCAACCGAATCTGTCCCGTATCGAAGCCGGGAAGGTGGACGCCAGGTATTCCACACTGGCTCGGATAGCACGCGCCCTGGGAGTGGAGTTGGTGATTTCGGAGCCGCCCGTTATCACGCTCGCCGACGTCAAGGCCCGGATGGCCGATGGTGCCCGACGGCTGGCCGAGCATGGCATCCCGCCGCCTGATATCGAGCAAAGGCTGGAGTGGAAAGAGGCCCGCGGCGTCGACACTACGGTTGAGCGACGACTTCTCGAGTGAAAGCCTCCGAGCTGATCGCCTTGGCTTTTCAGGCCTCGCCGAGCAGCGCTGAACGTGTCCTCCTCGCGGCTGCCGCTTTCGACACTGCCGTCCGGGGACCGCTCGTTCTGGTGGGCGGTGCAGCCCAGATGATCCACACGGGCCTCCGACGTTCGACCGACATCGACATGGTCGGCCCGGTTGACTCCCGTGACCGGGAATCATTATCTCGATTGGGGTTCGTGCGCAACGGACGACACTGGGTCTTCGGCACCGGCACCGACGCGCTCGTTATAGAGGTGCCATCAGAGACGCTGTTTGGTGAGGACCCGCCGGAATTGGTAGAGATCGAAGGTGTGGTGGTACGGGTCATCTCCATAAACGACCTGATGATGGATCGTCTCGTACAGGCAACCGATGGAACATCCGTCACCTGGGAGGAGGCGCTTGCCCTGGCAATCACCGCCCGAGACCGCATAGATTGGCCGCTCGTAGAAGCGAGAATTAAGGAGGCTCAGGAAGAGGATTGCTTTCTCCGGAACATTCCTATGGTGCTGGACCGACTGATCAAATCGCTCCCGCGGCGCTAGGAGGATGTCCGACGAGGGGTCAGCAGGTTGGGCGGCATCGGGCTTGGTGGAGTGGGTCGGTGTGACGGTGGGGCGATGTTCGACCTGGCGAGGGGTGATCGCCGGACTGGTTGGCGTGGTCGGGTCCGTGGGTGGGTTGGCTTGGCGACAGGCAAGGTTGTCAGGATTGGACTTGCTCGACAGTCGGGGCTGGTATACACCGGACGAGGCGGCCGTACTGTTCGATTCGCTGGATCGGCTGGACGCGAGCGCCCTGGCTGTCTATGCGACGACCGCACTCACCATCGACATGGTCTTCCCGGCCTCCTACGGCCTGCTGTTCGCCATGCTGTTGCTCCGGATGTTTCGAGGCCGAGCACCGCTGTACTTGCTGCCGGTGACCGCTGCCTTGGCGGATGCGCTGGAGAATGTCACCGTCGCGGCACTGGCGCTAAGCCATGACGGTGCGCCGTCGCCGTTGGCATGGGCTGCAGGCGTCTTCACCTCGGCCAAGACCGTCCTGTTCGTGGCCACGCTGTGCGTGATATGCGTGGGAGGGATAGGTTGGATGGGGCAACGACTTAGCCGCCGCCAATTTCGATGAGTAGACGGCAGTGGTCGCTTGATCCCCATTCTTCGACTTGGTTGAGGGCGCGCACGATGATGTCTTGGTGGAAGCCGCGGGACGCGAAGGCCCAGTCGAGTTGCCAAGTTATGGTTTCGAGGGGTTCTTTCAGGTAGCGGTAGGTGGGCACGTTGCGGGTGTCCGGCGGGAGGCGTTCTGGGGTTGTGTCCGCCTTCCGGCCGTTCGGGTACTGTGGCCCCAACATCTCTAGGCCGAGCGCGGCCATCCGGTCAATGATGGTGCGTTCCCGCCTCAACCAGGGGCTTTTTTCGTTCGCCCGGCTGAACTCCATGTTGAGGTCACCGGCGGCGAGGATGCGATGCGTGCCGGGGTCGGTTCTACCTATGAATGCGGACAGGTCCGAGATGATCCGATGCACAGATCCGTCGTAGTATTTCTGTCGTCCGAGGGCGGTTGGGTGTGGGTCGATCAAGAGGGCATACATACATGGACACCGCGATGAACGGTTCGTCATCTCGGGGGATGATCCGAGCGGCGGCGATGGTTCCAATCCCGCTGACCGCTATCTCGTCCTCGGCGGTAGCTTTGATCGGGCTGACCTGCTTGAACCACTCGACCTCGACCCGGTCCGATAGTTTCACCACCATCGGCCACCTATCTAACAGAAAAGGTAACCGGTCTTTGTACCACTCCGAGTTCCAACAGTGAGAGTCCCAATGTTCGGGGGGGCCGATTTCCACCTCCGAGGCCACGTCTTCCGGTACCTTCCCGGCTTCCTGCAACAGAGCCACATCAGCGTCCATCTCTGCCAACTCCCGCCACGGGTCGTTTATCCTGGCGATGTTCCAACACACGACTTTCGTGCCCATTCTCAGCCTTCCTGACTCCGCTGGGGATATTTCCGATGCGATCCTATCCAGAGGGTGTGACAGTCCGACACGGGCCCGGTCAAAATCGAATAGTTATCCTGGTTCGATAAATTATGCGTTTGGTTTTGGCACAATGTTCGGTGGACTATCAGGGTCGTCTGGCCGCCCATCTTCCTTCTGCAGTTCGTCTGATAATGATCAAGGCGGACGGCTGTGTGGCGATTCATTCCGATGGCGGTGCCTACAAGCCCTTGAACTGGATGAACGCACCCAATACCCTGGTTGAGGAGGAAGATCGTTGGGTGGTGACCAACCCGAAGGGGGAGGAGCTGACCATCAACCTGGAAGAGATACTGTTCGATCACCGGCACGACCTGGGCCCGGATCCGGGGCTGGAGAAGGACGGAGTGGAGGCTCATCTTCAGGAGCTGCTGGCCAAAAAGCCCGACCTGTTGGAAAAAGGGTTGGTACTGGTTCACCGGGAATATCAGACCGACATCGGACCGGTTGACCTGTTGTGTCGAGCGACCGACGGCAGCACGGTAGCGGTGGAGGTGAAAAGGCGGGGCGAGCTGGACGGCGTGGAGCAGCTAACCCGATATCTGGATCGGCTCGGCAACGACTCCCGACTTCATCCCCTTCGTGGAACCTTGGCGGCTGTTTCGATCACACAGCAGGCCAAGGTACTGGCCACCGCCCGAGGGATCCGATGCGTCGAAGTGGACTACGACCAAATGAGAGGAGCCCCCTCCAACCATTTGCGACTTTTCTAGTGTTCCAGGTCGTCTTGTATCGGCCGGAGATTCCTCCTAACACCGGCAACATCATTCGTCTATGCGCCAACGTGGGAGCGCAGCTTCACCTGATCCATCCGCTCGGTTTCTCCATGGACGACACCCGCTTGAGAAGGGCCGGTTTGGATTATCACGACTACGCAACGGTCGCGGAACATCTCGACTTTGACTCGTATCTGAACACCGCCCAACCACAACGTCTGTACGCTTTATCGGGGAGAGCCCAAAAGTGGTACACGGAGTTTTCCTTCCAATCCGGAGACGGGTTTCTATTCGGCCCGGAGAGCGTGGGTCTTGGAGAGGAGATCCTGGCCCATGAATCCATAACCGCAACCCTTCGCATCCCCATGCTGGCGGATCGCAGAAGCCTTAACCTGGCCAATTCGGTGGCGGTAACCCTGTACGAGGCCTGGCGTCAAACCGGTTTCCCCAAGGGCACCTAATCCCCCGAGATTTGATCTGGTCCCGGTCAATTCTTCCGTTTTGCTCAGGCCGCTGTGGTGGGGGGAATAACCGGGGCTATCCCCATGTCGTGGTAGGTAGCCATCGGAAAATAGGGGATGCCGTGCTGTTGGAACGCCGGGCGGGCCAGATCGCCCCGATCTACCAGGGTTACGGCTGCGACAATTTTGGCTTGGGTTTGTTCCACCACCTCTAGGGCTTCCAGGATCGACCCGCCGGTTGTAACCACGTCATCGATCAACAGAACCTTATTCCCTGGTCCGATTTGTTGACCCTCCACCCGGCGGCGGGTTCCTCGACCCTTCTGCTGTTTTCGGATAATGAACCAGTGCTGGTTGCTAACCGCCGCGATCCCCACCGCCAGAGCGTCGGCACCCAAGGTCAGGCCCCCCACCGAGTCGAACCGAATCTGCTCCTTACTCACCGTTTCGTGGATTGCCCGGCAGGCGACTTCCAGGTCTTCCCAGGCCGCCAACCCTTCCTTGGCGTCGATGAAGTCCCTGGACATGGCTCCGCAGGCGAGCTGTATTGCTTCCTCACGATGGCTGAGTGCCTTGGTTTTCAGGATCTCCAGAAGCCGATTACTGTGCTCGGCCAACTCTGCGGACAAGGCCCTCCTAACCGCCTACGCCGGTCAGTGTATACAACTCGGTGCGGCGACCCTATTCATAGTGAATTTTTTGGGGATAGATCAGTGAGATGCCACTAAACTTCGGACCCCTTATATTCAGGGGGTGGGTCGGATCGGAAGATTTTCAGGGCCGGATAGTGTCACTGTGGGGGAAGCCGGTCCACGTCAATGCGAAAAGATCGAAGGTGGCTTTTGAAGACCGAGATGACATTACCAACCGGCCGAGCCTGGTTTTTGGCCATCGTGATCTGGGCTTTGGTCGGATCCGGTATGGCTTTGTCCACCCAACCCGCCCAGGCGATAGATGGGGTACCCGACGACCTGGCCTCGGTGACCGCTTGTGCCGGGCCTGCCACCCGCTCAGCCGGTTTCACGGATACGGTCGGCTCGGTATCCCGGACGGCGGTTGATTGCCTCGCTTATTACGGCATAACCCAAGGTACCGGGTCAGGCCTCTACAGCCCGAGCCAACCGGTAACCCGGCGACAGATGGCGTTGTTCCTCGCCCGCGCCGCCCGTCTGTCCGGAATCAACCTGCGCGAACCGGTAGACCAGGGGTATCGGGATCTGGAGGATCAATCCCAGGCAGTCAAGGATGCTATAAATCATCTGTCCGCAGCCGGTATAACCCGGGGAACCTCGGCCATAACCTTCACTCCAAACGGCTTGGTGGACCGCCGCCAGATGGCTTTATTTCTGTACCGCTTCCTTAAGGAAGCCCTTCCCGGACCAGGAGGCGTGGACGTTTACGATGTCGTGCCGGACGACAACCATTTTCAGGATATAGGAGGGATAACCGGGGAAGCCCTCGACGCTATAAGGGCTCTCTACGAGATGGGGATCACCACCGGCAAAACCCCCCAAACCTTCTCGCCCGGTTCGATCGTAACCCGAGGACAGATGGCGCTATTTATCGCCAGGACGCTCGATCACACCAATACCCGGCCAGCCGGTCTGACTATCCAAAGCGAAGGAGAACAATTTTTTACAAATGATACAGTAAAAATTAATGTGTCATTACGCGATAGTCAACACATCCCGATCCCAGGGGAGTATGTGGACATCTTCCGAACTCCTTTCGGCAGTTCCGAATCCGACTTCAATAACGGTAGGTGTACGGCGGACGCGGTGAGGGTGATCGGCACCCGGCCCTGCCTAATCGACCGGCTGGATCACCAGCTTGATTCCGATGGGAATCTGACCATTAGCTTCCAGCCCGACGATCACCTCAGATTATGGGTGTGGACGGGATCGTTCGCACAGACCTTCGTTTATGGTTCAGTCGAAGCGGACGCACTGGATATCAAGGTACAAAAAGATGCCGTGGCGGTGGCAGTCAGCGACGATCTGCCACCGAATGCCGAGGCCATCCTCCTGGGCGAACCGGTCGAAATTGTTTTAAAGCTGGTGGACGAAGATGGCCTGGCGGTGGAGGACGATGATGGTCGGGTCCAGGTTCAAACCCTTTTGGAGACCAATGGGATAAGAGATCGCCGGGTTATAAGGACCTACTCGACCGATGATCAGGGAAGGGTGAGGCTTTCCTTTACCGCCGAGGACCCTGATCCCGAGCGGGAGGGTGACTATGCCCGCATGGATTTGGATATTCATGCCGGGTTGCTCGATATTTTGGACCGTACCACCACAGAAGTTGTCGCCAACGATGACAATGAATCCTCAGACATCTGGTTTGAATGGTCCGATGATCCGCCCTCCGCCCTCGCCGTGCGGTTGACCCAGGTCAATGACTTCACCATTTTGGAGGATTCCGGCCCCGGTTTAACCCACGCGATTACTGTCTTTGTGGGCGACCAATATGGTGATCCGGTAGCTAACGCTTCGGTTCGGCTTTCGTCGAATGATCCTTCCGCTTCCTCTGTTTTCCCGACCACCCAGACCACCGACTCCGACGGGATAGTTCGCTTACGCTATCTCCGTGACGGCAATGATCCGCGCATCGAGGTGATAACCGCCGAGCTGGAGGAAACCGGCTATACCACCATGTTGAGCCACTTTTGGGCTCGCCTGGTAAAAGATAACGCCTCTGTGCTGGGGGTTCCCTATTTGTTTTTCGACACCACCCGAAATCTGATCGTGGTCACCGATCCGATACCCCGGGTCCTCAACTACAAAAATGGCGACAAACTGAGCGTGGATGGCGAAATCGTGTCGACCGGTGATTTTGAAAGAGCGCTACGGGCCGGAAATCATAAAAATGTCACCTACCTCCGTTATTCGAGGGATCCGAGCGTGAGCAATTCGATTGACCTGAACAACGACGTATTCGATTGACATCCCCCACAACCCAGAATCCACTACCACCCCCTAACCCTATATCGGTACATTTGTGCCGGGGGTTTGACCGGACACTGTTAAGCACGGAATAGAACTACCGGCTATAGGGTTGATGATGCGTCCTGTTCTAACCGCCGAGCAATCCAGGCATCAAGATGCGCAGGCTGCAGATGATCCTTGGGTTCTATTGGACCGAGCCGGATGGGCGGTGGCTCGACAGGCGGTGGCCATGGATGTGGGGTACGGGTCACGGGTAGCCGTCCTGGCCGGTCCGGGCAACAACGGAGGCGACGGCTATGTGGCCGCCCGATATTTGGCCGCCCGAGGCGTCTCGGTGGACGTCTATCCGTTGGCGTCCCCCCGCACCGATCCGGCCCAATGGGCTCATGAACTGGTCCGTAAAGCGGGTGTGCCAATCCGTGACCGGGAAGAAAACCGCCCGGCAGATTTGGTTATAGACGCCTTGTTCGGCGGCGGCTTCCGGGGCACCCTTCCCAACCTCTCGAATCGGGCCACCCCAATGGATGGAAGTCCGGCACCTTGGTTGGCGGTGGATGTTCCCTCCGGCTTAGATGCCACCACCGGAGAAGCCGCATCGGGAACCATGCCCGCCCGGGCAACGGTCACCTTCCACGGATATCGGGTAGGTCATCTGGTCGGGTCCGGCCCTGATCTATGCGGCCGGATTGTGGTGGCGGATATCGGCCTACCGGATATCGAGCCGGAAATGTGGCTGTGCGAGGAGAGCGACGCTCCCCTACCGGTTCGTTCCTGCACTGCTCACAAATGGTCGTCCGGTTCGGTACTGGTAATTGGGGGCTCGGATGGTCTGGACGGAGCGGCCACCCTCACCGCCCGTTCTGCTCTGCGGGCCGGTGCCGGCGCGGTGATGATCGCCTGCCCGCCCACCGTGGAGGACCGGGTTCGAGCTCCGGAGATTATGACCAGGGCGGTCGGCTCGGGCCGGTCTTTGACCATCGATGATCTACCCCCGGTGTTGGAGCTGGTACAGCGTTTTGACCTGGCGGTGATCGGGCCTGGACTTGGCACTTCACCTGATCTGTCCGGTTTCGTCAACCGCTTTCTCCAAGACTGGCCCGGGCCGGTGGTAGCTGATGCCGACGCCTTGAACGCACTGGATGGTCCGGCCGGGCTGATCCGAAACGGGGAAACGGTCATCACTCCACATACGGGCGAGTTCCAGCGTTTGACCGGGTGGCCAGGCTCCTATGAGGCCGCCTCTCGGCTAGCCCACGAAACCGGGGTTACGGTGTTGCTGAAGGGATCACCGACCTTTGTGATAGGAGAGGAAAGATGGGTGGTGGATACCGGGGGTCCGGAGCTGGCCACCATCGGAACGGGAGACGTGTTGGCCGGAATGATCGGGGCGTTTTGGGCGGCTAGGGGAGGCAGCGGCACCCAGGCGGCCCGCTCCGCCGCCTACTGGCACGGAGTCGCCGGTGCCGAGCTCCAAGCCAACCGAACCGTCACCGCCGATCGGCTGGTCGAACAGGTAGCGATTACCACCCGCCGTTAACCGCTCCGGCGAAGCGAAAGCTCGATAGTGTTATCGGTAACGTCTTGAATCTAAAGTTTACAAAGTTATCAGTAAAATACTATATCAGTAATATACTTGGACCCTAAGTTTGTCAGAAACCCCTTATAAACTGAGAAAACATTCACAAGAATCGCAAAATCCGCCCACCTCACCCGGCTTCGCCGGGTCCCCGCCCCCCGCCTTGCACTACCTGATTTGGAGCGTGGTCAGCCATGCCCGGACTGAAGCCGGGAGACTACGGTTCGGCTGTTCGCTCCATACGCTATGTTCCCTCCGGACTATGTTCTCTTGGGGCCGGGGATCCGATCGGGATACCATTCCTCTTGCCCGGCCTTCGGTGCTTGGCAACCCTTTACTTACAATGCCCGAGGGACATTTTCAACCCCCTTGATCCCCCTTCATATAGAACGCGAAAAAACCCGGATACTGCCGTTGGGCCTTGCCTAGATGTCCGGTTCAGAGGGGTCTGGATAGGAGGCGGGCCGGGTTGTGGATTAACAGTGTGTCCAGGGCCTGATCGGTTACTCCCAGCTCTTTGAGGAGGGGGGTGATGTGTCGCAGAAAATGGTCGAAGCCGTGACCTCCGTACCTGGATAATTCGTGCTTAAAGCAGATATCCTGAGCCGGGAAGACCTGCTCGGTCATTTCCGCTTCGATCAGCATCGTCAGCGCTTCTATTCGTTCTTGATCGGACACGAGATAGGCCTGGCGAGGGGCGTAGTAGATCTCCCGCCCGAAAGTGTCGAGACCCAAACCCACGCCCATATCGCCGACCCGGCGGTAGAGGGAGAGGTTCGAACGGAACCGATCGTCCAGGTGGCTTTGCACCAGCTTGGTCGGGTCCGCCCCGGCTTCCAACAAGACCTGGATGACCTCGAAAGGGGATTCGCTACCGGCGGCGGAGTGGGCGATGATGGCGCATCCGACCTCCTTTTGGGCGAGAGCGGCCGCCTGCAAAACCCTCCGCTCCGCGTTTTCCATCGGGTATTTCGTGACCCCCATCTCGCCGATCACCCCGGCCTTGATCCGGGTATCGTCCATCCCTTCGGTGAGGTCACGGATCATCTTCTCGGCAATATCTTCCACAGACCACTGCGCCAGGCTGTCCGGGTGGGTGCTCGCAATGTAGAAACCGCATCCGGCGATGATGTTGATCCCCGACACCTCGGACAGCCATTCCAGAACCTGGGGATCTCGTCCCAACCCGGAAGGAGTAGCGTCCACGATCGAGCGTCCTCCTGCCCGCCGGAAGAGTTTGAGTTCTTCGGCCAGAACGTGGGGTTCGCTGACCATCAGGTTATCTTCACAGGCGAACGGATTGGCCCTGATCCGCCCAAGGCGCTCGATTGTGACCGGCCGGAAGGCTATATCCGGATCTTCATCCGGCCGCCAGTTGCAGCGCAGGTCCACCAGCAGATGCTCGTGGACCAGAGTGACACCCAACTCCTCGGCGGGAATCGGCCCCTGCACGGTTTGGGCGAAAGGGCCAGACGAGGGGAACACAGAATCGGTCAGGGTGGTTATCTTCGGGAAATGTTATGGGAGTACCGACCCTTGGGCAGTCAAGGACCGATCGGAATGGTCGCCGGACGACCTTTCGAGCAGTTCCAAGGCGGCGGCGTCGATCATCTGATATGACTCTTCTGCACCGGGGAAGGAGCCTCGCCGGACGTCTTCTATCCACAGTTGGAGCGCCGCTACCCCCTGGTCGGCGAACTCGGCATATCGGCGCACGAACCTGGGGTAGTGTCCGAAGTTGAGACCGAGCAGATCATGCATAACCAGCACCTGCCCGTCGGTGTCGGGGCCGGCACCGATGCCAATGGTCGGAATCTGCACTTTTTGGGTGATGATCTGGCCGAGAATGGCGGGAACTCCTTCAAGTACCAGAGCGAAGACCCCGGCTTCCTCCAGGGCTTGGGCGTCTTTTATCATCGCCTGCGCCTCTTCCAACTTTCTGCCCTGGATTTGGTATCCGCCCGCGCTCAGCACCGACTGGGGGGTTAGGCCGATGTGGCCCATCACCGGTATCTCGGCCGATACCAGCCTGCGGACCATTTCCACTCGGTTGGCACCCCCCTCCAGCTTGACTGCTTCTGCTCCCCCTTCTCGGATCAGCCGGGCAGCATTTTTGAGGGTGTCTTCGGGGCTGACATGGAAGGTCATCCAAGGCATGTCGACCACCAAGAGGGCCTGGGGTTTGGCCCGGGCTACCGCTTTGGTGTGGTGGATCATGTCGTCCAGGGTTACCCGAGTGGTGGTCTCGTAGCCGAGCACTACGTTGGCTACCGAATCGCCTACCAGGATAAGGTCTACCTCGGCTGCCTCGGCGAGTCTGGCCCCCGGAAAATCATAGGCAGTCACCATGGTGAGCTTCGGTCCCCCCTTGCGACCTTGCACGATCGGGATGGTTATCTTGCTTCGGGAACCGGCTCCGGACCGGCCGGGTGCCGGCGCTGCCGATGCTGCTGCGGCCATGGTTTGCTCCGTTTCTCCCCACCTTGTGGTCGGTTGGGGGACTTTTTCCGAACCCGGTTTGGGGCTGGAGGCATAGGATTATGTGGGGGTCCGAGATGGGGAACTGGCTCGCCTCAAAGAGGTCGTACCGTTCCGGTCGGGTACCTTTATCCTACTCTGCCGACCAAAGGATTACCACCCTCGGGCGATCCAATCGGGGAGCTGCGGTTTTTCCGTTCCGATAGTGGTTTTGGTCGGGCCGTGCCCCGGGTAGACGTCGGTGTCGTCTACCAGGGTGAAGAGCCGCTCTTTGATGCTCTTGATGATCAGGTCGAAGTCCCCGCCCTCATATTGGGTAGCACCTGGCCCGCCAGGAAAAAGGGTGTCGCCGGAAAAAAGCACCCCCGGGCTGAGGAAACACACCGACCCGGGAGTGTGGCCGGGGGTGTGCATGGTTAAAAGGCTGGTTTCTCCGAGCGGTATGACCTCCTGGTCGTCCAGCGGGGTGGGGGTGACGGAGGTGGTTTGAGCCGCCAGCCGATGGTCGGCCTGGTGCAGACGGAATGGCGTTTGGAGGGCTTCGACCACCGGTGCCACCGCCCGAAGGTGGTCGTGGTGCCCATGGGTGGTTAAAACTGCCTGTATTTCTACCCCGTCGGCCAGCTCCAGAATCCGGTCGGGCTCGGCGGCGGCGTCGATTATCACCCCTTTACCGGTTTGGGCGCAGGCCACCACGTAGGCGTTGTTATAGAAATCACCCACCAGGGCGGCCTTGGTCAAGATGGTTCCGTTGTCAAAAGTCCAGCTCATGGTGACTGACTTTAGCGGTACCCCAACAGTTTCTTCCCCGGACCGGACCGGGAAATTATCGCCCTCTACCGACCATACAGTCGGTCATAGGCGGCGAACGTTTCCCTCGGGTTACTTTTGACTATCAGCACGCTTACTCCCGGCTGTGCTCGGGCTTGTTTTAATCCGTCTCTCAAATCGTGGGGATCGATCCGGTCGCCCCGAACCCCGAACCCGCGGGCTATAGCCGCCAAGTCCTGGTTGTGAGGGGTGTAGAACAGGTCGCGAATCCGCTGGAAATCTTCTGTATCTGTTGGTTGGTGAAGCGACTTCAGATAGGGGAGGGAGTCGAATATGGCACCACCCCCGTTGTCCAAAACCACCACGGTCAGGTCCACCTTCAGGCTGCGGGCGGCGTTAAGGCTCCCGACATCATGGAGAAAAGACAGGTCGCCCATCAGGGCCACCAACCGTTGTCCGATACCCAAGGCGCATCCGGCGGCGGTGGCTATGGCACCGTCGATTCCGCAGGCCCCTCGGTTTCCCCACACGGTCGCGCCACAGCCGGGCTCCATCATGGCGTTCACATGACGTACCGGCAGGCTGGAACCAACCCACACCATCGGTTCGTGATCAAGGATCATTCCGGTAACCGCGAGCTCGCTATGAGGATGGTTGCCTCGTTCGCTCCGCCGTCGTTCCCGAAGACGACGCTCGGCGCTCTTCCAACTATCGGTCCAGCACGGTTTCGCCGGAGAGGGTGAAATCCGGCCCAGAAGAGGGGCGATCGGGTCGCGCAACACGATTTGCCTTCCCGGTGCAGTCCATCGACTGTCCGGATCCAAGACCATCTCCGCAGCTTGAAGTCCGGCCAACCAATCCTGGCTAGCCGTTCCCGTGGGGGTACCTCCCAGGCGCAGCACCGCATCCGGCGAATACCCACCTACAAAAACCGGGTCGGAGGCCAACATATCACCGGTAGTGATCAGGTTTTCAAAGGGGGTCTGCCGCAGCATTGATAAACCGTCGGCCAGAAGCGGCCAGCCGGATTCCCTTGAAATCCTGATCAAAGACTCCCTGGCAGCCGGGCCGGTTTCTTGGGGGCCCGCCACTATCAAGCCCCGTTCAGCCTGTTCGAAGAGGTCTTGAAGGGCCTCCACCGAGCCGGTTTGTATCGGTACTTCTGACTCTGCCGGGAGGGTCAGGTTAAAAGAGGGGAGGGGGTCCCGTCGGCTAGGGGGTTCCAGCGGCTTGGCAAACGGGACGTTCAGGTGAACCGGTCCGGCATGGGGTGGGTAGGTGGCACCTATCGCCTGTAGAGCTTGGTCGGCTACCCGCATCGGATCGCATTCCCGTGTGTCGAAGTTGACGGCTGCCCTGGTTCTGGAACCGTAGAGCCCGATCTGGTCGATGGTCTGAGGGGTATCCCGATCGAGGGAGCCGGGTGGCCGGTCGGCGGTTAATACCACCAGCGGAATCCGCGCCCGATCGGCTTCTACCAGAGCCGGAAGATAGTTGGCCGCCGCCGAGCCGGAGGTGCAGACCAGGGCGACGGGAAGGCCGGTTGACCTGGCCATCCCAAGGGCGAGAAAACCGGCCGAGCGTTCGTCCAAGACAATGTAGGAAGGCGGGCCGTCTTCGTGGACGGCCAGGACAAGGGGGGTGGAGCGGGAACCTGGTGAAATGACCACGCCGGCTACCCCGCCGGCTTGAAGTGCGGACACCAAGGCATCGGCGGTGGCATAGGTACGCCTCCGGTGATCGCCGTCATCATAAAAAGCTCGGAGCAGGGCCTTCAGCTTCAGGTTGGTTTCGGCCAGCTCTTGGACAGGGCTTGAGGCCGAGACTATGCCGGCCCCGGCGAACAATCCGATCCGGTTGTCTTCCATCAGACAGGACCGAAGGGCGACATGGAACTCCCCGTTGCCGGATAGATCGCAGTATCCGATCGGCCCGGCGTACCAACCTCGGTCGAAGGGTTCGTGGTCGGCTATCCAAGCCAATGCCTTCTTTCCGGGTAGGCCTCCCACTGCGGGCGTAGGATGCAGGGAACCCACCACGTCTAAAACATTGGTGCCGACCGGGGCGACCGCACTGATAGGGGTGGCCAGATGGAGGATGCCGGGCAGCCGAAGGACTCCGGTCGGTTCCGGAGGGTCGAGCACGAAACCGTCCTTGGCCAATTGTTTCCTCAGCTCAGAGCGAACCAGGCCGTGTTCCTGTAGCTCCTTTTCGTCGTTTATAAGACGGTCGGCGAGCTGTTGTTCCTCCGAATCCGTCCGGCCTCGTGGAGCCGTTCCGGCCAGGGCGACGGTTTCCATCCTCACGCCCGTAACCCGGGCTAACAGCTCGGGAGAAGCTCCGCAGAACACCCGGCCATCGGCCCGACCGAAGGCGAAGATGGCGCAGCGTCCGTAAAGGTTCCGCAAGGTGGCCAGAAACGGCCCTAGGGAGGGGCGATAATCTAAATCCACCCGTCGAGCAAAGGCGACCTTTTGTAGGGCTCCGTCTCTGATAACCCGAACCGCCTCTTTTGCGGCGGCGAGATAATCCGGGTCGAACAGGTCGAGCTCATAAGGTCGGGAAGGACCGGTTGGGCCGGAGTGAAGAGTCTCCGGGCCTTTCTTCAGGGGGCCGGACGGTCCGATAATTTCGATTAGCCGGGCAGC
This sequence comes from Acidimicrobiia bacterium, assembly GCA_009841075.1. GTDB lineage: Bacteria > Actinomycetota > Acidimicrobiia > Spongiisociales > Spongiisociaceae > Spongiisocius. The sequence goes on along the minus strand of VXMP01000071.1, from coordinate 34,283 downwards.
TACTTCGGTGGGATCGGAGTCGCCCTTTACCTCTGCCGCGGCTACCCAAACCCGACGGTCGGTATCGCGCCTTATGTAGGCCAGCTCGGGCAAAACCATTCGCCCGGACGGAAAGCCGGGCCAGGTGTCGACCGGAGAGAAGGAGAAGCCTCCGATCAGTAAAGGTTCCGGGTCGGCACCGTCCCATGCCAACGAGTGGGTACGGTCGGCTAGGTCAAGGAGGGCGGAAGAAGCCAGCCCAAACCGTTCTTCTGTAGGCGGGGTGAGGATGCGACCGGCCTCACCGAAGGCGGCCATGGCGAAACCCCGATCAGGCAATTCCAGGTAGACAAACGGTGGCTCGGCCTGCATCGCCACCGCCAAAGGGTCGGACTCCTCCGCCGGTACAGCCAGGGTGACGATGGATGGAATCCCGGCCACGGCCGCTCGGGCCGCTGCCCTGGAGACCCGATTCTCCAGTTGGCGACGAGGGGCTAGCGCCATTCGGCGTAAACGGTCATCCGGCGGGTTTCCAGGTCTTCGAAAGCTGTCACCAGCGCCTGATCACCCGAACTTTCCAGCCTTTCCCTGACCCGGGTTATAACGGTGCGTTGGAAATGGTGGGCGACCAGGCGGGTGACGTGAAGCAAGAGAACTCGAAACAGTTTCGCCACCTCCTCAGGAGGGTGGGTTTGGGCATCCCGTACATGTTCGTTGAAGAGGTTGATGGCACCGTCTACCACGTTTTCTACCGAGGTGGCATGCCGCGCCGCCAGAGCTGCCAGCCGGTCGATAGGAAATCCGGCTTCCAGCAACGACATGCCGGCCGCCAGCATGGGAACTACCTCGGGAGCGAACAGCTCTTCTTCTCCGCGGTTTTCCAACGGTTCGACCAGACCGGCCGAAACCGCCATATCAACCAGCGGAAGCGGAAGCCCTGAACCCTCCGCCAGCTCTTGTCGGCTTAGGCCGAGGGTCGGGCCGGCTAACGAAGCCAGCAAAGGATGGCCGGAATCTTGGAGCAGCTGTTTGATTTGAGCCAGGCTGAAACCGTCTTCGGCCAAGGCTCTGATGGTGGTTAGTCGGGTCAGATGGGCAGATCTGTATACCACGGTTCGGCCTTCCCGTCCGGTGGGGGGAAGAAGCCCCATGCCCTGGTAGTAACGGATCGTGTCGACTCCGATACCGGCCTGGGTGGCCAGTTCCTCAACCCGATAGGTGATAGTCGTATTTGCCATAGCCCACACTCTAGGAGTGATTGCTAGGAAAGATGTCTTCAGCCCCGGAAACTCCTTGTTCAGAAGGATGTATCCAAATCCCTACCTCGGAGAACGCGAAAAACCCACCTCTCTAACCCAGGCTACTGATCCATTGGGCGGTGTGGTACAGGATACCTTTGAGCACTTCTTGTCGGGATCCCACCCGCTTAGGGACGTTGAAGCTGTGGTCGGCGTGGGGGATTATCTTCAGCTCCCCTCTTTTCAGAGTCGTCAGATGTCGTTCCACCAGATGGGGTAGGGCCAGTCGATCTCGGCCTCCCACGAAGAACAACATCGGGACGGTAACCCTTGGAAGATGGTCGGCTCTGATCCGATCAGGTTTTCCGGCCGGATGGAGTGGGTAGGCGTATAAGACCAGGCCGGCACAGGGATAACCCTCGGCGGCCAGATACGAGGCCATTCGCCCACCCATGGAGCGACCCGCCAGCACCAGGCGGCGAAAGGACTGTTGTGTCAGCCAGTCTGCGGCGGCCCGATGGCAGCTCAGCAGAACCTCCTGACGGTCGGGGAACCGACGCCCGGCGTCCATATATGGATAGTTAAAGGTGAGCACCGGAAGACCCCGTCCGACCAGACCCTCTGCCAGGCGGGTAATAGCAGGATGGTCTTGACCTGCCCCGGCCCCGTGAGCCAGCAGCACGGCAGTTGAACTCGGTTGACCAGGAACCCGCCAGCGCCCGCTTACCGACCGGCCGGGTTCAATTTCGATCGTAATCTCTCTCCTCAAAGAACCGGCCTTCCTTCTGGTTGAGGCTTTTAAGGGGGCGTGTGATTGAAACCCTCTTATTATTACCCCATGGCAAAATCGCTTCCAAGAACACCTTCAAGAACCCGGCGGATCGGGCCGGCAGAGATTTGGATATACGAAAACCCTTCCGCTTTAGCCTCTGGCGCGGCGGCTCTGATAGCCGGTTTTATCCGAGACCAGGCGGCCGAGATGTCCATCGACCGCCAGGTGAACGTGGCGATGGCAGGTGGGTCAACCCCGGCTGCAACCTATCGTGAAATTTCGGCTCTGGATGTCCCTTGGGAGCGGGTCTGCGCCTGGGTCGGGGACGAACGATATGTGGCACCGGATGACCCGGCCAACAACGGCACCATGATCGGCCAGGCCATTATCTACCACACTTCCGCCCATTTCCTACCGATCCCCTGGGCCGAGGATCGTTCCGCCAAGCGGGCAGCCGAGATCTACGAGACGCAGCTGCTGACTTCAATGACCATCGACCCCGACGGGTTACCCCGGCCCGACCTCATCCTGGCGGGAATGGGAGACGATGGCCACACCTTGTCCCTTTTCCCCGGCTCCGAAGCCCTGAGAGTCACCGACCGATGGTATATCGCCACCGAAGTAGCCGCCCCGACCTCATCCTGGCGGCTAACCGCCACATACCCCCTTGTACACCGAGCCAAACAGATATACGTTCTGGTATCAGGACGGTCAAAATCCTCCGCCCTGGCGGAAGTTCTCCTGACTGGTTCCGATAGACGGCTTCCCGCCCGCCGTCTGATGGAGGGGGAGGCACCGGTTACCTGGCTGGTGGATGAGGCCGCAGCATCCGATCTATAAAGGAAAGTGAAAATGAGCAGAAACATCCGGGAGGTACCGGCCCAAACTCCATTTACAACCTTCAACGGCAACTCCTACCCCACTACATCTGCCTTGAAAAGTGCGGTCTGGACTCCCCAAACGCCCATTGATCTGGAGTCTGTCCGCTCGCGACATATCCGCTACGGCCGAAATCGGTTGGAGGAGGTCACAGAGGGATACATCTTTCGCACCACCAAGGAGGGGGTTCCCTATCGACTTTCTCAGACCGACCAAGGCGATATTCGGGTGGAGGCCTCCACCGACCAGGATCTTCAGGACGCGGTGGAGGAATCTCGTATCCGTTTTGGTGAAGGCCTGCCGTATTCTCCTTTGGCGGAGGTGGCCGAACGAGTACCTGCGGTAGCCGATCAGCTAAGACGGATGCCCGGTTACCGGGTTCCCGTCAACCCGGCTTCTTTTGAAGTGCTTATCTCTTCCATCAGTGCCCAGCAGGTCAACATGAAGTGGGCACACACCACTCTTTACCGACTGATCGAAACCTTCGGTACCAGGATGGAGTTGGAATTGATGCAATGGTGGCGGTTCCCTTCGCCCGAGCGCCTGGCCCTAATTGATCCCTCCGAGATAAGTGCCCTTCAATACACCAACCGCAAGGCCTCCTACATAGTCGGAGTAGCCAAGGCGGTGGCCGACGGTTGCCTTTCGGGAATTGAGGAAGAGGGTAACGAAACGGTGATACGCCGCCTGGTAGCCCTCCGAGGTGTCGGGGTTTGGACGGCGGAATGGTTCCTGGCCCGCTGTCTAGGTCGCCCCGACGCGGTAGCTGCCGGAGATCTGGGGGTACGAAAAGTGGTCTCCCGTTACGTCATGGGCGTAGAAGATGAGGTGTTTCCCGAACCTGAGGTGCGGGCCGCAGTGGAGTCCTGGGGTGACGGTACCAATTGGGCCATCCATCTACTGCTGGAACGATGGGCGGAGGAACACTCCCGCTAGATCGACCTTCCCCCAAGGATAGGAATAGGCAGTAAAAACGGCCGAGGCAAAGCCGCCTTCTTCTCACAGCCTGGAGTTGACTCGGCCACTTACGGTGAATAAATTATTTACCAGATTGGTTATACCAACATGGACACCCTATGAAGCTCAATTTCGAGTCTCCTCGGTTCGGCTCGTTATGCATCAACCAGAAGTTGCTGGTGCGCAAGTACGGTCGGCCGGTTGCCGACAAGGTAGAGAGTCGACTGTCCCATCTGTTATCCGCGGCCACGTTGGAAGAGATGCGACACCTGCCCGGAGGGTGTCATGAGCTAAAGGGCAACCGGAATGGACAACTGGCGGTCACCCTCCACGGAGGATATCGACTGATTTTCCGCCCGGGCGGCTCTCCGGTCGAAGGAGACGCGGGGCTGGACTGGTCATCGGTAAATAATCGTGACGGAGATTGTGGACTACCACTAGCAGTAGTCCACTAGAAAGATGGAAAGGAGAAACTATGGCCGAATCGCCCATACTGTTTGACTATCTTCCGAATTACGCCGTGCCGCCGGGCGACACGCTGGCCGAGGTACTTGAGGAGAGAGGTATGAGCCAAACCGAATTGGCGCGGCGCACAGATCTCTCGCATAAACACATCAATCGGATAATCAAAGGACACGTTCAGATCAGCCCGGACGTCGCCATCCGCCTGGAGCGAGCGACAGACGTGCCTGCCGGGCTCTGGTTGAGACTGGAGGCCACCTACCAGGAACAACTAGTCCGCCTCGACGAATCCACTCTGGTGGACGACCTACCACTACTCGATGAGCTACCGATCGCGGCGATGGTAAGGCTTGGGCTCCTGACGAAACGGCTCGGCAAATATGATCGACTAAGAGAGGTCTTGATGTACCTAGGGGTGGGGAATCGGGAGGCATGGAACAAGACTCTGGGATCCTTACAAGCCTCCTTCAGGATGTCCAAGGCCCACCGTTGCGACCCGGCGGCGGTAGCGGTCTGGTTACGGATGGGCGAGATTGAAGCGTCAAAGATTGACTGTGTGCCTTGGGATCCGGTCAGGTTCAAGGAGGTACTGAAGCAGGTACGTGATCTCACGCCGGTGAGCGATCCCACCGTTTGGCACCCCAAACTGGTCGAGCTGTGTGCGAGCGCAGGCATCGCCGTTGTTGTCATACCGGAATTAGATGGAGCGCGGACCAACGGTGCTGCCCGCTGGCTCACCCCGAATAAAGGCCTGATCCAACTGAGCGACAGAGGCAAGTGGAGTGACATCTTCTGGTTCTCTTTTTTCCATGAAGCCAAACATATTCTTGAACAGGCCAAGCGACCCATCTTCCTGAGCGGCCCGAATAAGGACTCACCGGAAGAACAGAGAGCCGATCAATTTGCCCAATCCTTCCTTATACCACCGGAGCGTGCCGAGGAATTAGGGCGGCTTAGGTCGGAGGCCGAGGTTCGAGCCTTTGCCGCGTCCGTCGGCGTCCACCCTGGCATCGTGGTAGGAAGGCTTCAGCACGAAGGTATCTGGAAGCATTCACAAGGAAACCACCTTCGCGATAGATTGCAATTGGTGTCGGACGCATCAGAGGAACGGCCTTGACTGACAGTTTATGCCTAACCTCTTCTCCGCAACCACGGATTACTTCACTGGCGGCGGAAGTCTCTGATGGCGTGTTTGGGGCCGTAGTCCGGGGCTTTATCGCCGAAGCGTTCCAGTAGTTGCACTACCCGGCCGCGTTGCCCTTTATAAGGGTCTAACAACTCCAGCATTCTTTGATCGGTTGCACGTGGCTCGCCGGCCAGGGCCCAGGCGACCAGGTTGGGAACATGGAAATCCCCCACTGGAACCGCATCGGGGTCGCCTCGGACCACAGCCAATGCCCGGGCGCTGGTCCACTTTCCTATCCCGGGAATCCGATGTAAGAATCCATATACTTCCGCCAAGTTCTCCATCCTCCCCCAAGCGTTGATTCGGTCCGCCTCTCGGCACACCCTCAAGATGGTTTCGGCCCGACGGCGTTCCACTCCCAGCGGATGAAAGTCGTAGTATTGGAGGAAGGCCAGGCGGTCGGGTTTAGGCGGAAGAAGCAAATCGGTCGGTCCGGGTGCGGGCTCCCCGTAGCGTCTGGTCAGTCTTCGATAGCTCCTGTTGGCTTCCAAGCCGGTTACTTTCTGGGCGAGGATAGTAGGGATGAGGACTTCTACCAGTCCACCCGCCGACGGTAGGCGCATCCCCCGCCCTTGCCGCATAGCCCGCTCCAAGGCCCGATGTTCCGCAACCAGCGCCGAAGGATCATCATGTTCTCCCACCCATTCCGGCATTTGATCTAAGGCGGATTCGGCCCCCTTTCCCCAGGCAGCGGCGATAAGGGATCCGTCTTCCACTTTCATCCGAACGGTGACCTCTCCCAAGTCGAGGCGACAGGCTCTCCACAGACCGTCCGGCCCGGCCCGAAGAGAGGGGCCGCGAATGCCCTTAACCATCAGCGTGGTGCGTAGGTTCAGAGGCCTGCCCAGGTCGAACTTACGGGTTAGCGGGTCTCTTGCGATCAAAGCAGCCACGAGCGCCCAAGCTAACAGGGATCGAAGAGGCCGCGAATCTCACCGATCGGTGAGGGCTCGGCGAGATGTTCGTCCTGTAATTATGGCCCGAAGACGGCTTTTGGCGCTCGGCAAATGTCTATATATTATTTTGGGTAATGGATTTTTCTACTTATTTGTCACCCGAGATCGAGGCGACAGTGAATTATCTGGTTGAGAAAACCGGTCGTCCGAAGGCGTACTATCGCCGGAAATTAGCCGAGATCAGGATTAGAAGCCTGGACGACCTGGAAGACTTTGAGGAATACCACAAAAACGATGTGCTTGATCCGGCCGGCAGCGGAGAAGAGGTGACCTACCTGGAAGACCACCTTTATTCTTTGTCTTCCCTCTTGGAGAGCCTTCCCCCGGCTAAGCGAAGTGCTCGGGATGGTGGCGCTTAAACCAGGCTTGGACTTCGCTTAAGAACTCTTCGGCAGCACCGATAGCCTCGGCAGCCTCTTCCTCCTCCCAGTCGCCGCTGGGTCGGGACATGTCATAATCGGCTAATAAACGATATCTTTCAGTACGTTTGATATAACGCGCTATATGGGGAGGGAAGTCCGATTGGGCTACCGTGTATAAGCCGAATCGTTCCCTTAAACCTCTATGGGTCTTGGTACCGTCTTGATAGAAAGCCAAAACCGCTTTGGCGGCCGCAAAGACCGACCGATAAGAAACCGACACAGCGATGCGATAAAGGCCCTGGCCATAAATATCTCTGGCGTTCTGCAGCTCGTCCTCCGCTCGCTGTAAACAGGCGCGCACCTCATCTAGGTAGGTCACGTAACCTCCAGCGCATCAGCCCGAACATTACGGTAGAAGGTGGTGTCCCAGTTCTCCACCTGTTCTACGGTTGCCGACATCACCGATAGTTTCACCCACTTCAGATCGTAGGGAAGTTCAATCCAGAAGTAATCCAACAACTCCGATACCTTGCCCTCCCGAGGGTCATAGGCCTCCGGTTTGAGTACCAGCAGAATATCGAGATCCGAGTATCGATCGTGATCTCCCCGGGCTCGTGACCCATACAAAAGGGTGCGTATCAATCCCTCCCCATACATCTCCCGTGCCTTGTTCGACACCAAGGTGGCAGCCTCCAGGGCGTCTTCCACCGTCGGCCAAGGGTCAGGAATCTCACCGACCGGGGAGGGAGTGGCTGGGCGGGAGCCAAGATCAACCATGAACCACTAAATCCTACTTGGAGTGACGGTGACTTGTTTGTGGAGGAATGGGGGATTAGAACATGACCGAGGAGGCGATAGAGATTTCTATCTCCCGGATGGCCTGCGACACAGCCTGGCCGATCAGGTCCAGTTTCCTCACCTGGTCGATGCGCTCGGAGGCCTGTTCCAGTTCTTGCTTGGACAGTAGGAGCTTGAAGATGCCACACACTTCAGCGAGGCAGATGAGCACCACGTCATGTGGGTCGGGTATCTCGTCGCTGAAGAGAACCCCCATGATCCTTAACTTCACCTCTCGCTCGACCACACCGTCGATAGCCGGGTAACGCCGAGATCGGAATACCCAAAGGAAGGTGTCTTCCTGGCGTTCGAGTATCCCCCGTTCGACCAGTCGGTCCAAGGCCGCCTCTCGGATTTCGTCGGCATTCATGGCAATCTGCTCCACCCAGTAAAGGGCGTTGCGTTTTTCTCCGGCCACGATCAGGGATAGGGTCGGATCCAGCAGCGAATCGCCGGTGGGGGTGGCGTCGATCAGGATCAGGTCTTCAAGATCGGTATCGATCCGGTTTTCCAGGGCAAGGTCCATGAGCACGGACCCGGCCAAAGCCCGGTCCAGGGCGAATCTGGACACATGCACGAACCGACCGTCTTCGTCTCGAAGCAGGAGAAGCAGCATTTCCTCGGCGAATCTCAGCACTCTTCACTCCCGGTGAGGCCGGTTATAGATGCGGACCCCCCTTTGGCGGGGTAATAAATGTCCGGTCCCATAAAACAAGTGTAGTAGGTAGGAGCAGGCGGGCTCTTTTGCCCATTTTCCAATTCCGGGAGCCGCTGACAATAACCTAAAATCCAGGAACATTTACCCGTTCCGGCTTGTTGTACAGGGTATGACCAATCAGGTATTTTCCTCGACCTTGCTCTCCTGGCCACAGACCTCCGATGAAGAGAAGCGGAATTGGCGTGACCGGGCTGCTTGCCGCGCCCTGCCTCCGGAAATGTTCTTTCTTGATCCCGCCGATACGGAGGGAATAGAAAATGCCAAGCAGATATGCGCCGAATGTCCGGTGGCGTCCGAATGCCTGTCATATGCGGTCAGCACCAATCAGACAGAAGGCGTTTGGGGTGCCACCACCCCTGGTGAGCGTCGCCGACTCAGGCAACGTTGGCTGAAGGAGCTGAAGGAGGCGGGCTAAACCGGTCCCGCCCACCGGCGGAATTGAATTTCTTGCCCGCTCCCGCCCCTTCTTGACGACCTAACTTACAGGTAGGGTTAGGTAGGCATATGACCGAACGCATCTTTTCCACCGACTCCTACGCCAGGGAAATGTCCGCCGTGGTGGTGGGCATCGATCGGGAGGATCAAAGGGTTTTACTGGATAAAACCGTGTTCTACGCCGGCGGAGGTGGACAACCGGTAGACCTTGGGGAGCTGATAATCGGGGACGATCGTCTGGAGGTGGTGCGGGTGACCCAGGATTCAGATGGGGTATGGCATTGGCTTCGGGGCGGTCTTCCTCCAGTAGGGACCGGCCTCTCCGGCCGCATCGATTGGGACCGGCGTTATCGGCTGATGCGCACCCACACCGCCTTGCATGCCTTGTGCGGGGTGATCTGGGATCGTTTCCAAAGTCCGGTGACCGGAGGGAACATGGAGCCCGGTCATGGCCGTTTGGATTTCGAGCTTCCCGAATGGGATCCGGAGGATCGGGATCCCGTCGAGGCGGCCTTGAACGAAGCCATATCCCGTTATCTGCCGGTGGAAATATCGTTTATGCCCCGCCACGAGGCCGATCTGGATCCCAGCCTAATCCGAACCAAGGTCAACCTGATTCCGGCCTCGGTTCAACAGGTGCGGGTCATTGACATTGTGGGCTTGGATCGCCAAGCAGACGGTGGAACCCATGTCCGCTCTACCGAGGAGGTGGGAAGGGTGAAAATCACCAAGGTTCAGTCGAAAGGGCGCGGGTTCCGAAGGATCAGGGTCGCACTGGACGAACCGGTTTAACGCTCTTCCAATGGATCCGAAGAAATCAGAGGACGATCACCGAGCGGGCCTCCTGAAGCTGCTCGGCACCAGGGTAGGAGAGGAGACCGCTAGCGGCGACTGGCATACAGTCACCCAGGCCGATATCGAGAAATTCGCGGATGCCACCCGCGACCATCAATGGATCCATTTGGATAGGGAACGGGCTGCGAAAGGGCCGTTCGGAGCCACCATCGCCCACGGGTTTATGACCTTGGCGCTGATACCCGGTATCGGGCCCGAATACGACTATCCCGAGGTCAAGATGGTGATCAACTACGGACTTGATCGGGTTCGTTTCCTGAGTCCGGTTCCGGCGGGATCGAAGGTAAGGGTCAGGTGCCGGCTCATAGGGGTGGTAGAAGCCCCTCAAGGTGTTCGGCTCAAAGAAGAAGTGACCATCGACCTGCAAGGCAGCGACCGCCCGGCGTGTGTGGCAGAAACTCTGGTTCTGCTGGTCGCATAGAGACCGGTCCGGCAAGGATTCGGGATATCAGGAAACAGCCAGGTCCTGATGGGTAAAGGAACGTTTTCCGGGCCCATAGTCACCGACCACATGCCCGTTACCCGTCAGAAGCCACTTGGTGGTGTAGAGGCCTTCCGCTCCCATCGGACCTCGGGCGTGGACCCGGCCGGTAGCGATTCCGACCTCCGCCCCCAGCCCGTAGCGGAACCCGTCGGCGAACCGGGTACTGGCATTCCAGAACACCGAGGAGGAGTCCACGGTTTCCAGAAATCGTTTCGCCGTTTCGCCGTTGTTGGTAACGATGGTGTCGGTGTGGGCCGAACCGTAGGTATGGATATGGGCGATAGCCTCATCCAGGTTCTCCACCACCCGGGCGGCGATGGTGAAATCCCCATACTCTTGACCGAAGTCGGACGGTTGGGCCGGGGTTACCCCTTCGGCCAAGGCGGAAATATCCGGCCCGCCCCTTACCTCGACTCCCGCATTGAGGAGAGCCTGGATCACGGCTCCACCCTGAGGGAAGCGGCGATCGAGCAACAGGGTTTCGGCTGCGTTACAGACCGCCGCGTAGTTGGTCTTGGAGTCAAGCGCTACCCGAACAGCCATTTCCGGATCGGCGTCAGCGTCAATATAAACATGGCAGATGCCGTCCGAGTGGCCCAGGACCGGAATCCGGGAGGCTGCTTTGATATCGCGGACCAGCTGGGCGGAGCCCCTCGGGATCACCAGATCGATATGTTCGTCCAACGACAGGAGGTCGGCCACCGCTTGGCGACCCTCGATATTTTGCACCACGTCGGCCGGGGCGTAGGCAGCGGCAATCGCCTCCCGTAAAAGGTCGGTCAGAGCCTGGTTGGAATGCCTGGCCTCCGAACCACCCTTCATCAGTATCGCATTGCCGGTTCTGATCGCCAACGAGCCGATTTGGATCACCGCGTCAGGACGGCTTTCAAAGACGATCAAAAGCACGCCGATAGGAACCCGAACCTGCTCCAGGATCAGCCCGTCATCCAGTTCCCGCCGAACCAAGGGACGCCCGATCGGATCAGCCGATCCCACCAGAATACGAACTCCCTCCCGAAGGGTTTCCAGTTTGGAGGGAGAAAGGGCCAACCTTTTCAGAATCGGGCCAGGCAGGTCGGCGGCCCCCGGGTCGTCCAAGTCCTTTTGATTGGCGGCCAGCAGATCGTCTTCCCGCTCCTCAAGCAGTCGTTCCAGATTGCGGAGAGCGGCGGTTCTAACCTCGGTATCCAAAGCCCCGAAAACCCGCTGCGCCTCACGCGCCCTACCCGCCTGTTTAGAAGCTGTTCCGGCCTGTGACATAACATCTATTTTACCCTTATACCGTTCCGGTAGAAACAGCCCAGCTTTGCGGAGACCCGATAAGTATCTGCTGCTCTTACCGGGTCAAGGCGGGGGCATCCGGCCTGCAGATAAGCCGAGGGTACCCGTCCCGGCGACAATTCCTCTGAGATTGGCTGGTACCTGCGAACATGATATGTCGTACCGATCCGATAAATTAGGCCCATGGCACGGAACACAGAGGTTGTTATCAATGCCGAGTTAGCCCGGGCGCTTGGGCGACGGCATCCCCGCTGGGCCGAACAGCAAGCCATAACCGTGGAGTCGACCGGGGTTCTACTAGGTGATCCGGCCGCGCAGCCGGACATCGTTCTGGTACATCCGGGCGGGTCTCCGGTAATCGTTGAGACCGAGGTGCTGCCCGCTCGTAGCGTGGAGGCAGATGCCCGATCCCGGCTAGGAAGGTATCTCGAGGCGACCGACGAGGTGGTCGAGAACGTGGTGGCTGTACGGACGCCCCTGAGCCTTCGCGAGAGCCGGATCGGGTTGGCGGAGGCCATTGGGAGCGCCGAGTTCGAGTACTGCCTGTTGAGCCTGACCGGCGAGGAACTCCAACCCCAGAGCGTGGTTCGATTCCCCACCTCCGGGTGGCTCCGAGGTGGAATCGACGACCTGACCGGTTTCATCGAGCTGACCTCGCTCTCCGAACGGCTCATCATGAAGGGAACGTTGGCGCTGGAGAGGGGAGTGGCTGCGGCCGCGCGATTCCTTCGATCGGATGACGGCGGGGCGTTTCTCGAGAAAATGGCTCGCATTCTCAAGCAGGAGGACGGCGAGCAGACATCACGGATGGCCATGGCCATCGTTGCCAATGCCCTCATGTTCCATACTGCCATCGCCGGCGATCACGATGTCGCCACCCTCGCAGAACTACGCATGGCCACGCGACGGTCCATGTCACAGCAGAATGTCCTGGACGAATGGACCAGGATACTGCGGATCAACTACTGGCCTATCTTCAAGATAGCTTCGGATCTACTGAAGGTGACACCGGCTCGAAAGGCAACCCGTATCCTCGACGAGCTGGCTGCTGTAGCGGATGAGATGGCGGGTATCGGTGTCACTACCACCCATGACCTGTCGGGCCAGATGTTCGGCCGTCTGATCGCCGACCGGAAGTTTCTGGCTACGTTCTACACGCTGCCGTCATCGGCCATGTTGCTGGCGGAGTTGGCGGTCAGCCGTCTCGAGAAGGACTTCGGCTCTCCCGAGGAGCTGACCGGATTGCGGATCGCCGACCTGGCCTGCGGTACCGGTGCCCTGCTGTCGGCGGCGTATGTGCGTGTCGCTACCCGGCATCGGCGGGCCGGAGGCGACGACCGTCGCATACATGCCGACATGATGGGAAGAGCGTTGATCGGTGCCGACATCATGCCTGCCGCTACGCACCTAACTGCCTCGATGCTCTCCGCCGCCCATCCGGCCGTCCCGTTCGGTAACACGATGATCTACACCATGCCGTATGGAGACCAGGACAACGGAAGGCCGGTCGCTATCGGATCACTCGATCTAATCACCGAAGAACAGGTGTTGTCACTGTTCGGAACGGGAAGGATGGCCACGGCGGGGAGCGGTGACGTGGACGTGGATTTGTACGAGCGGCGTTTCGTTATGGCACACGGTTCGGCGGATCTGGTGATCATGAACCCGCCCTATACCAGGCCGACCAATCATCAGGTGGCCAGAGTGCCGGTCCCGTCATTCGCCGGCTTTTCCACCAGCGAGGAAGAACAGCGCCGGATGTCGGCCGTTCTGAAGGATATCTATCGAAAGTTGCCGGATCGTGTTGGCGACGGGAACGCCGGACTGGCTTCCAACTTTGTAGATCTGGCACACGCCAAGGTGAAGCCCGGCGGGGTATTGGCGCTGGTGATGCCTATAGCGCTCGTCTCAGGGGCCTCGTGGTCGAAGGTTCGGGAGCTGTTGAGGCGCGACTACCACGATCTGACGATGGTCACCATCGCCGCCGTTCGGGAACGCGACCGCTCCTTCTCGGAGGATACGAACATGGGTGAGGTGCTGGTAGTTGCCACCAAGAACGATCCTTCGCGGCGAGACCGGAATCAGGAGGGCCAAACACTCTACGTCAACCTGACTCGTCGACCGGCGGGCCTTACCTCGGCAGTGGAAGTAGCTCGAGTGGTGGCCACTGCCACCGGCACTAATCACGGTTGGCTCACTATCGGCGAAGAGGAAGTGGGATGCTTTGTCCGAGCCGGGATCGGGGATGGGGGCTGCGTGGGTGTCAGGGAGCCGGATGTGCTTACCGCCGCGCTGGGCCTGATCAAGGGCAGTTTGGAAATGTCCCGCATCGGTGCGATAGAAATACCGTTCACTACGTTAGGAAGCCTCGGTGACCGCGGTCTATACCACCTTGATATCAAGGGACCAAACCGGGGGCCGTTTGATATGCAGGATCTTCCTCCTGGCCGGGTTGCTTCGTATCCCGCCCTCTCCCGCCACAATGCTCAAAGGGAGAGGCGCATGGTGGTCGAACCCGATACGCAGGGGCGGGTTCGACAGGGGTGCAAGGCCAAGGCCTTGGAGGTGTGGGAGACCGCCACCCGGCTTCACTTCAACCTTGACTTCCGGTTGAACTCGCAGAGTCTGGCCGCATGCCTGACGCCTGACCGGTCGATTGGAGGAACAGCCTGGCCCAACTTCATTCTCCGCGATTCAACCTGGGAAGCCGCCGCGGTTCTCTGGGCCAACACCACGCCTGGGCTTATTTCCTTCTGGTTTGCGGGAACCCGCCAGCATCAGGGGCGCGTGCGCCTGACCATCCAGACCCTGCCCTCGTTGCCGATGCTGGACATGAGATCGTTGAGCGCCTCGCAGATCAAGTTGTCCGGGAAAATATTTGACGAGTTCTCAACCCGGGAGTTTCTGCCCGCCCATCAGGCCCACCTTGATGACACGCGTCGCGACCTGGACCGAGCGGTGCTCGTTGACCTGCTGGGGCTGTCCGAAGACATACTCGAACCATTGGCCGTGCTGCGCGAGCAATGGTGCCACGAGCCTTCGGTGCACGGCGGCGCGGGCGGCTTGACCTGAAAAGGCCAGAGGGTTGAAACAACCGTGAACGTCCGGCTGAATGGGCAAGATTCGTACTCAATATGTGTGGGGATTCCGCATGAGTGAAGAGTTTGAGTCGGACGCCCGCCAGATACGATTCGTGTATGGTGGTGGAAATTTTTCAACCCCCTATCTCGGATCAGTAGCCCTAAATCGCTCCTGGCTCAGGAAGACCGATCGCTCATTCCGATTCCCGACTTCATTCCGTCAGAAATCGTAGAAGGGCTTGATAGGCCTGATCCAGGTTGTTGATCGGGACGCTTTCGGTGACCTGATGGGCCTGGGCCACCTCCCCGGGCCCGTAATTGACCGCGGCTATACCGTGTTGGGACAGTCGGGCTACGTCGGTCCAGGCCTGCTTGGGGGTGACCGGAGCTTGAGTCACCTGCTTCAGCAGGTCCAGGTAGGGGTTACCTTCCGGAATGGGAGCTCCGGGTACCACCTCATGGATCTCCAGATTATCGGCCGGCTCCGCCACCTCGATCATTCTCTCCTGCGCCTGGTCGAGGGTTAGATGAGGCGGAAACCGATAGTTGAGATGCAGATCGAAGTCGGCGGGAATCACATTGTTGGCCACTCCGGCGGCTGCACGGGTCACCGAAAACACCTCGAAAAAGGACAACCCGGCCAGCACGTGTTCGACCGGCTGCCGATGGTGGAGCGATTCCAGCCAGGCACCCGCTTTGGTGATGGCGTTCTCTCCTAGCCAGGGACGGGCGCTATGGGCCGCCTTACCCCGAAAACCGACCGTGGCGTTGGCGGTTCCCTGGCATCCCAGCTGCAGCTCCAGATCGGTCGGCTCTACCACCACCGCGAAGGCGGCTTCGGACAGCCACGTGGTTTCCTGCAGAACCGGTTCGAGGCCGTTGTCGGCGAAGGTGCCTTCCTCGCCGTGGTAGAACACCCCCACCACTTCGTAGGGGCCGTTGCGGACCGCGTCTTCTTCCAGCAGATGGATCATGACCGCTACACCCGACTTCATATCCGACGTGCCCAGCCCGAACATGACACCTTCTTCGATCCGGGCCGGACCCTGCCCTTGCGGAGGAACCGTGTCGATGTGTCCGACCAGCAAGATCAGGGGGCCTGGGCCGGGGCTTCCCACCACCAGACTGTCGCCGATCCTACGGATTTGGTCGGGCGGATAGGTGGAGCGCATCCGCCGGGCGATGGCATCACAGATGGCTGTCTCCTGGCCGGTCGGTGAGGGGATGTTGACCAGCCACGCCAGGGTTTCGGCCAACATCAGACGCCCCCCAGGCATTCTTTAAGGACTTCTGCCGCCTGCTTGCACTCCTCTAGACCGGGCACCAGCGCCAACCGGATATACCCTTCGCCGCCCGGTCCGAACAGACGGCCGGGGGAAACCACCACCCCATGCTCCAGCAAACGTTCGGTCATGGCCAGGTCGTCACCCACCTTTAGCCAGATGTAGAGGCCTGCCTCGGAGCCAACAGTGGGATAGCCCAGCGACTCCATGGTACGAGAAATAATCGCCCGCTTGCGGCCGAAAAGTAGGCGGCGCTCCTCCACGTGTCGGTCGTCTTTCCAGGCGGCGATGGCGGCGGCCTGGGTGAACTCGGGAGGGGCGGTGCCGGTTCCGGTGCGAAGCGATTTGAGGGCGGCGATCGCTCGGGCATCTCCCACTACGGCACCACTTCGGTAGCCGGTCATGCCGCTGCGCTTCGACAGGCTGAGATAGACCAGCGCCCCTTCGGTACCCCCCTCTTCCAGCAGGGAAATGGGCGGATCGTGATCATAAAGATCCACGTAACATTCGTCCGAGCACAACAGAACCTCGTAACGGCGGGCCATATCCCGAAAACGGGCCAGATCCGAAAGAGGAATAACCACCCCGGCCGGGTTATGGGGGCTGTTCAGCCAGACTATTCGGGCCGACTGCCATACCGGTTCGGGTATCAAGGAAGCCCGAAACCGAAAATCCTCCGGCAGGGTGATCGGGAAAGGGACGGCTCCGGCCAGGCGAGCCCCTCTTTCGTAGATCGGATAGCCGGGGGTTGCCCAAATCACTCCGTCGGCCGCCTCCCGGTCGACAAAGGCCAGCGGGGTGGAGAAGATAGCTTCCTTGGAACCGGTGGTGGGAAGCACTTCTGTCTCGGGGTCCACCTGCACACCGAAGCGGCGGGAGACGTACCCGGCGATGGCTTGCCGAAGAGCGGGTAAACCCATGATGGTGGGATACTGCGAAATCTCCGGAACGGCCTCTTTAAGAGCTTTCGGGATGAAAGACGGGGTGGGTTCCCGAGGGTCACCGATAGAGAAGTCCACCAAAGGATGGCCGTCCTCGCGTAACCGGCGAGCCCGGTTCTGTATGGTTGCGATAGCGTAGGACCCGATCTGGCCCAGCACCGGATTCAAGCGCACCATCTGAGGGTAGCGTTATCAATCGGACACCCCGGGTAAGGCGGGACGGGCGAACCCCTCCTTTACGTAAACCCGCCTCCTATGGAGCAGACATGACCGACCGGACCTATCGAATCGTTTTCCTGTTGCTCGGAGGCTTGGCGATTTTGGTGGTAGTGCTGGGCTATTTATACGGATCATCGGATACGGGAGGTGAACCGCTTCCCGAAGCTATTGAAGGGATCTCTCCCCTGCCGGGAAGCCAGGTTCCTCTCCAGACGCCTATCGAGGTTGATCTTCCGGTGGGCTATCGGGCGGATATCTATGTCGACGGGTTTCGGGTACCGGAATCGGAGGTAGTTTTCGTGCGGGGAACCGGCGTGCACTCCTGGGTTCCTCTCCGATCAACCACCCTGCTATGGATGCCTGGATCCCACACCGTGACCGTGAGCTGGCGCAAGCTGAGCGGACTCCCTGAGGTTGGCGAATACAGCTGGGAGTTTCGGGTTTTCTAACAGCTAAGAGTCCTTGTGGGCTCGTGCAAAACCCTGACGGCCATTTCTTCGATGGTACGCACGTCGGTGATCGTGGCCTCCACACTCTCGAAGTGGAGCACGTGAACGTAGAGGACCATGGGATCGCTGGTCAGCTCAACCGAAAGAGTGCCCGGGGTAAAGGAGACCGCGTTGGCCACCAGCAGGGCGGCGGACAAAGATCGATCTGCCAGGGGAACGGCCACGATTGCCTCGCGAATGCCTGCGTTCGAAATGGTCAAGACCTCCCAGGCCACCCTGGTATTCGACCTCACCAACAAACCGAGATATCTGAAGGCGAAGCCGGGGATCCCCACCGCTCGGAGTGCACTTCGACGATCTATGCTCCCCCGTAGCGCCTCTACCAACCCGGCGACCACGGCCCCACCGACGGCGGTTCCGAGGCTGATATCACGCCACACCAGCATCCACACTCCGGTTAGGCCTGCCCAGCGGACAAACGAGAAGTCTCGACTGGTAGGCATGGCCCGAGCAGGCTGTGCCCGGGCCCCGGCCAGGTCGTCGTGAACCAGACCCTTGGCCTGACCGGCCAGATAGGCGGCTCTTCCCACTACATGTCCCGATATCGGTGCGGTAACGAAGAGGAATGCGGCCACCAAGAGCGCCAAGCCGACCAGCTCCCAGGATTCGCCGGCGATGCCCGCACCAAAGACGATCAGGGCGAGGCCGAGCGAGGCGGATTTTGTAGAGGCGTGCATTCTGGATAGTGCTGTAGGGAAGTTGACCAGGCCATAGGCGGCCAGAACCGATATGCCCACACCGGTCGCCATCACCAAGATACCGATCACGCTCATTCGGTATCCCTCCATTCGATAAAGCGGCCCACCAGTACGGTTCCGGTAAACGCCACCAGGGCGATAACGATCAGGACGCCGGTAAGCACTTCGCTGTCTCTTCGTACCGACTCCACCGCGAAGCCTCCGGCCAGGATCAGCAAGATCAGGTCGAGGGCGATGATCCGGTCGGCGAGCGTGGGCCCCCTCAGGACCCTTATGAGTGCGATCACGCCTCCGAGTCCGAGGATGACCTCTAAAACGGTCAGGGCCGTGTTGGTCATGCGCTTGAACCCAACACCGCGTCGATGTAGATGGTCGGGTCCAAAAGCTCGCTTGCCGCCCGGGCGCTCAACTCGATCAGAGGTCCGGCCAGTGCCGCGACGCCGATGCTCGCCGCCACCACCAATCCCACCACAGTTAGCATGCCTATGCCGGCACGGTCAACGGACTCCTGTGCCTCGCCCCAAAACGCCGCCCCCCAGATCTTGGTCATCGAGTAGAAGGTCAGGAGGCTAACGCCCAGGCTAACCCCGACGATGGCCCACAGACCGAGGCCGACTCCTTCCTGCACGAGGGCCAGTTTGGCGACGAAACCGCTGAACGGGGGGAGCCCGGCCAGGGAGAAAGCGAGCGGTAGGAACATTGCAGCCACCACCGGATGGCTGCGGAGCAGGCCACCGGTCCTGTCCAGGGCACCGGTACCGAACTCCCGTTCAACGACTCCTCCCACCAGGAAGAGACCGGTCTTCACAATGATATGGTGGGACATGTACAGGATGGCGGCTGCGACGCCGGCGACGGTGAGGAATCCGAGACCCATGATCATGTAGCCGATCTGGCTGACGATGTGGAAGGAGAGGATTCGCTTCACATCGTTCTGGGCAATGGCACCCAGCACTCCGAAGACCATGGTTGCTCCGGCCACGAAAAGCAGCAGGGTAGAGGGGCCACCGGAGTCGAAGAACAGGGTCTGGGTGCGGATGATCACGAAGACGCCCACCTTGGTGAGAAGTCCGGCAAAGATGGCGGTAACCGGGGTAGGGGCCGTGGGGTAGGAATCGGGGAGCCACATGAAGAGGGGGAACAACGCCGCCTTGATGCCGAACACGGCGAGCATCAGCAAGGAAAGAGCGGTCCGGGTACCGTCTTCGAGTTCGTGCATCCGTGAAGCGATGTCGGCCATGTTCACCGTGCCGAACAGACCGTAGGTGACGGCGATCAACACCAGAAACAGCGCCGAGGCGATCAGGTTGATGACCACATAGGACATGGTGGCCCGGATCTCGTTCGGGCCGCTTCGAACCGTGAGCAAAACGTAGCTGGCCACGAGCATGACCTCGAAACCTACGAAGAGGTTGAACAGGTCGCCGGTCACGAGGGAGAGCACCACCCCACTTGTCAAGGCCAGGTACTTGGTGTGGAACCACCAATCGACCGCGTCCTTGCCCAGCTGGAAGATCGCATACAAGAGCACAGCGGCCAGCATCAGAGTAGATACGCTCAGCACGATGGCGGAGAAGCGGTCCACGATAAGGGTGATGCCGTTCGGGGCTTCCCACGCTCCAAGCTGCACGACGATCGGACCAGACGTATCGGCAGACCAGAGAAGGGTCGCCGACATTACGAACACACTGCCGACGGTCGCTAGCGTGACGATCCTCTGCGGGATCAAACGACGGCCCATCAACAGGGTCAACCCCGCCGCGAGAATCGGACCGGCAACAAGTGTGGGGACCAGCCAGGTCATGTGGAGGGGGTTCCCAGGCGAGCGATACGGCGGTCCTCGATATCGTCTTCCACGGCATCGCTACCGGTGAGCAGGAAGCTGCGGAGGGCCAAGGCAAGCAGGAAGGCGGTGACCCCGAATGTGATCACTATGGCGGTCAGCACCAAGGCCTGGGGGAGGGGGTCGGTAAGTCCGGTGGTGCCGTTTTCGATGATCGGTGCCGACCCGGTGCGTGACGAGGTCGTGAATATAAAGAGGTTGGCACCATGCGAGATCAGGGCGAGACCGATGACTACTCGGGCGAATGATCGAGCCAGAACCAAATAGGTGCCGATCCCGAAGAGGGAGGCCACAACTACCAGCGTCACCGGGGTCATATCACGTACCTTCCTCTCCGAGCGCTCGGACCAACCAGAGTGCCATCCCTACCACGACCAGGTAGACACCGATGTCGAATATGAGCACCGAGACCGCCTTGACCGAGCCGACCAACGGGATGGTGACCGTGACAGCGGCAGACTCAAGAAAGGCACCGCCCAGGAACAAAGAGGCAAAGCCGGTTGCGGAGGCCAAAAAAAGGCCGGTGCCCAGCAGGGCGGAGGAGCGGATCGGCAGTATCCGGCGCATAGGTTCGGTTCCGCCGACCACCCAGGCCATCACCACTACCACTCCGGCCACCAGACCACCGGCGAATCCCCCACCCGGCTGGTTATGGCCGGCGAACAGTAGGTAGAGCGAGAAAACCAGGATCGGACCGGCCGCAATGGCCATGCCCGCGTCCAGGATGGGTGAGGGGCGTGACTTCAACGGTCGGCCCTCCGTTTTGAGGCTCTTCTGAGAACGGGGCGCACCAGTCCTGCCGCACCGATCGCCGCGACCGCCAGAACCACGATCTCGCCGAGCGTGTCGAAGGCGCGAAAGTCGACCAGGATGGTGTTGACGACATTGGCACCCTCGGCCTCGGGAACCGAGTCGGCCAGATAGCGGTCGGCGACCGCAGTATTGGTGTCTGCCGCGGTCGCGACCAGTCCGGCAGCCAGGATAAACAGGCCGACGATTGCCCCCACGCCGGCCCGCCATGCCGGAGCCCTCACCCGAGGGAATCTGGCCGGTAGGTGCCTGAATACCAGGGCAAATAGGGCAACGGCCAGCGTTTCGACCAGAATTTGGGTCAAGGCGAGATCCGGGCCGCCCGCCACCGCGAACAGGCCGGCGATTCCGTAACCGACGGCACCCAGAAGGAGAACGGAAGCGAATCGGGTGCGTACCAGGGCCAATGCCACGGCGGAGAGCAGCACGACCGCACCCAGGGTGGCCTGAGCCGGTGTCGCGCCGCCAGGCACGGATACCGGAATGTCTGCCCCCACCACGCCAAGGGTCGGAGCCCCCACCGCGACCAGCAGAATAATCGCCACATAGGCCGGGAGGGATCCGTTTTGGATGGTGCCGGTTACCCGGTCGGCGAAGCCGAGTAGTACGCGGATGGCCGAATTGAAGACGGGTTGCGCGCCCGGGATGGCCTCGGTGTTGGCACGAATCCGGCTGATGGTCAAATCGACCCGACGCGCCCCGGCGACCAGGCCCAAGCCCGCCGTGAGAGACAACAACGACCATCCGAGCGCCTCGACCAGACCTGGCCAGATAACCAGGTATCCGGGTTCGCCGAGCCCGCCGACGGTTTCTGTGGCCGAGGTGACGATGCCGTCCAGTAGGCCCGGGAAGAAACCGAGCACCAGTGACAGCAGGGCGATAAAGCCGGCCGGCAGCACCAGGCGGTTTCCGGTGTGACGAGCGGTTGCGGGTTCACCCGTCCCTAGGAGGTTGGAACCGAACGCACCGATCATGAACCGTCCGGTGTAGGCGACCGTGAGGGCGGATAGGGCCGCAGCCATCGCGACCGGTATCCTGCCCTGGTTCACCAGCCCGTCGAAGGCCGCCTCCTTGGCTGCGAAACCGAAGGTGAGAGGGAGAGCGGCCATTGATGCGGCCGCAGTCACAGCCGTGGCGAAGGTGAGGGGCATGGACGAGCGAAGGCCCGAGAGCAGGCTGATGTCGCGACTGCCTGTCTCGTGGTCGATGGTCCCGACCACCAGGAAGGACGCCGCCTTGAACAGCGCGTGCGAGGCCAGCAGTGCCAAGCCGCCATAGATGAGCGGGGTGGCACCCGATCCGATCAGCAGGAACATGAAACCAAGTTGGCTGACCGTGCTGTTCGCCAGCAGTAGTTTGAGGTCGGTTTGGCGGAGCGCCTGCCAGGCCCCGATCGCCATAGTGACGAACCCGATCACCAGGACAGCCGGTCTCCACCAGGTGACGCTCTCCGCAGCCTGGACACCGAGCCGTCCTACCAAGAAGATCCCGGCCTTGACCATGGTGGCCGAGTGGAGGAAGGCGCTGGCGGGGGTGGGGGCTGCCATCGCCGCCGGGAGCCATCCGTGGAAAGGGAACTGGGCCGACTTCGTGGCTGCTCCCAGCAGAACCAGCGCCCAGGCCACGCCGGCCGCGGTCCCGGAGAGCGGAGCACCGGCGATGATGTCGGATATACGGTAGGAGCCCGCCTCCATACCAAGAACCACCAGTCCACCCAGCATGGCCAGGCCTCCGAATCCGGTCACCACTGCGGCGTGCAGGGCCGCAGAACGGGCCTTGGCGACGTGATCGTCGTAGCCGATGAGCAGGTAGGAAGTCACGGTGGTCAGCTCCCAGAAAACGAACAGGGAGAGCAGGTCATCGGAGGTCACCAGCCCGGCCATGGACCCGGCGAACAAGGTCATGATCGCCGCGAATCGGGTCACCCGCGGGCCAGGGGAAAAGTACCGTCCGGCGTGCCAGAAGATCGCAGTGCCGGTGATGCCGATCACGGCGAGAAACAGCACGGCGAGGGCGTCAAGTCTGAAGCTGATGACCAGATCGAGACCGGGTACCCAGGTGAGCTCCTCCATCCGGCCATCGTGGTCCATTGCGTCCGACCAATTCGTGAACGACAGAATGGCGGTACTGACCGGCGCGAGGGTGGCGAGGCGGAAGGCGTGCCGATGGAGGCGAGCGCCGGACAACAAGATCACCATGGCGACCGCCGTATGGAGGAGCAGAAGCAGGATCACTTGGATCGTAAGCTAGGAGGGCTCTGAAGATGGGGATGCTTGGTCCGCAGTTTCATCTAACCGGGGTTTGAGACGAATGGGTTCATATAGCTAGGGAAGCGGGGCGGCATTCAGGAGCACGCCCGGGCCTTCTTCGATCCACCGTTCCAAGGTGCTCTCGTCTATTACCGGAATGCCCAGCGCTTCCGCCTTGGCCAGCTTGGATCCGGGCTTTTCTCCGGCTACCAGGGCGGAGGTCGTCTTCGATACAGATGAAACCAGCCGTCCGCCCCGGGCCTCTACGGCTTGGCGGGCCTCTGATCGACTCATAGAAGAGAGCGAACCGGTCACCACCAGGCTCACTCCTTCCAGTGTCTGGTCGGAACCGGGACCCCGGTCGGGATCGGCCAGTTGGACACCGGCCTCTCCCATCCTGGTAAGCAGACGCCGGTTGTCTTCCTCGGAAAACCATTCGGTGACCGATTGGGCAATGACCGGTCCCACCCCGTCCACCGCCGCCAGGGTTTCTTCACCTGCATCGGCCAGCGCCTCCAGACTCCCGAACTCACGGGCCAGTAGTCGGGCCATGGTCGCTCCGACGTGTCGGATACCAAGACCGGCCAACAAACGGGCTATCGGACGGTGCCGCGCCACGTTGATCGCTTCCATCAGGTTGTTCACCGATAGATCACCCCAACCTTCCCTACCCATTAGATGGTCAGGACGGAGAAAGAAGATTCCGGCGGGGTCTTCGATAAGTCCCTCCGATACCAGCAGGTCGATGGTCTGATAGCCCATGCCCTCGATGTCCATCCCGCTGCGGGAAGAAAAATAGAACAGCCACTCCCGAAGCCGAGAAGGGCAGCTCAACCCACGGGTGCATCGGGCTACCTTCTCTCCTTCGGGACGGACAATCGCCGCATCGCAGAAAGGGCAGGTGGAAGGCATCTCCCAGGGTTGTTCGGCACCGGTACGGGCGGAGGTAATAGGGCCGACCACCTCGGGGATAACGTCCCCCGCCCTTCGGACTATGACCCGGTCCCCCACCCGCAAATCTTTGCGACGGATTTCGTCTTCGTTGTGCAGGGTGGCCCGTTCCACGTTGGCACCCCCGACGAACACCGGTTCCAAGATGGCGAAAGGAGTGGCGGCACCGGTTCGACCGATATTGATCTTGATGTCGTTTAGCCGGGTGGTTCGTTCCTCCGCCGGAAATTTGAAGGCGATCGCCCATCGAGGGGCGCGGGCAGTGGAACCCAGCCAGATCTGGTCGGACAGGTCGTTTACCTTGATAACCACCCCGTCGGTCTGATAGGGAAGGGCGTTTCGCTCCTTCTCCACCCTTTTGATGACCTCGATCGCCGAAGAAGCATCCGGAACCACCTCGGTAGCCGGATGAACCCTGAGCCCCAACCCGCCTAGCCAATGCAGAGTGGCGGAGTGGGTGGCCAGATCGGGGCCTCCCTCCAGGTAGCCGACCTGATAAACCCAGATAGCCAGGTTACGGCCGGCGGTAATTGCCGGGTCCTTCTGACGTACCGAACCGGCCGCGGCGTTGCGAGGGTTGGTGTAAAGGCGGGCTTCCGCTTCCTGTTGTCGGGTGTTCAGACGGTCGAACTCCTCAAAGGGAAGATAGATCTCCCCTCTCGCCTCCAAATAGGTGGGAGGGTTTCCAAGCAGGCGAAGAGGGACCGAAGCAATGGTGCGAACCGTTGCCGTAACATCCTCGCCGGTTACCCCGTCGCCTCGGGTGGCCGCCTTGGTCAGCATCCCATCTTCGTAGGTCAGAGACACCGCCAGGCCGTCGATCTTGAGCTCGCATACCAGACCCCCAACCGGTCGCTCCAGATAGCGTTCCGCCCGGCCCAGCCATTCGATCAGCTCAGCCGGACTTTCGGCGTTGTCGAGAGAAAACATGGGCTCCCGATGGGTAATCGAGCCGAATAGTTCCGAGGGGGGCGCTCCCACCCGC
The DNA here is from genome assembly GCA_009841075.1 of Acidimicrobiia bacterium. GTDB lineage: Bacteria > Actinomycetota > Acidimicrobiia > Spongiisociales > Spongiisociaceae > Spongiisocius. The sequence continues at coordinate 9,314 of VXMP01000071.1, read as the reverse complement.
CGGGTGGGGGAATCGGGCGTGACCAGGTGAGGATGGGCTTCTTCCAGAGCGATTAGCCGGCGGCGAAGATCATCGTAGGCGGCGTCGGGCAGTTCCGGAGCGTCCCTCACATAGTAGAGGTAATCGTGTTGGCGTATCTCCGAGCGGAGGTCTTCGATAAGAGCGGCGGGTGCCTGATCGCCCATTGATCAGATAGGCCGGCTGGAAGGGGTTCCGTTGTAGTGGGTGCTCTCGATGATCCCGCCGCCCACTACCTGGTTGTCACGGTAGAGGGACACGGTCTGTCCTTTCGCCAGGGCCTGCTGGGGCTCGACAAAGCAGATCACCGGCTGATCGTCCTGTACCGAAATTTCGCTCGGGACCGCCTGGCCATGGGCTCGATACTGGGCTAGCACCTCTCCGGTCACCGGTCGGTTGATCCAGCTCAAGCGGGTGAGGGTCACCTGATCAACAGCCAGGTCGCTTAGGTCCCCCACCATTACCGTCGCCGAGTCTTCGTCTAGGTCGAACACATAAAGCGGTTCACCGACGGCGACCCCGAGGCCTCGCCGCTGACCGATGGTGAAGTTGGTTATCCCGTGATGGACTCCCAACATCCGACCGTCTCGATGGAGGATCGGCCCCTGGATCGGAGTGACCCCCCTCGAACCGAGAAACTGCCGGTAGTCGCCCTGACCGACAAAACATATGTCCTGGCTGTCGGGCTTATCCGCCGTGCGGATACCGAGGCGGGAAGCCACTTTGCGGGTTTCCTCCTTGGTAAGTTCACCCACCGGAAAGCGGAGCCGGGCCAGCTGTTGCTGTCCCAGCATCGACAGCACATAGGACTGGTCCTTTCGGGGATCAACACCTCGCCAGAGGTGATAGCCGTCGGAGTCGGACGTAACCCGGGCGTAGTGGCCGGTTACCACCACCTCATAACCAAGGGCCTCGGCGTGGGCCAGCAGGTTGGTGAACTTGACGGTCCGATTGCATTCGATGCAGGGATTCGGCGTGCGCCCGGTGGCATAATCTTCAACGAAGCCTTCAACCACGCCGGACATGAACTCCTCGGTGTAGTCCCAGACGTAGTAGGGGATATCCAGCTGAGCGGCCACCCGCCGGGCATCTTCGGCATCGGATACGGTGCAGCATCCGGCGGTGGGGGCCTCACCGCCGGGACCCTGCCAGAGCTTCATAGTTACCCCCATGACCTCCCAGCCCTCCTCCTTCATCAGGGCTGCCGCCACCGAAGAGTCCACCCCGCCTGACATGGCCACCAGTGCCTTCATCGCAGTGCCTCCGCCTCCCGAGCCACTATCCCGGCGGCGGTCGCCCCATCCCCGGCAAGGTTCGACCACCCGAAGGAAAACCGGAGGCACTCCCGAGCGGCCGAAGGGGTCATGCCCATGGCTTCGAGAACGTGGGAAACCGAGGCGGCCCCGGACTGGCAGGCAGAAGCCGCCGACGCGGACAGGTCGGCTCGGTCGAGACTGACCAGCAGCATCTCGTTGCGGACACCAGGGATACGGACGTGGCTGGTATGGGCCATCCGACCAGCACCGGCCCCGGTAATTACCAGATCCGGTAGACGGTCGGCCAGGTCGGATTCGAAGCGGTTCCGTTCCGCCGAGATACGCTGCCGGAAAAGGGTGCGTTCTGACTCCAGGGCCTGCATAGCCGCGGCCATGCCCACAATTGACATCACGTCATGGGTGCCGGATCTTCTCCCCAGTTCCTGACCTCCTCCATGGATCAACGGTGCCAGAGGGGTACCGGACCTCACATATAACAGACCCACGCCTTTGGGACCGCCGAACTTATGAGCGGCCAGCGACAGCAGGTCCACCCCCATGGACTCCACGTCCACCGCCTCCGAAACATATCCCTGTACCGCGTCGGTGTGGACAACAGTAGTGGGGTGGACCGATTTCACCGCCGCCGTTATTTCCTTGATAGGTGCCTTCACCCCGGTTTCGTTGTTGGCCATCATGATGGATACCACGGCGGTTTCCGACGTTACGTGGGAGGCTATCTCGGCGGGGTCGGCCAAGCCGTCCGGGTCGACTTTCACCAGAATGATCCGGCTTCCCAGGGAGGCACAAAACTCGGCGCTTTGCAGGACCGCCTCGTGTTCGGTGGGGGAGGTGATTATGTCACCCCTGGTTGACCCTCCCGACCAAGCCCGTCCTTTGATGGCCAGGTTGGCGGCCTCGGAGCCGCCAGCGGTGAACACCACCTCCTTAGGGTCGGCGTTGATTAGGGACGCAATCAGGTCGCGGGCATCCTCCAAGGCGTTCTTGGCATGCCGAGAGACGTTATGGCTACCGGAGGGGTTGCCGTGCAGATCAATCCGAAAGGGTTCCATCGCCGCCCAGGTTTCGGGACGCAGCGGCGAGGAAGCGGCATGGTCAAGATATAGCATGACTGTGATTGTTGCACGACCGAGGGGAAACTTTTTCCCGGGTCGAACAATACTCCCCCTCCCAGGTGGTTATAACGCCGCCATTAGCTTGGCGATCCGTCCGGTGCAGGTCTCGGCATCGGCGGGAGGGACCAGCTCTACCAGCCGCCGCGCTATTTCCTCAAAGCTGCGAGACACCGGAAGGTCGGGCCGAACCGCCACCACCGGGCGGCCCTGGTCGGCACCCGAACCCAAAGTCGGGTCCAAGGGGATTGCCCCGATCAATGGAATGTTGAGCGAGTCGGCCAGGTCTTGCCCCCCTCCCTTACCGAAAACCTCGAACCTCTGTCCCTCCGGGGTCTCGAAGTACGACATGTTTTCGATAACCCCCACCACCGGCATGGCAGAACGGCGGGCCATGTCGGCTACCCGAATCGCAACCTTCTGGGCGGTCCTGGGTGGGGTGGTCACCACTACCATCTCCGATTGGGGAAGCAGGCGGGCCAAGGCCATCTGAATGTCACCGGTGCCGGGCGGAAGGTCGATCACCAGGTAGCCCAGCTCACCCCATTCCACCTGCTGCAAGAACTGTTCCAAAGCTTTGGACAGCATCAATCCCCGCCACATCAGGGCGGTTTCCTCCGATTCGATTATCAGTCCGGTCGAGATAACCCGGATGCCGTAGGCCTCCACCGGCTGCATCAGCCGGGTGTCGGGGTCGGCTTCGATCCGGGCCTCCGTAACCCCCAGCATCCTGGGAACGGAAAACCCCCAGATGTCGGCGTCCAGCAAACCCACCTGATGCCCCAGACCACGCAGCGCGATCGCCAGGTTGACCGAAACCGAGCTTTTGCCTACCCCTCCCTTTCCGCTGCCGACCACAATGACCCGGGTAGTGGGGGCCACCTGGGTGGGCGAGGCGTTCTCCCGGGCCCGGCGGCGGGCCTTTTCCATCAGCTCGGACCGCTGCTTTCTGGTCATAGCCCGGGTTTCGACCACGACTTTCTCCACACCGGGCAGGGCTTCGATCTTGCGGGTGGTGTCGTTCTCGATCTGTCCCCGCATAGGACACTCGGCGATGGTGAGGGCTAAGCCGATGACCACGACGCCCGCTTCTATCTTGACTTCTCGAACCATGCCCAAATCCACCACGTCCGCCCCCAGTTCGGGGTCGAAAACCCCCCGTAGGGCCTCGAATACCAGGTCTTCGGTCACTGTTGCGGGCATTTGCCTCTTTCGCAAACGGGTTCGGTAGGGCTTACCTTATCCCCGTCCACACCTAAAACGATCCCACCTTGTCCTGACGGCCCCGGGCGTTCGCCGGAAAACCGCTACACCCCGATCCCGTGGTGGCTTCGCTATCGTTCTGTTAGGCAGGGTACCTGTATAATGTTGTACCGGAACCAATCGGACCGGGGACGCCCGGCCCGGGGATCGGATGGCCAGATATGGAACAGCTCGTCAACATCACCTCTCGTCGGCCGATGAGGGCAGTCACGCTGACCGATGGGGCGGTAACCAAGGTTCGGGAGCTGCTGGTCGCCGAGCAAGACCCTTCCTTGGCGTTGCGTATGGCCGTTCGGCCGGGAGGGTGCTCGGGCTTCTCTTATGAGATGTTCTTCGATTCAGAGCAGTCCGATGCGGACGTTATCGAAGAGTTCGACGGGGTGAACGTGCTGGTGGACAAGCAGAGTGTTGAGCTGCTCCGCGGTTCGGTACTGGACTATAAGGACGGTCTCATGGAGGGTGGGTTCGCCATCAACAACCCCAACGTGACCCGATCCTGCGGTTGCGGCAACAGTTTCAGCTGAGTTTGAGATAAAGCTGTCCCACCATCCGGCCTGTAAATCGGAGGTTTGAGCGAATGGGTAAAGAGGTTCTTTCCACTCCTGGTGCCCCGCTGGCCCTGGGCCCGTATTCGGTAGCGGTAAGAGCGGGCGGTTTGGTGTTCCTATCCGGTCAGGTAGCCCTTAAACCGGAGGGTGGCCGGGAAGACGGTGACGTTACCGCCCAGACCCGCCAGATCATGAACAACATCGGTGCCCTGCTTTCCGACCTCGGTCTGGACTACTCCGACATCGCCAAGACCACCATCTTTATGGTCGACATGGGAGATTACGCGGCTATAAATGAGGTCTACGCCGGATACTTCGATGAAGAACCGCCGGCCCGATCCGCCGTTGAGGTGTCGGCCCTGCCCGGGGGTTTTCTGGTGGAAATCGAGGTCGTGGCCACCCTTAACCAGGGCTAGAAAAGATTCGAGATGGACCACTCGGTTCCCGAAAGTGCCGGGCATGTACCTTCCGATTCCTATCACGAGAGCGGCACCGTTGAGGCGTGGAACGAGCGCTATCTGACCCGAGGGATGGTTTGGGGGACCGAACCAAATCAGTTTCTGGCCGCTTTCGCCGCCGGGCTAACCCCCTGCCGGGTACTTGACCTGGGATGCGGGCAGGGACGCAACTCGGTCTGGCTGGCCGGAAAAAACCACCAGGTAACCGGACTCGACCTATCGCCGGTGGCAATCGAACAGGCCCGGCAGTTGGCCAAGGATCACCAGGTGAAGGTGGACTTCGATACCGTCGACCTGGTCCGGGAATGGAACCCGCCACCGGAGGCGTTTGATCTGATAATCCTTTCCTATCTGCAGCTGCCGCCTGAGGATCGACAGTTGGTGCATCGTAAGGCGGTTGAAGCCTTGGCACCGGGCGGAACCATCTGGCTGATCGCCCACCACTCCGACAATATCTCTATGGGGGTAGGTGGCCCTCCCTATCCGGAAGTGCTGTTCAACGAAAACCGGCTCGCCGCCGACTTCTCCGGGTTGGAAATTCGGCGCAACGAAAAGGTCTTTCGGCAGGTGGAGACGGAAAACGGCGAGACCAAGGCGGCCCATGACGTGTGCCTGGAGGCCAGGAAGCCACTATAAACCAGAGTCCGTGCATAAATCCGGCTAACTTGTACGCCCCTGATTTCTATATAGTATTTTCAATGACTACCCTTCCACGAATCTATAACCCATAACCCGGGGGTATGGGCGCGCGCCGGTCGGTAAATCTCTAACGGTGTGCCAACCGCCCTCGGAAGGGAACCCACTTGATGAGAGGACGGCTCAATGGTATATCGAGCAATGTACATTTGGTCGGACGGAACCGAACCGACTCCCTTGCTCCGATCCAAGACAAACATTCTCAAGGACGGCGAAGAGCCTGTTATATGGGGATTTGACGGATCCAGCACCAACCAGGCACCCGGCGGTGACTCCGATGTGGTGCTCCGACCGGTCAAGACCGTTCCGGATCCGATCAGGGGCGGAAACGACGTGCTGGTGCTGTGCGAGTGCCTGACCCCCGACTTCGAACCTCATCCGACCAATACCCGGGCCGCCTGTGTGGAAGCCGAGAAAAAGTACGCCGACTTCAACCCGATTTTCGGCCTGGAGCAGGAGTACACCTTCATCACCATGATGGACCCGACCGCCAGTCAATATTACGGGCCGCCCCCAGGTTTCCCGCTCGGTGGATATCCCGCCCCGCAGGGCCCCTATTACTGTTCGGTGGGGGCCAACCGCGCCTTCGGGAGGCCGGTGGTTGATGCCCATAGTCAGGCCTGCATAGACGCCGGTCTATCGATCGAAGGTACCAACGCCGAGGTGATGCCCGGTCAGTGGGAATATCAGATCGGCCCACTGCCTCCGGTGGAGGTTTCGGACCAGCTGATAATCGCCCGTTGGATGATCGAGCGGATCGCCGAAGACTACGGGCTGGAGGTAACCCTGCATCCCAAACCCGTCCTGGGCGACTGGAACGGTGCGGGCTGCCACACCAACTTTTCCACCCGGCAGATGATGGAAAACTACGATGCGGTACTGGCGGCCTGCGAGGCTTTGGGTGCCAATGCCGCCGAGCACGTCAAGAACTACGGCGTGGATATCGAGTTGCGGCTGACCGGTGCTCACGAAACCCAGCGCTACGACCAGTTCAACTATGCGGTTTCCGACCGGGGAGCATCAATCAGGATTCCCTGGGCCACCCACAAGAACCAAAAGGGTTACATCGAAGACCGGCGCCCCAACGCCAACTGCGATCCCTATGTGGTGACCCGACTGATCATGGAGACGGTTTGCTCGGCCGCCTCCTGATTTTCTAACCCACCGTCTAAACGACCTGGTGTCGCGTCAAAAAGAGGCTCGGTACCAGGTCGTTTTTTATTTATCCGGCTCCGAATCCTTGCAGGATTATCTCGTTGATCTGGTCGACATTCTGATCGAAGGTGGCCGCCGCGGCCCGGAACTCGACCACCGCCTCCCGGCGTAGTTCTCCGGTGTCCGGTGCCCTCAAACCGGCCAGCGCGTCGGAGGCCGCTTCGGTAACCGCCAGGGCCGACTCGTAAACCCGTTGATGGGCGTCGGTCAATCCGGCCACATCCGCCGGAGGACGGTGAAGCTCGACCGTTTCGCTGAACACCACCGCCTGCTCAGATACGGCTACAAAGGCGGCTTCGGTTTCCGAATAGGTAACTCCGGTCTCGGCCCGGTTCTCCCAGCTGTCGTTGACCTGGTTCAGCTCGTCTACCACCGCCGCCAGCGCCTCCTTATCCTCGGCCAGGTTGGTCAGATACACCTCGATGGCCGGAGGAAGAGTGGTGGTCGTGGTTTCTTCGGGCGTTTCGACATCTTCGGAAACGGTGGGATCTTCGTCTCCTGGTTCGGTTACAACGGAAGTCGAGGTGCTGGAGGTCGAACCGGCGACAGTTCCCTCCACCTCGGGGGGTTCGAGTCGGTTGATCCATACCCAGGTGAACAGGATCATCCCTAGAACCACCAAGGGAAGTATCCAGCGGCCGGGCCTGGGATCGGGATTAGAGGCCATAAAGGACAACGTTAGTCAACATCGGGCGGATTCCTGCCTTCTAAGTTGGAATATGGTCGGGTCGGAACAACCCAACCCAACCACCAATCCCGAAAAGATTCGGGCCCCTCACTGTTAAGGGGGTTCAAAAGTACTCGGGTATAGGGTACATTGAAGCCTGCGCGATGTCCGGTTAGGCGAGGGGACCAAACGAAAGGGTCCCATCTGTGCCTGATGTCCCACCCAACTCCGAAGACCCGGTGAGCGAGCACCTGCCTTGGGAGCATCTCACCATCCCACCCGAGCCGGACCGGCGGAAACTCATCTATGGAGTAGCCGCCGGGCTGGTGGTTCTGCTGCTCGGAGGAATAGTCTTCCGCCAGATAACCCGATCATCATCGCCCGACCTGACCCCGGTGGTTGCGGTGTCGGTAGCGGCCGATCCGGTAGCCACCACCGGTGTTGCCCCGGCTCCGGCGGTTAACGAGCCCACCCCCATCACCGCCCCTCTTTCCGAGCCTCGGGTTTCGATAGAGCTTGCGGAAGCCGATCTAATGGCCGTGGATCAGGGAGAAATCGAACGCCTGGTAATGGGGAATGCCGAGTGGTTGGTTCTGGAATACTTCACCATCGACCCCTCCGAGGTCTGGGCGGAGCGGGTTCAAACCGCCTCCGGGTTGCTTATCCCCGAACAATTAGCCCCGGAATCGGGCTCGGAAACCGTCTCCTATGTGGAGTGGGTTCGTACCAGATCGCTGGTTCAGACCGGTCCGAGTACCTACCTGACCACGGTAATGATGCGCCGTATGGTCGCGGCCGACGGTGACGAATTCCTGCGTCTGCCCGCCGAGCAGGTGGAGGTAGAACTCCGGGTGGAAGAAGGTGAGGTGGTAAGGGCGGTCTCGTTACCCGAAATCACCGAGCCTGCTTCGACTGATCTTGTTCCGATGCCGGAAGGAGAGCTGGTTTGGGTGGTGGATCCGGCCGGTATCGGCTGGCCCAGGTCCCGATAAAGCCGTACAAGCCGGTCCTATAGGGCGGCCTAATCAGGAAAAATGTCGGTTAAGAACCTCTTCGGTTAAAGAGGTCAGGTCGGCCCAGTCGGCGTCAGGGCTCTTGGTTACGGTCACGAAGTCGGAGGTCATGAAGACGCTCACCACTCCTTCGATAGCGAAGAGTTCGCCCGCTACCGGGTCATCGGAAGCGTTGGCGGCGGTGTAGCTACGAGGGCCCCCTACCTCCCTGCCGACATTGAACTTCAAGGCATTGGGGTTGGGCGTGAACTGAGAAACTACCGGCATCAAGTACCTCCTTGTGAGGTGAGGTTAATGCACCCCATCCCTTAGGTGCTCTCCCTACTACCATCGACTTGACCATGTCTTCTTCTTTGGAACTTGACCTTCGTAATCGGCTGGGAGATGAGCAGGTAGCGACCGACCCGCTCGACCGATACGTTTTCGGGAAAGACGCCGGGATTATGCGGGGTGACCCGAGAATGGTGGTCTTCCCGCGTGACCGGGACGAGGTGGTCCAGGTCATGCGAACCGCCGGACAGTACGGGGTGCCGGTAGTGCCCCGCGGGTCGGGAACCGGACTGACCGGAGGTGCCGTTACCACCGGCCCGCACGTTTTGATGGTCACCACCCGGATGAACCGGATCGGGAAGGTCGATGTAGGAAATCGTTGTGTATGGGTCCAACCCGGTGTGATCAATCTGGACCTGAGCTTGCACACCGCCCGATACGGCCTGCACTACGCCCCGGACCCTTCCTCCCAATCGATATGCACCATCGGAGGCAACCTGGCCAACAACTCCGGTGGACCCCATTGCCTGGCGGAAGGCACCACCGTCAACCACGTGATGGAGATGGAAATTGTCACGGCGGACGGAGAGGTACTCCGGGTGGGCGGCCCGGCTCCCGACCCGATCGGACTGGACATGCGAGGTTTGCTGGTCGGCTCGGAAGGGACGTTGGGAATTGTCACCGAAGCCTTGGTGACACTGCTGGCGGACCCCCACCCCCCCCCCCACCCACGCCGTAGCGCACACCCCCCGGAAAACGCCGCCCCCCCCCCCGCGA